>CALAGS010000042.1 GCA_937891665.1 uncultured Burkholderiales bacterium | reverse complement strand
TCCCTATAGTAGCTTAGCGACAGCTGCTCTATGCTTGGATTGCTGCACGCCATATGTGTCTGTGCAGCAGTTTTTGGGATCAATTTCGATCTGCTTTGAAAATGGATAACTCATGAATCCCATTGCATTTGCTGTTCCCGTTTTCTTGCTCCTTATTTTGCTAGAGCTATGGGTTGCCCATTCAAGGGGCGTCAGCGTTTACAGGTTAAAAGACAGCCTCACGTCAATCAACGTGGGCATCATGAGTGAGTTCTCTAAAGCCATTGGTGGCTTGATCAGTGTGATCATGTTCACCCTCATCTCTGATCGCTTTGGTGCCTACACATGGGATGTGTCCAACCCCATGACCTGGATCAGTGCCTTTTTACTATACGACTTTTGCTATTACTGGGTGCATCGCACTGGCCACGAAGTCAACATTTTATGGGCCTCTCACGTGGTGCATCACAGCAGTGAAGAATTCAATCTCTCAACTGCCTTGCGGCAGTCTTCTACTGGTTTCCTGTTCCGTTGGATTTTCTACATTCCTTTGGCTTTGTTGGGATACCCAGTCAAGGTATTTGTGGTGGTGGGTTTGATTGATTTCATATATCAGTATTGGGTGCACACTCAACTCATTGGAAAATTAGGTTGGCTAGAGTATGTGGTGGTCACACCTTCCAATCACCGCGTACACCATGGCCAGAATGATTACTGCATTGACAAAAACTACGGCGGTGTTTTTTCGTTTTGGGACAGAATGTTTGGTACTTACGCCGATGAACGCGATGATGAAAAGCCCATTTATGGCATTCGAAAGCCCATTGAAAGTTGGAATCCTTTATGGGCCAATTTACATCAGTTCGCGCACATTGGGCGGCAGGTTATGTCGGCAGAAAATTGGCGCCACCGCTTGATGTACATCTTTGCTAAACCCTCTTGGACGCCAGAGAAAGAGGACGCGACAGAGGTTTTTGAGAAAAATCGATTTAACAGATTTGACACTCCCGCTACAGCAGGATTAATTCGGTTTGCATTTGGAGGCACCTTAATGGGCGTTGCATTGCTGATGGTTTATTTTTACCTTCAGTCACGATTGCCGCAGCCTTTGCGTATTGCATATTGTGTGGTGATGGTTTTAGCCATTGCCGCAATTGGTTGGCGCATGACCCAAGCACGTCAAAAGAGTGAATTGCTATCAACCGGAGGCCACAGCCATGCTTAACAGTCTGGCTCTGACTGATGCGTTGCTTTGCTTGGTGGCCGTTTGGCTTGCATCAAGAAGCGCTTTGTCCGTTGGCTATCGCATGGCCTTTACATTGTTGGCCATTCCTGCCTTGCTTGGGTTTTTGAGGTTTTCTGGCATCTATCCACTTGAGACCTGGCATCCTTTGTTTACCTTGATGAGTGCCAGTGCTGCCTTGCCCATGTTAGCCATTTGTGTGCTTTCACCTGAATCTATGGTAGCGACTCGACGGCAATTTGCCATCATTTTTTTGGGTGGGGCAATGTTGCTTGGCTTGTTGATCGCTGGATTGGGCAAGTTGCGAATCTATGATCAGGCGTTGGCACTCTTTAGCATGCTGGCCATTTTGGTTTCTCTGCTCAAACGCGGAGAACACATGCGTGCCATGGGTGCAATTTTGATGTTGGCGGGCTCAGTATTGTTTGTCATCAAATTCAGCATACCCCCTTGGTTGGTGCCAGGCGATTTCTTGCATTTAGCGATGGCCTTTGGACTTTTTTTAGTAGCGCCAAATAATTTGAAAACCCTTAAAGAGTTCTCAGCCCCAGAGACGGCATAAGCCAGTTTTAGCGCTATGGCTGGCATAGCATCATCCTTTGGTCCCAGGGTCAAGTCCTGTTGGGCCCACCAAATTGAAAGCCAATGATTTTTAATTCAGTGGCTTTTTTTATATTGCAAAGTAAATTTCCACTCCAAAAACAGAAACTAGTGAATGCCACACTGTGCCATTTGATAGTCCGGAATCTTCAAACATGCGATTGCAGATACCCAATGCTGACCCGGCTTCGAGTACCTCTGCGATGTCTTCGCCGACATATATGCTGACACCGACAATGCTGTATTTCTCAAAAAAGAAAACTTCAAAGTCCTCAGTGTTGCTCTAAATAGCAGCGTCATGAAGAACTTCATCATTCCAATTCGTTCTTCTAGTGCCGGTAAACCTTATTGACATGGACTTCGAGGTCCCTACAATTATTTGATTAGGTGACTAATCATTTGCATGCAAACACCTAAAACTCAGCAATCAACGCAACAGGAGACGATCATGCAGCGCAGAACACTCACCTCACTGGTTTCAACGCTGGTGCTCGCAACAGCCCTACCAGCCTCCGTACTTGCACAAACCTACCCCAGCAAACCGATCAAATTCATCGTGCCTTACGCGGCAGGCGGTTTGCCTGACACTGTTGCGCGCGTTGTGGCACTGCGATTGACTGAGCGACTGGGTCAATCGGTTGTGGTGGACAACAAGCCTGGCGGCAATGGGGTGGTGGCTTACCAAGCTTTGCTGCAAAGCTCGCCTCAAGATGGGCATGCGTTCATCGTGTCGGATGGGTCCATGCTCTCCATCACGCCTCTGCTCAACAAAAACGCCACCTATAAAGCAGGGGTGGATATTTTGCCCGTCTCGCTCATCGCGCGATCGCCCCTTTTCATCGTGGCGCACCCTAAAACAGGGGTCAATAATTTCCAGGATTTTCTCAACCTCGTCAAAAGCAAACCTGGTAATTTCACTTATGGATCTTCTGGCATCGGCAGCACGCACCATTTGACGATGGAAGCCCTGAAAGCGGCGATGAAAATCGATGTTCGTCACATTCCTTATAAGGGTTCGGGTCAATCCACGCCGGCATTGGTCGGTGGTCAAGTGGATTTTTCAGTAGCAGCTTTGCCCTCCATGCAGGGCTTTGCGAAAAATGGACAGGTCAGCATTCTGGCCAGCAATGCAGCCAGCCGCTCAACACAAGCACCAGAGATTCCTGCTATTGCCGAAACTGTTCCAGGGTTTGACTTCTCTGTCATCATTGGTGTCATGGCGGCCGCTGGCACACCGGCCAACGCCATCCAGAAAATCAGCCAGGAAATTGCAGAAGTCGTCAAACATCCTGAGCTGGTCAAAACATTCCAGGCCGCGGTCATCGATCCAGTGGGCTCTGATCCGAAAACATATGCACAGGCCATCGTGAGAGAAAACGAAGCCATGGCTCGCGCAGCCAAAGTTGCTGACTTGAAGGCAGAGTGATCTCTTTTGCACTGGCGGTTCCCGCGGGCTTGATGTTTGTGGCCGGCGGGGTCGTTAAATGCGCCCTGGGTGTTGGGCTTCCTTTGTTGACCCTCATCTTGCCCGCTTCACTGGCCATGCAGTAGACAGCTTGGGCCTATGATTTATTCATAGAATCAGACCATGTCACCAACTTGTGTTACCCCTGAATTTAAAGACCAAGCAGTTCGTCAAATCACTGAACGAGGTTATTTAGTCGCTGAAGTTTCGGCAAAGCTTGGCGTTTCAGCGGTTAGCGTTTAAAAATGGCTTAGCACTGTAAAGCCAGACAAAACAGATCAGCAAGCCAATGCCTTGATCGCTGCAAAAAGTGAAACTCTCAGGTTAAGAGCTCAACTTCATCGTACAGAAGAGGAGCGAGACATTCTAAAAAAGGCCGCTCGGTACTTTGCAGGAAATCTAGATTTCCGACTGCCACCGACGCGATTTCAATGACAGTCTGTGCCAATATACAAAGTGGTGGCTCAGTCCTCACAGTTTGCCGAGTGGGCAAAAGCGAGAGGCTGGAATGCTCCGCGAAAAGTGCACGCCAGGCTACCTGCAGCGGTACCCAATTGCAAGCTAGCACGCAGATCGAGTGTGCGCAACCATCCGGCACAAAAGGCGCCGACAAACGCGTCGCCCGCGCCCGTGGTGTCGACAACAGCAACGCTTGGCGCCGCAACTCTGACAATTTCGCCGTCGGCGGCTATGCCGATGGCGCCCATCGCACCAAGTGTAATGACCGCTCCGAGTCGAACTTGCGATCTTAATAAAACGCAGAGCTTTTGATTATCTTCAGTGGCGTAACCAGTCAGTTGCCGAGCCTCAGTCTCGTTGACGATCAGGAAATCGGTATTGGTCCAGACGGCATCTGGAAGCGAACCAGCTGCTGGGGCGGCGTTAAGCACGGTGACCGCACCTGCTCTGCGGCCGATGAGAAAAGCTTCGGCGACCGATGCTGCGGGAACTTCGAGCTGCGCCAACACCAGCGATGCACCAGCGATGCAGCTACGCGCTGCAGCCACATTATTTGGCAGGAGAGTCGCGTTTGCGCCAGATGAAACCACAATATGGTTTTCCCCAGTAGCCGCAATTACAATAAAGGCCTTGCCTGTAGGTGTTCCGGGCCGAACAACTGTGTGGCTCATGTCGATTCCTTCGCTGCGCCACAAATTTAGCGCACCGCGTCCCGCATCATCATCACCAATTGCACCGACGAAAGCAACCGTTGCGCCAGCACGCCGGGCGTGAATTGCCTGATTACTACCTTTGCCACCGTGCGACTCTAGGTAGCCAACGCCGATGACTGTTTCGCCTGGCGCAGGGAAATTATTTACCTGTAATCCAACATCGTGGCAGTAACTACCAATGACGACTATCACGCCTGGGTTCAAATTTTCTCCTTGAGTTCGTGTATGTGTCGCTTAGTTTTTGTGGACGCGCGTGCATATAATAGCACTAACATAAATATTCGAAAATCAATGCCATCGCGAACCAATTCGAACGACGTTGCACGACTTGCCGGTGTTTCCCGCTCAACCGTTTCACGAGTCTTTACTGACGGCGCCTATGCGTCGGCGGAAACGAGCGAACGAGTCATGAAAGCAGCCGATCAACTCGGCTATTGCCCAAATGCAATTGCCCGTAGCCTGAGCATGAATCGAACCAGCCTAATCGGCGTAATTGTCGGCGAACTAGATAACCCGTTCTATGCCGATATCCTCCAAGTGATTGGAGTAAAGTTGCAGCAGCGCCGACTTGCCAGTTTGCTCTTCGTAGCTAACCCAAGTGCCATGGACACACTGATTCCGCAGGTGCTGTCGTATCGGGTCGACGGTGTAATTATCTCTGGCGCTACTTTGTCTTCCAAAATGGCCCTGCGCTGTCAGAGTGCGGGCATTCCTGTCGTCTTAGTCAATCGCTATACCGACTCTGATTTAATCTCCTCGGTAGTCGGTGACAACGTCGATGGCGCCGGCCAAGTAGCTAGACTATTCGCAGAACGCGGCTATCGGCGTATTGGATTTATGGCCGGTTTACCAGAGGCCTCAAGCAGTCGTGATCGTGAGCACGGCTTCAGGATTAAACTGGCTGACTTTGGACTGAGCGTGAGTGCTCGCGAGGTCGGAAGCTTCACGCTGGAGGGGGGGGCGCGCGCTGCCCGTGCGATGCTGTGCCGCCCAGATCGACCAGAAGCGGTTTTTTGCGCCAATGACATGATGGCCACAGCGACCATTGACATCGCCCGCACTGAATTCAATCTGCGGATACCAGAAGACTTGGCCGTCGCGGGGTATGACAATTCATCACTAGCCGGCATGCTGGCTTACCAACTTACCTCTGTTGATCAGAATACAACTTTGATGGCGGAGGCCGCACTGGAGAATTTGCTACAGCCAAGCCTGGGTGCCAAACCGCCCGCCCAGGTCGTACGCATTCCTTCCAAGTTGGTCGAACGCGCATCGACCACGCTTCTAGCTGCCAATTAGTCTAGCCGGCAGTTATGCACCTTAGAAAAGGAAGCGTTGACACTAGAAGTTCTAACAGGATAATATGAATACGCGTGCAGAAAATGAACAGTTGAATCGCCTCGTTCGAAAAACAGAATCCATCTATCAAGGTCGACTAGAAGAAATTGATAATTGGTCCGATTTTTGATGGCGTGCCTTTTTTTAGGAGATATATGAATAAGTCCGTGGCTTCCTTTTTGTCTTTATTGACTTTGTCATGTGCCGTGACCACTGCGAGCGCTCAAACCCGAACATTGGTGTTGTCTACCTACGGGTTCAATAATGCGATTTTCAAAAAGATAGTCTATGACCCGTTTGCGGTCAAATGTGGCTGCAAAGTGGTTTTAGAAACGGGCAATGCTGCCGACCGCATCGCCAAGCTCGAAGCGCGGCGCAACAATCCCAACGTGGATCTTGTTCAAGTGACCGATTTCTTGGCGCTGGAAGCCTCTGCCAAAGGCTTATTGCAGACCATTGATTACAAAAAAATCAAGAACATTGATCAAGTCTATGATTTCGGAAAAGACCCCCTGCGCAACCAAGAAGCCGTGTCATACACGCTTTATTCCGTGGGCTTGGTGGTGCGCACAGACAAACCTACCGACAGCATCACCAGCTGGAAAGACTTGGCGCGGCCCGACCTCAAAGGCCATGTAATGTTGGCCAATATCACCGGCAACCAAGGCTTGGCGCAAGTGTTCATGATTGACAAAGCGTGGGGCGGTTTGAATACCGACATGAGTATGGGCATCAGCAAAATTGGGGAAATGAAGTCCAATGTAGTGACCTATTACGCGCAAACTGCACAAATGACCGCTTTATTTGCACAAGATGAGGCCTGGGTGGCGCCGGTGGGTCGTTTTGGGTGGCTCAATCTCAAGAAAACAGGCAAGCCTCTGCGTTGGTTGGTCCCTAAGGAAGGGCAAGTGGGCATGATGAATACCATGTCCATCGTCAAAGGAAGCAAAAACACCGATCTGGCGCATGAATTGATCGATTTTTGGTTGAGCAAAGACGTTCAAACGGCATTGGCCAATGAAATGGCTGACTCGCCCATCAACCGCAATGTCAAGCCCAATCCTGAGGTGCAAGAGGCCTTGACTTGGGGCAAGTCTCAAATCGAAAACCTGGTCTTCATGAAGCCAGACATGGTGCTGCGTGAGCGTGCTGGTTGGGTCACCCAATGGAACCGAATGGTGGCCAAGTGATTTTCTTCTTCAGCCAAGGGACTTGACCGTCCGGTCGTCTTAGCCCTGACATGTTGCCTTCGCGAATAGCTTGGTGGCTGTTGACTCCTGCCTTGGTGTTTGTGGGGGTCTTCTTCACCATCCCTGTATTGATACTGTTGTCCGGTGCGTTCGTGTCACATGGCTCGGTCGGTTTGCTGCCGTTCTTTGAATTTTTTGCCGAGCCCCTGCATCAAGAGGTTTACTGGCGTACGCTGCGTCTGGCCGGCATGGCGACAATGGTGAGTGCTGTCTTGTGTTATCCCGCTGCCATGGCCATGATTAAGGTGCCTCCGCCTTGGCGGGGAGTACTAACCGGCCTAGTGATCTTGCCGTTGATGGTGTCCCCGATTGCGCGCACTTACGCCTGGATTGTTTTATTGGGTCGCAATGGAATGATCAATGCTGGTCTGGTTCAGTCGGGTGCCATTCCTGAGCCCATGACATTGCTGTTCACGGAAGGGGCCGTTTTCTTGGGCTTGTTGCAATTGATGATGCCTTTGATGCTCATCTCGTTGGTGTCGGCCCTTGAAAATATGCCCTCGGATGTCGTGCCCGCGGCCCGATCGCTGGGTGCCAACCGGTGGCAAACATTTTTCCGGGTGGTGTTACCACTCACCCAGGAGGGTTTGATCATTGGCGGTACTTTGGTGTTCACAGGGTGTGTAACGGCCTACATCACGCCAGCCCTGCTGGGTGGGCCCAAGGTTTTGATGCTCGAAACACTTCTTTATCAAAAGGTCAATATGTCGTCCGATACCCATGCCGCTAGCGTGATCGCGGTCTTACTGTTGGTCACCACTTTGGCGGTGAATCAATTACTCAAGCGGGTGGCAAGATGAATAAAATTTCATACGCTGCCTTGTGGGTGCTGGTTCTAGTTTTGTTTTTCCTAGTGGGCCCTTTTTTGGTGGTGTTTGTAGCCGGCTTCAGTGATGGTGAGACTTTGTTGTTTCCTCCGAAGGCCTATTCAATGCGCTGGGTCTGGCATGTGTTCGAGTTGGAGTCTTTTCAGAGAAGTTTTGTCACCAGCATGTGGGTCGGTGTGATCAGTACGCTGGTCGCCTTGTTGCTGGGCTTGCCTGTGGCGTATGCCTTATCACGAGCGAGTTTAAAGGGACAAGAATGGGTGAAGACATGGCTGACCTTGCCGGTGGTGGTACCCGGCATCATTGTAGGATTGGCCTTGCTTAATCACATGGTGCTCGTATTTAACTTGCCTGTGATTTCCAGTTTGATTGTCGGACATGCCTGCTTGTTGGTCCCCTACACGGTGCGCGTTGTGTCTTCTAGTCTTGCCAACCTGCGGCATGACATCGAGGACGCAGCCGTGACACTTGGCGCGACCCGCTGGCAGGCTTTTTTCAAAGTGGTTTTGCCCAATATTCGCGCCGGAGTGGCTGCCGCATTTGTGCTGGCTTTCATCACCTCATTCAATCAGGTCCCAGTCTCATTGTTCTTGACCGGTCCGGGCGTGAGTACTCTCCCCATAGAGATGATGGCCTACATGGAAACCAGTTACGACCCTTCTATTGCCGCTTTGTCGACGGTATTGGTGGTCTTCACCATGGTGGTGGTGGGTTTGACCGAAAAATTATTAGGCATCAGTAAATACGTATGAAAGCGATGGCATGAGTCACTTGCAATTGGTCGATGTGAGCTTGTCCTATGGCAAGGGTGCCGGTTTGTCTGTCGATTGTTTGAACTTGTCGGTCGAAAAGGGTGAGTTAGTGTCACTGCTAGGCCCCTCAGGTTGCGGCAAGACCACTACTATGCGGGCCATTGCTGGTTTGCTGTCGCCGCAGTCTGGCCGAATTTTTTTACAAGGCCAGGAAATTACTGACCAACCGGCGCATCAGCGTGACATCGGTTTGGTTTTTCAGTCTTATGCCTTGTTTCCGCATTTGACGGCCTTTGAAAATGTGGCGTTTGGATTGCGCTTGCGAAAAGTGGCAGAACCCCAATTGTCTGACCGTGTCAAAGAAGCTTTGGCCTCTGTGGGTTTGAGTGATTTATCACACCGTTTGCCGGCTAATTTGTCGGGCGGGCAGCAACAAAGGGTTGCGTTGGCGCGTGCCATAGTATTGCGCCCTCGGTTGTTGTTACTCGATGAACCTTTATCCAATTTAGATGCTAAATTGAGGGTAGAAATGCGTGCGGAGTTGCGCCGCTTGCAACGGCAAATCGGCATCACCATGATCTATGTCACCCACGATCAGGACGAAGCACTCAGCTTGTCCGATCGTATCGTCATCATGCGCGGTGGAAAGATTGAGCAATTGGGCACACCGCCTGATATTTATCAACATCCCGCGACCGCCTTTGTAGCGAGCTTCATGGGGTACGACAACTTGTTTGATGATTCTGTGAAACTGCCTTTTGCCTGGCCTGAGTACGCCAGTCATGTGGCCTGGCGACCTGAGTCCGTGCCCATCGTTTCGGCGGGTAGTTGCCTGGTGCAGGGGAGAGTGATCGCGCGTAATTATTTGGGGCAACATTTGGAGTACCTAGTGGATACGCCGCTGGGATGGGTCAAAGGGCACGGGCGGGCCGATGCGCAGAGCTGGTCCGAAGGCGATACCGTGGGTGTAGATTTGCGGCTTGATCAGGCGGCAGTGATTCAAGATGCTGGCACTCAACACAAGCAGAATGCGCCGTCATGAAACTTTGGCTCGACACCGACCCCGGTTTTGATGACTGGATGGCCTGGGCCTTGATCGAGTCCATGCCCGAAATGCAATTGCTAGGGGTGAGTGTGGTCGCGGGCAATGCGCCGTTGCGCCAAACCCTGTCCAATGCGTTGCGTATTAAGTCTTTGCACGGGTGGACTACCGCGGTGCATGCTGGTAGCGAAGGGCCATTGAGTCAAGCCCAAGTGACCGCTCAGGATGTTCTGGGAGATCATGCCATGGCCACAATCGAGCGCCCATTGCCCGCAGCCAGTGCCGTACTGGCCTCGACCGACGCGGTGCTGGCTTTGTCTGAGGCCCTACGTTCGAATCCCGGTGAGATCACCGTTTTGGCCATCGGCCCACTCACGCACCTGGCCCAGTTGTTGGCACAGTCGCCGCAGGCTGCGAAACAGATTCGGCAGCTGGTAATCATGGGCGGTTCTACCGATCGGGGCAATGCCACACCGGCGGCCGAGTTCAATTTTCTGGCTGATGCGCAAGCGGCCCACCAGGTTTTTGAATCCGGCGTGGACATACGCATGTTTGGTTTGAATGTGTGCCGTCAAGTGCTAGTGGGCCACGAGCATGTGGCGCGCCTGCGGGCCACAGGGAGTAACAAAGCGCATATATTTGCTGATCATCTAGCGGCCTATGTCAACATCGCCGCACGCCGCCAGGCCGCTTACATGTCGGTTTACGACCCCACCCCTGTCGCCTGGCTGGCTAACCCGCAGTGGTTCAATCTTCAGCCAGCGCGGGTGGACATTGAGTTGCAGGGTCGTTGGACCACCGGCATGTCGGTATGTGAACTGAGGGTGCCCGACAAAGCCCTCCCCAACGCCCAGGTCGCCATGACGGCTCAAGGGCCAGAGATAATGGCTTGGATGATGCGACAACTTGAACAGGTATTGACATGCCACCGTTGACCCACGATCCGCAGGATGAGTCTTCTAATATTCAAGATTTCTTGCATGATTTGCCCAAAGTGGAATTGCATTGCCATTTACTGGGTACTGTCCAACAAAGTACATTGCTTGAGTGGGCGCGGCGAGAAAAGAGCCAGTTGTCGCAGGCCGACATTGAGGCTTTTTATGTGCGTGGAGAAAAGCCTGTGGGCGTGCTGCGGGTGTTGCGCGCCTTAGAGCAAGAGTTGCTCAAAACCCCGGCGGACTTATATCGATTGACCATCGAATATTTACAAGCTGCAGTATCGCATCGAGTGCGGTATGCCGAGTTTTTTTGGAATCCGACAGGCTGCGCTCGAGATGCGCACATCGCCTACGGTCCCGCGGTCGACGCGATGTCTCAGGCCATCACCGACGCGCAGCGCCAATGGGGAATCGAAGGTCGCATCATCCCTTCTATCGACCGGGAGGCCTCTCCAGATGCGGCCTTGGAGATGGTGGGTTGGATGAAAGCGCATCGGCATGACTGTGTGGTAGGCATGGGGATTGACTACAACGAAGTGGCGCATCCTCCCGAGTGGTTTGAGGCCTCTTATGCCCAGGCGCGTCAAGCCGGTTTCAAAACCACCGCCCATGCCGGCGAGTTCGGTACGCCGTGGACCCATGTGCAAACGGCCGTTGAGGTGCTCAAGGTTGATCGGGTTGATCATGGTTATACTTTGATAGAGCATCCTGAGTTGGCTCGCCGCTATGCGGAGCAGGGCTTGATTTTCACAGTTGTGCCCACAAACACTTATTATTTACGTACCTTGCCTGCTGACCGTTGGGCCTTGGACCATCCCATCCGACAAATGCCCGCCTTGGGTTTTCGAATCCATCCTAATACCGACGACCCCACTTTGCATCAGGTCAACCCCACTTTGACATGGTGGATGATGATGCGTGACTTCGGTTTTCAATTGGATGACCTGCGCCAGTTCATGCTCAACGGGATTGACGGCGCTTGGGTCGATGCCTCGGTGCAAAGCCAATGGCGACAAAGCTTCAGCAGTTATTTTGATGAACATCGCCCAGATGTGCCGATCCAGAAGGCGTGATCAACTCGAATTAGACCAAACATGGCACCAACACGGCTATCGCCTCTGATGATGTAGACGCTTCTGATTTCGCCCGCCCATTCATAAACATCCTGAAAAAGATACGCGTGAATTTTGCAGAGGTGAGTTAAGTTAAAGTTACCTTCAACAGGTGCTTGTGCTGGCTCAAGAATACGAATAGCCGTAAAGTCTGCTTCGTATTCGTCTAAGAGATCTTGATTTGTAATCCCTGCTTAGGTTCCAACTTTTCAATGTGTAACGTGACCAACATATTGGCGACGTTTCTTTCACGTGCGGAATGATAGAGGGGCGGCGTTTCATAGAGATATCGGCATAAATAGTGTTTGATTTTGGCGTTCGAGCCTGCATTTAATTTGCTTGTTATGCTTCTAAGCTATTCAAATAATCGGAAATGCTCCAGATGGAAATCAATGCTGACTTCAGCCAGAGGATCGTGATCAATCACCATGACTTACCGTGGCGTGCTAGCCCTGAGTTGGGCGTGGAAAGGCGCATGCTTGAAAGACAAGGCGATGAAGTGGCAAAAGCAACTTCCATTGTTCGTTATCGACCGGGGTCCAAGTTTCAAATGCACACCCATGCATTGGGAGAAGAAATATTTGTATTGGATGGCCTATTCAGTGATGAGACAGGTCATTATTCTGCAGGGAGCTACATCATGAATCCGCCAGGTTCCGCGCATGCGCCCTTCAGTGAACTTGGTTGCACGCTCTTTGTGAAGTTGAGGCACCTGGGGCTAGACCAAGTTGCCCGAGAGGTTATCGATACGAAAACAGCTGCTTGGCTCCAAGGGATGGTGCCTGGCCTCACGGTCATGCCATTGATGCAACAAGGTAGCGGGTCAACTTTGGTTAGATGGGCGCCGCAAACTTATTTCAACCCACACAGACATTACGGCGGGGAGGAAATCTTTGTGGTGGATGGCGTTTTTGAAGATGAGCATGGACGCTATCCAGCAGGTACTTGGCTCAGAAGTCCTCACATGAGTCTGCACAAACCTTTCAGTAAGGAAGGTTGCACCATCTTTGTGAAGACAGGGCATCTGCTGGATTAATGACTTCTGAGTCCTGTGCAATACAGAACTCAGCCCCCTAAGGGCTAATCAGCTTCTTAACCGTCCAAATTAATGGGGTCAGTTCAACTCCAATACTTTGATTTGTCCACCGAGAAAATCAAGTGCCGCGCCTGAACCTGATGGTTAGGTCAGGTGTGTTTTATCCAGACCGTCAATTCGAATGAAAGATGGTTTGTTTTCAAAATCTCAAAACAAAAAGCGTAATTGAAGGGAAGGCCACAAGCAGTGCAGTGCGCATGAGATCGCTGAACACAAAGGGCATGATGGCTCGGTAAGTTTGCGTGATGGGTGTATCTCTGGCAAGCGAATTGATCACAAACAAGTTCATCCCAACGGGTGGCGTGATCAAACCAACCTCTACGACAATCAGCACCAGAATACCAAACCAAATGGCCAGTTCATCTGGTGGTAATCCAAAATCTAATCCCGACACAATGGGAAAGAAAACAGGAATGGTCAGCAAAATCATGGAAAGCGAATCCATGAAGCACCCTAAGATGACATAAAGAATCAAAATAGCAGTCATCACCAGTAGAGGGCTAACGCCCCAAGACGCCACTGCAGCAGCAGCCTCTTGGGGTAATTGCGACAAGGCCAAAAAAGTGTTGTACACACTCGCACCCAAAACAATCATGAAAATCATGGCTGTCGCCACAGCGGTTCCCAGCAAAGCGCTGCTTAAAGTCTGCCGGTTCAAACCGCCGTTAAGCCATGCTGCAATACCAGTACCAAATGCACCAACAGCTGCTCCTTCTGTGGGTGTGAATATGCCGCCATAAATTCCACCGACCACCAGCAAGAAAATTACCAAAACAGGCCAAACACGAACAGTAGCCTGCCAGCGTTCCTTCATGGGAGCGGGAGGTAGAGAGCCCATTTCGTGTGGACGCAAGCGTGCATAAATTGCAATCACAATCACATAACCCACTGCAGCAAGAATTCCAGGAACGAATGCAGCCAGAAACAGCTTGGCAATATTTTGTTCAGTCAGGATGGCATAAATGACCAGAACCACTGATGGTGGAATCAAGATGCCCAATGTGCCACCTGCAGCGAGGCAAGCTGTTGAAATGCCGCCTGCATAACCAGCTCGTTTTAGTTCGGGCAAAGCCACTTGTCCCATGGTGGCTGCCGTAGCTAAAGAAGAGCCGCAAATTGATCCGAAGCCAGCACAAGCACCAACAGCAGCCATGGCAACGCCTCCCTTGAGGTGACCAATCCAGACCTCTGCAGCCTTGAACAAAGCCTTTGACAACCCACCCAACGCGGCAAACTGCCCCATCAGTAGAAACAAGGGAATGACTGATAGAGAGTAATTGGAGAAAGTGCTGTAAGTGACTTGTTTGAGCTGATTGATGATGGGGGCAAAACTGCCAAAGATAAAGTAAGCGCCGCCCAAACCGCAGAGCATCATCGACAAGCCGATCGGAATTCGGACAAAGATCAATGTCAACAAAACTGGAAAGGACCAAAGTGCGAGTTCTATAGAGTTCATAGATATTCTTACTCAGTTCAGTGGCCAATGGGTCCAGAAGCGTGCAGAGTTTCATTGTCCTGCGCCAATCCCAACTGCATCAAAATATGTCCAAAGTAAGTGATACAACCCAAAATTGCGCCAATCATGCAAACCGCAAAACCCCACCAAAGTGGAATCTGAAGAATGAAGGTGGTTTCTTGGTTGGTCAGTTTGTCCATCAAGCCTTCCCATAAACGCCAGGTCAAGAGTAGCCAAATAGCCAACATCAGCACATCGCTGAGCAGGCGAATAAAGCGCTGCAAACCGTTAGACATGAATGAATACAGCAAGTCGACAGTAGCGTGCCCACCCTGCAAATAGCACCAAGGCATGAAAAAGAAAATGGCAATACCTACGCCTACCTCTACCAATTCGTAGTCTCCAGGTACAGGCCCAAGGCCCATACCACTAAGACTTCTCCCAATGACGCTTAGAACTACCAACAGCGTTAGCAGCGTGAGTAGCGCGCCGCCCAACAAAGCGCTCCAGCGGGCCATTCGATGAATACTTGCCATCATGGACAATGACTCCCTAATCTGTGCAGCCCAAGCCACCGTAGATAGAAAAAACCCGCCGACCAGCGGCGGGTGTGTTGTAAGCCTCTTATGAGCGGCTTGAAGTTACTTACTGTGCTTCGCAATCAGTTCGCGCGCTTCGGACAACAGTTTGTTGCCATCAATACCTTTGGCACCAACTTCCTTGATCCAGTCATCGGTCACGGCGCTGGCAGTACGGCGCCAGCGCAGAGTTTCAGCCATCTCCAATGCAATGATGTTATTGCCTGCTTTTTCTGCAATCGCACGGCCAGCCTTATCGCCTTCATCCATGGCACGGCCAAAAGCTGCAGCAGTTTCCAACCCTGAGTTCTTGTCGATGATCTGCTTCAAGTCGGCTGGTAGCTTGTCATAAGAGGCTTTGTTCATCGACACTGCAAAAGTTGAGTTGTACAAGCCATTCGGACCAAAGAAAGTGGTGTGGTTTTTGACTAACTCGTGGACCTTTAAAGATGGACCGACTTCCCATGGGATTGTGGTCCCTTGAATCACGCCTTTGGACAAAGCCTCTGTAACAGCTGGAACGGGCATCCCCACAGGTGTGGCCCCCAATTTGGTGAGCATGTTGTTAATGATGCGTGAGCCGCCACGGATTTTCATGCCTTGTAAGCTTTCGAGCCCCGTGACTGGCGTTTTGGTGTGAAAAAGACCTGGGCCGTGGGTGTGAACAGCGATCAGTTTCACATCCTTGAACTCTTCCTGTGCATTTCTCTGCACGTACTCCCACAATGCCTTGGAGGAAGCCTCGCCTGTGGTGGTTAGAAAAGGGACTTCAAAAACTTCAGTCTTTGGAAAGCGCCCAGGCGTGTAGCCCAAGACCGTCCAAGTCAGGTCGACCACACCGTCCTTGGCTTGGTCAAACAATTGAGGGGGTGTGCCTCCCAATTGCATGGTGTTGAAAATCTGCACTTTGATTCGGCCGCCCGATTCAGCCTCAACTTTTTTGGCCCATGGCACGATGGCCTTGGCTGGAATTGTGGCCTGCGCTGGCAGCATTTGGTGAAATCTCAATGTGACGTTTTGAGCAAGTGCTGCGCCAGTAAAGGCGGCAAAACTCATAAAAGCCAACACTGCACGACGTGGGGTCATCTTTAACATAAGGGCCTCTTGGTTATGATTCATAAACAAATACAAGGGTTAATGCTAAACATTTTTCTTCTGTTTGGTATTAAGGCTTTACCCTTAGTAAGGGTAGCGCCATCAAACTGACGTGCGCGGCAACCACGCGCCAGCCCTCTTCAGTGCGCACCCAGGTTTGGCTTTGACGCCCGGTACACTCATTTCCCACCCGATAAAACTCTGTGTTGGCTGTGGCAAAGTCGCGACCATAAGTGGTGATGACGATGTTCATGCGCTCGCGTGCCAAACCTTTAGAAGGCCTGCTCGCCCGAAAGGCCCGAATGGCTTCGTAGCCGTACAAGTTTTCGGTTGCGCCATAGCGCAAGGTGTGAGGACTGTTGTGAAACAACGCATCCAGTACCTCCACTTCGTTGTTCACCAAGGCTTGCTCGTATTGTTCAAAAACAGCACTCACTTCCGCAAGCACATCTGGCAAATTGATATCCATTCAAAACCCCACTTTGTTTAAATGTACCGAATCAAGTTGTGAAAGCCTATAAGCTACGCAAAATGCGACCTCTGATAGCTCAAACGCCAGCCACCAATCCGTCGCTGCGCGGGTCTGCTGCACCCTCAATCAAGCCGTCTGAATGACGTACCAAGGCGCCCGCATGACCCATGGTGTCGCTAAATGCTTCCGGTAACAACTCCACCTGATGGCCAGCATCCTTCAAGGCTTGAATCAAGGCCGGGTCAAAGCGGCTCTCGAGTTTGAGGGAGGTGCTGACGTCTCCCCAAGTGCGGCCCAGCAGCCAGCGCGGCGATGTGATGGCCTGTTGCAACGTCTGTCCAAATCGCGCATAACGCGTGAACACTGCGGCCTGCGTTTGCGGCTGACCCTCACCACCCATCGTGCCGTAGGGCATGACACGGCCATCGTCGAAATGCGCCAAGGACGGATTGAGCGTGTGAAAGGGTTTGCGCCCAGGCTCGAGCACATTGAGTGCGCGCGGGTCCAGTGAAAAACTGCTCCCCCGGTTCTGCAAGGTCACACCGGTGTCGCGTAGCACCACACCTGAACCGAACTCCCAATAAACACTTTGAATGAAGCTAACAGCGCGACCTTGAGCATCAACTGCGCCCATCCAGATGGTGTCCCCAGGAGCGGCAGGATCGGGCCAAGGCAGCGCCCGCGTTGGGTCGATCTCGGCGGCTAACGCATCTAGGGACTCAGCCGTTAGAAAGCTTTGCGGATCGGCTGGTAAACGACGCGGATCGGTAACCACGCGCTCGCGCACCCGAAAGGCTCGCTTGGTCGCCTCGACCAAGCCGTGCAGGTGAGCAAAGCTCTCGCCCTCCTTCACGCCAAGGCGGTCAAACAAACCCAAAATCATGAGCGCGGCCAAACCTTGCGTTGGGGGCGGCAGGTTGTAAACCGTGGCATCGGCCAAGCGCACCGCCAGAGGCTGAACCAATTTGGCCGTGTAGGCAGCAAAGTCAGACTGGCGCAGAGGACTTCCCAGACTTTGCAGTTCACGGGTCATGCGCTCGGCAATGCTACCCCGGTAAAAATCATCAAGCCCGAGCTCGACCAAGGTTCTCAATGTTTTGGCCAACGCAGGCTGGCGCAGCAAGTAGCCTGCCGGTGGCGGCGCGCCATTCACCAAAAAAGCATCGGCAAATCCAGGTACATCTTTCAAACCCGGCAGCTTTTGCGCTGTCAATTCGCTCTGCCCGGCCGTCACGGGTACGCCCTTCTCAGCGTGTTGAATTGCGTCTGACAGCAGTCGAGAAAGTGGTAGCGCTTGGCCCCAGGGTGCAGCAACTTCCAGCGCCTTGGCCCAGCCGCCTATGGTGCCGGCCACGGTCAGTGCAGCCTTGGGGCCACGCGGCGGAATCACCGAATCGCCGGCATAAAAGTCGAGAGTGGCCAAGCCAGCAGCACTGCCGCAAGCATCAATCGCGACAGGCGGTTTTCCTGGTTCGTGAATCAGCCAGAAACCGTCACCTCCAATGGCGTTCATGTGTGGATACACCACCGCAATAGCGGCAGCCGCGGCCACCATGGCTTCGATGGCATTGCCGCCTTCGCGCAAAACATCTCGCCCCGCCTGCGCGGCCAAATGATGCGGGGCCACATGCATGCCGCCCACTGCACTCAATGTATGAATCATGGCTATTCCTTTGAAATAAGCTGGTTAACTTTTTATCAAGATGGTCATCAAAACCCTGCAGTCACATCAGACTTTTTTGGCTCAAGACCTATTTAAATTGTTGCGCACAACCCCCGCCTTGGCCAACATGGCATGCAACAAAACATTACAGCCAGCGGCGATGTGCTCTGGCTTGGCGTCTTCGATCTCGTTGTGACTGATGCCATCTTTGCAAGGGATAAAGATCATTCCGCTGGGGGCCAAGCGGGCGGTGTACACCGCATCATGGCCCGCACCTGAGACCACCTGCATGTGGCTGTGACCCAAGTGCTTTGCAGCTTCGGTGACGGCTTGTGCGCATTCGGCATGGAAGGCCTGGGCCGGGTAGCTAGAAACCAATTCAATCTGGATGCTTTGGCCGGTTTCTGCTTGTAAGCGCTGCGCCAAGGCCTTGACCTTATCGGCCATAGCGTCCACGCCCGCATCGGTAGGGTGGCGCAGGTCGATGCTGAACTTAACCCGTCCGGGGATGACGTTGCGGCTGTTGGGGTGGACTTGCACCATGCCCACGGTGCCGCGCCCCTCTGGTGCGTACTGCTGTGCTACAGCGACCACGGATTGCATCAAGGTGGTGGCCACTTGCAGGGCGTCGCGTCGCAAAGGCATGGGAGTTGGCCCGGCGTGCGCCTCCATGCCCATGACCGTGCAATCAAACCAGCGGATGCCCAACACGCCGGTGACCACACCAATTGTGACCCCAGCATCTTCAAGCACTGGGCCTTGCTCAATGTGGGTTTCAAAATAAGCGCCTATCGGGTGTTGCCCCGGCACCTCGGTGCCCAAGTAGCCAATGCGCTCGAGTTCTTCGCGCACAGATTTGCCATCTTGGTCGCGGGCTTGGTAAGCGTGCTCTAAAGAGAAAGCACCGGCAAACACACCCGATCCCATCATCACCGGCACAAATCGCGAGCCTTCTTCGTTGGTCCAAAAAGCCACCTCGATCGGCGCTTCGGTTTCAATGCCATGGTCGTTGAGACAGCGCACCACTTCCAAGCCAGCCAAAACGCCGTAATTGCCATCGAACTTACCGCCAGTAGGTTGTGTGTCAATGTGGCTGCCCGTCATGATGGGGGGCAAATCAGGGTTGCGCCCAGGCCGGCGCATGAACACATTGCCAATTTGGTCCAAGGTCACCGTCATGCCCGCTTCGCGACCCCATTGGGTTACCAAATCGCGGCCCTGGCGGTCTAAGTCACTCAGAGCCAAGCGGCACACGCCGCCTTTGACAGTTGCGCCAATCTGGGCCAAGTCGATCAAAGCTTGCCAAAGACGCTGGGCATTGATACGCAAATCAGGTAAGGGGGGTGAGTCAAGTTTCATAGAACAGTTCTTTGCAAATGTCGATGAGTCATGCATGTTGCTGTCTGCAACGGATGGTGGCTTGTGCCATGATATCTGCTATGCAAAAACCGCCCCAACCCGCGCACGCCGTGCCAAATGCTCGAGCGCCACAACTGGGGCAGTCAAAGTTTTTTGCCTTTGTTGGGCGCGGTCTGCCGGCTTTGGGTGGCAACAGGCGTCGCAACCCCCGACTTGAACACCTTGGGGTGTTTTGAATTGAGCGGTCAACAAGGTTTTACCTTGCACAAAGGTGTTTGACACCACCCCTTGATGGCCTTAGAAGCCAGCTCGTTTTTGGTGATTGAACGCCAAGGGCCGCAAGACGATAGCAAGGTCTTCACCTTGCTCCAAGCCGTGCACCCGACCTGGCCTGCCGACTGACTCAGCCCCATCCGGCTTAACCCAGTGCCGAGTGGATGCGTTCGGCCAAGCGAACCAGGCTGCGGTCACTGCCCACCGGCCCGACCAATGAGATGCCTAAGGGCGCGCCTTGTCGTTGGGCCAAGGGCAAACTCAACTGCGGCAAGCCCGCTAAACCTGCACCGCACAGCATGCGCGTGGCGCGGTTGCGGTAAGCATCCAGATCGGCTTCCGAAGCAGAGATCAGCGGCGCCACATCGGGCATGGTGGGCATGAGCAGCACGCCATCGGTTCCCAATATTCGGCCAATGTGCGCGCGCCAGCGTTGGCGAAATTCCTGGGCCGAAGCCACGGTGGCGTCGCTTAGTTCAGACGCCCACTGAAACCGCTCGGCCACACCTGGTCCTAGTACAGGTGCAAAGCGCTGAATGAAAGCCCCATCCACATCCCAGGCCTCACGCCCTTGAATGGCGCGAAAGTGCCAGAACATACTGTCAAAGTCGTCAAGCACAACGTTAAGCGTGCGGGCTTTGCCAAGACACTCTTCAATTTGCCCGCGTACCGGCTTCAATGCCTTGACCGCTGCAGGTGCGGCCAAGCCCCAAATATCGTTGGGGATCAGCAAGCGCACGCTGTCGGGCAAGGCTTGGGCATCTTCACCCAACAGCACATCGGCCACCCTGGCAAATGTGGGCACGTCGCGGGTAAACCAACCGCAGGTGTCCAAACTGGGCGACAAGGCCAATGTGTCTTCCAAGCTAATGCGGCCGTGGCTTGGACGGATACCTACCAAACCGCAATGGTTAGCCGGTGCGCGCACCGAACCACCCGTGTCCGAGCCCAGGGCAAAGTCGCACATGCGGTTAGACACAGCAGAAGCCGAGCCCGAAGACGAGCCTCCGCTGATGCGCAGGGGGTCTGCGCCATTGATGGGCGAGCCAAAATGGGCGTTTTGTCCGCTCATAGAAAACGCCAGTTCATCGGTAATGGTTTTGCCCACAAATCTGGCACCTGCGTTGAGCAGGCTTTGCACCACGGGAGCGGTACGCTCTTGGATGCCTGACAGCGCCAGCATGAAAGGCTGGCCGCCACTGGTGGGGTAGCCTTGAACGTGGTAGAGGTCTTTCACTCCAAAACTCAAACCCGCCAACGGACCAGTGGGTGCGTTTGGAACGGAAACTTTAGGGTAAGGCATGAAGGCGTGGGCGGTGTCCCACAAGGCGTCGGTATGTTGGTTCATGGTGGAGTGGCTAAAGAAAAAATCAAACAGTCTGGGGCTCTAATGCACGCAAACAGCGCACGCTGTGGTTGTCTTCCAACCAACTCACATCGGGTTGCTTTAATTCACATTGTGGCTGTGCCAATTTGCAGCGAGTCGCAAAGGCACAACCATTTGGTAACGCCGCCAAATCGGGCGGAGCACCTGCAATGGTCTCCAGCCGCTGTCCCTTGGCCAAGGCCCCGTCTGCGCGGCTTTGCAACAAAGCTCGGGTATAGGGGTGGCGAGGTTGGCGCAGCAAGGTGCGCGCCGGCCCCTCTTCCACAATGCGGCCGGCATACATCACCGCAATGCGATCAGCCACTTCGACGGCGGCACCGATATCGTGAGTGACAAACACCACCGCTAGCCCTAGGTCTTTTTGTAACTCGCGAAGCAACAGCAAAATTTGAATTTGTACGGTGGCGTCAAGCGCTGTGGTGGGCTCATCGGCAAGCAACAATTGGGGCTTGCAAGCGAGGGCTAACGCAATCATTGCGCGCTGCCGCATACCACCTGACATTTCATGCGGATAAGCTTGTAGGCGCCGCTCGGGGCTTGGGATGCGCACCCGCTCAAACAGCGCCAAGGCGCGTTGGTGGGCCTCTTGAATGCTGACATTTTCATGGCGGCGTATGGTTTCGGTGATTTGTTGACCCAAGTTGTAAACAGGGTCTAGGGCCAGCAAGGGCTCTTGAAAAATCATCGATGCCACTCGCCCACGGAAGCTGCTAAGTTCTCTGGGCGAGAGCTGCAACACTTGTTGGTCGCCGACGCGAATGTCCCCGGTGATGCGGGTGGTTTTAGCAGCGTGCAAACCAAGCAGGCTGCGCAAGGTGACGCTTTTGCCCGAACCCGACTCGCCAATCAAGGCCACCACCTCGCCGCGCTGAACACGCAGATCCACGCCGCTAACGGCTTGCACGGGTTTTTTACCCCCTGTAAAGGTCACATGGAGTTGTTTGACCTCCACAAAACAATCGTGGGTTGGGGTAGATATCATGCCACCTCCTGAGTGGCTGAGCCCAGGGGGTGAGCCGGTGCAAGGCCATGGGCGCTGCCCGCCACATGCATCCAGCACGCTACTTGCTGACCGTGAGCGGTGTGGGCCAGGACCGGCATTTTTTGGCTACAAATATCTTGGGCATGGACACAGCGTGGGTGAAAGCGGCAGCCCGTGGGCGGATTGATGGGGTTGGGCGGGTCACCGGCCAAGGGCGGCTTTTCGGTGCGCCGATCGGGGTCCAAGGTAGGGATCGATGACAACAAAGCTTGGGTATAAGGGTGAGCCGGATTGTTGAACAAGGTTTCGCTGTTGCCAATCTCTACGACTTGGCCCAAGTACATCACCAACACCCGATCGCTCATGTAACGCACCACATTCAAATCGTGGCTGATGAAGACATAGGTCAGGCCAAAGTCCTCTTTCAAATCTAACAACAAATTAAGCACCTGGGCTTCCACCGACTTGTCCAAGGCCGACACCGCCTCATCCAAGATGATGAAGCGCGACTGCAAGGCCAAAGCGCGTGCAATGTTCACTCGCTGGCGTTGACCGCCCGAGAGCTCGTGGGGATAGCGCTCGGCAAAACGCTCGGGCGCCAAGCCCACACGGCCCAGCAAGTCGCGCGCGCGCGCCACCGCCTCGCTCTGGGGCACACCATGCACCATGGGCGCAAAAGCAATCGAGTCCTCAATGGTCAGGCGCGGGTTCAAAGAGGCATAGCTGTCTTGGAAGACCATTTGAGTTTGCCGCCGGTAGGCCTTCAAGGGCAAGGCCGAGCCGCCCACGGTCTGGCCATCAAAAATCAGCTCACCTTGGTCTTGAATGATCAATTGCATGAGCAAGCGCGCCGTGGTGGATTTTCCGCAACCGGACTCGCCCACGACGCCCAAGGTCTCGCCTTTGAGGACCTCAAAATCTACGCCATCGACGGCACGCACGACACCACCGCCCTTGCCGAAAACGTCTTTTTTTAGCGGGAAGTGTTTGACCAAGCCACGCACACTGAGCATGGGTTGAGCTGGGCCGCCCAAGTCTAAAGGGGTTAAGGGCATGGCACGCTCACTGTTTGATCTCCATGGCCGAACGCAAACCGTCGGCTAACAAATTGAAAGCAATCGAGGTGATGAAAATCATCGCCCCAGGCAAAGCCGCGATCCACGGCTGTGTGTAAATTGCGGTGCGCAAGGTGTTTAACATGAGGCCCCACTCGGGCTCGGGCGGCTTAACACCAAGGCCCAAAAAACTCAGGCCAGAGGCCAAAATCATGGCCACTGCGATCAAACTTGTGGCGTACACAAACACTGGCCCAAGTACATTGCCCAACACGTGCACTCGAACGATGGTGAAGGCTCCCGCCCCCGAGGCGCGGGCGGCATCAACAAAATCTCGCCCGCGTATTTGAGTGGTCACGCTCTCGGCCACACGGGCAATTGGCGGAATGAACACTATGGTTAAAGAAATCAGCGAATTGGTGATGCCTGCCCCTAAGGCGCCTGACAAAGCGATGGCCAGTAAAACTGAGGGAAACGCATAAAACACATCAATGGTGCGCATCATGCTGGTGTTGACCCAACCACCGGCGTAACCCGCGGTGATGCCAATGACAGAGCCGATGACAAAAGCGCAAATCACTGGGGTTATTCCAATGAACAAAGACAAGCGGGTACCCACGATCAAGCGGCTTAGCATATCTCGCCCCAACTCATCTGTGCCCAAGAGATGGCCCGGAAAACCAATCGGTTTAAGCCTCTTGAGTATGGACGACTGATACGGATCCATGGGCGCCAACCACGGCCCAAAAACAGCCAGCACCAGCAACACCAAGACCACCAAGGCTGCAGCTACGGCAACTTTTTGTTGCATGAAACGCCGGCCAACAGTTTGCCAATAACCCGCCGATTTCTGCATGGCGAGCTCGGGCAACTTTTGGGGGTCAACTGTGATGTGCATCTTGATTTGGAACTGGATTTCAGCTGCGCGAAATGCGCGGGTCTAACAGGGTTTGAACAACATCAACGATCAAGTTCAAGAAGACAAAAAACATGGCCAATACCAGAATAGTGCCTTGCAACAAAGGCAGATCGCGCTGAAAAATGGCCGAGTTTAATAAAAAGCCGGTGCCCGGCCAAGAAAAGACGGTCTCGATCAAAATCGATCCGCCTAGTAAATAGCCCAGCTGCAAGCCCATCACCGCTAAAGCGGTAGGAGCAGCGTTTTTGACAACGTGCAAGAAAATGCCGAAATCAGTCAGGCCTTTAGCGCGCAAACCCACAATGAACTCTTGGGCCAAGATATCACCCACCAAGGCGCGCAACGTACGCGAAATAATGCCCATGGGAATCACGCTCATGGTAATAGCAGGTAGGAGCATGTGCTTGAAATGCTCCCAGTCCCAGGCCCAATCGCCCGAGCCCCCGGGACCCGCTCCACCAGGGGGCAACCACATCAAGATCGATGAAAATACAATGACCAGCACCATGCCCAGCCAATAGTGGGGAACGCTAACTCCCAGCACCGAAGTCAGTGAGGCCAATTTATCGAGCCAAGAATTTTGAAAGTAACCGGCCACAAAGCCAAAAAGGCAACCGAACAAAAAGCCAATCAAGGTGGCTACCATGGCCAAGCGCAAGGTGTTGCCCACGGCCTTCATCACCTCGCTGAAGACCGGCCGGTTGCTGGCGATTGAAGTGCCCAAATCGCCCTGCAAGGCACGCCACACCCAACTCACAAACTGCTCGGGGTAAGAACGGTTAAAACCGTAGAGTTCTTTTAACTTAGCTTGCAACTCAGCAGAAGCGTCAGGGGGCAGGATAGACACCAAGGGGTCGCCCGGCGCTAGGTGCACCAGTGCAAAACACACCAAGGCCACACCCAGCATGATTGGCAACGTGTAGAGCAGGCGTCGCCACAAAAAAACAAGCATCCCATTGCTCCAAGTTGGGCAAGGCTCAAGGCACCATTAAGGCCCTTAAGCGATTAAACAAAAGCCGGCGTGGTAAGAACCCACACCGGCTGGCCTGTGTATCAATCCATCGAAATAGGGGCTAAATCGACAAACCAGCTGCGTGCCTGAACGAGGCCTTTAACCTTGGTGCTGATAGCGCGTGGGCCGACATCGTGTGCGATCCACACGAAGGGGGCCTCTTCCACAATACGTGCATGCAGCTTGGACAAAGCTTCGTCGCGCTTTTTATCATCAAACTGGGTGCGCGCATCGGCAATGAGCTTGTCAAATTCAGGGTTACCAAAATAGCCCCAATTGTTTGACACTGGCGGAAAGGTGCCTGTGCTGGTGAAACGTACCATGCCAAAGAAGGGGTCCATGGCGGCGTAGCTCACATTGATGGCATTGGCACCATTGGCAGATGGGTCCTTTGCACCCTTGCGCCAGTTGGTGAACAAGGTGTTCCACTCGATCACATCGAATTCAACGTCAAAGAAGCACTGTTTGAGCGACTGCTGCACAAACTCGTTCATGGGCAAGGGCTGCATTTGGCCTGAGCCCGATGCAGAAATTTGCACCTTGACCTTGAGCGGCTTGGCTGCGCTGTGGCCTGCTTGGGACATCAAAGTTTTGCCTGCGTTCACATCGTACTTGATGTCGAACTTGGGGTTGCCCCACCAAGGGTGACCTGGGGGCACAGTACCCTTAGGCACAGCCATCATCCCGCCCAACAAGGTTTTGATGCCTTCGCGGTCGACGCACAGGTTGGCCGCTTGACGCACCCTTTTGTCCAACCAGGGCGAGCCATTGGCAAACGACAACTGCCATGGCCATACATGGGGCTGAGCATTGCTTTCAATCTTGAAGCCACGCTGGGTAATTTGGGCCATCGCGTCTGGCGCTGGAGCTTCAATCCAATCAACTTGTCCACCAAGCAATGCGGCTGTGCGAGCATTGGCCTCGGGCATCGGTAACATGACTATGCGGTCTAGCTTTGGCACGCGCTTAGGATCCCAATACGTTTTGTTACCCACCACTTCCAAGCGCTCACGCGGCACAAAGCGAGCCATTTTGAATGGGCCAGAGCCTGATGCGTCTGCTGCAAACGCCGTCCAAGCAGCTTTGGACTTGTCTGCAGGAGAAGCTCCTGCGGCAGCATCAAATTTTTTCTTCCAATGTGCAGGCGAGGCAATGAACAAATTGGTCAGGTTCAAAGGCAAAAAAGCATCGGGTTCGCTGGTGGTAAGTTCCACTGTTAGATCGTCAATCTTGCGAGCGCTGCGCAAGGTGGGCATGCGCGAAGCAGTAACACCAACCTGGCTGGCATCAAAGTGCACGGCGTCTTTATCTAACACCTTTTGCACGTTCCAAACAATCGAATCGGCGTTGACGGCTGAGCCATCGTGAAACTTCACACCTGGGCGCAGTTTAAAGACCCACTTCGTTTTATCGCTGGCACTCACCGCCCAAGAATTGGCTAAGCCGGGAATCAGGACGCTGGGGGCGTTGCTCTTGGACAAGTCCCATTGCGTCAAGGCGTCATACATAGGGATGCCGGTAAAACGATTGCCCTCAAAACCTTGGTCGGGCTGACCCAAAGTGCGGGGAATATCGGCGGCGGTCATGGCAATGCGCAAGACTTTTTCTTGCGCCTGCACGGCCAAGGTCATGGCGCTCAAACCTACGCCGATGGCCAAGGTGATGGCCGAAGGTGCAGAGGAACTAAAAATGGGTAGGCTGAACCTTTTCATACAAACTCCAATGATGGTGATTAAAAATGAGAAGCAATCGGTAATTAGCGTATCAAAGAATTGCAAGCGCAATTCCCGTTTAAATACCTATTACATTGGGATGCAATTTATATGCCTAGGGTTTATATTCAAACTGAATGAGTTAGAAAAGTTCGTCACCTAACAACGGTTTTTCCTGACTAAAAGTTGGTGCCAACAAAACAACACGATGGTTCATTTAATTGAATGTCTCACCAAAATAGTGCTTGATGCACTTTATTAGTTGATGACGCGCACAAAAATTTAACACACCTAAATCGAGCACCTAAACAAATGAAGAACTATTTAATTATCAATCCCAACACCAACGCATTAACTACCGAACGATTGCAAAACGTTCTGATGCCCTCAATGCCAACGGATTTAAATTTTTTGTTTACAACCGCAAGCTTTGGTGCAAATTACATTGCATGCGAGGCCAGTTACGCGGTGGCTTCACACGCTTGTTTAGAAGCATGGGCCAGCCAAACCTTGGTGAATCCTGAGCCCTTAGCAGGCGTTTTAATTGCTTGCTTTGGCGACCCCGCCTTATTTGCTCTGCGTGAGATGTCGGCGGCGCCCGTGACGGGGCTTGCTGAGGCCTCTTTTATTCAAGCAGCACAAATAGGTCCCTTTGCTGTCGTAACCGGTGGCGAACGTTGGAAGCCAATGATCCAAAGATTAGCAAGCAACCTTGGATTTGGCGAGCATTTGCGTCACATTGAAACAGTCACTCCCAGTGGCTCAGAGCTACAAGCCAACCCAGAAATGGCCATTCAATGCCTTGGAGAAGCATGTCGTCAAGCAGCCAAAGATGGCGTTCGCGTCATTATTTTGGGAGGCGCAGGTTTAGCAGGATACGCCGAAAAACTTCAGTCTATTTGTCCTCTTCCACTGATAGACAGTGCGCGCGCAGGCATAGAAGTATTGCTTCATCACCAAGCTCCCCATGCTAAGAACTTTATGAATGGCTCATATGCAAAGTGGTCAGGAATGAGCGGTTCATTGTCTCAAGTCAATGAGTTTGATTTAACTTGACAACAAAACGCCATTAAGCTCGCGCTCTTTTCGAGCAAGGCGTACAAGCACTTGCAAAGATGACCCAACCAAGTAAATGTCACTGCACCGAATTGACAAGGCTCAGAAACAATTAACGCCATTCAATCGCTTGACGGCTTGTTCAGGGTATGGGAGGCATTGGGAATTGCATTTCGCCAGCCTGCAACACAAAGTCGTAATCTAAAGAGTAGCCCACTTCACCAGCACCAGTTCGTTTTTTGAACTGACCCACCAAGCTTTCCACCACAGAGAATGTGACGTCGGTGTGCAGGCGATGGTCGTCATCGGCAAAAACTTGAGTAATCAAAACTTGGTAACCAGGTTTGGAAATCATGTAGTGCACATGGGCTGGGCGATAAGGATCACGTATCTGGGCGCGCAGTAAATCGCCACAAGGACCGTCCACTGGAACAGGGTAGCCAGAAGGCCTTACCGACTTGAAATTGAACTTTCCATTGGTATCTGTTTTGAAGCGGCCGCGCAAGTTCATATCTGGCTGCTGCTCGTCTTGGTTTTCATAAAAGCCCAAGGGCGAGGCCTGCCACACATCGACTTCTGCGCCTTCAATGGGCTTGCCTTGCGCATCGCGCACGTGGCCCGTTACTTCAAATAACTGATCATGCGCGATGGACTCAGGACCCTGTGAAATATTACTACCAGCCTCATAGACGGGTGCATTTTTGCGCCAGAAGGGGCCAAGCAGGGCTGATTCGGTTTGGAACTTTCCCGAACCCTCGGCGCGCTTCATATTGTTGATGAGCGTGATTAAAGTGGAGGCGCCCAAAATATCGGAAGCCAAAATGGCCTCGTTCTTTTTTTCGCTTGTGTTTTGTCCTAAGTCGACCACAAACTTGCAGCCCATTTCAAACTCTTTATCGGTGGGTTCAACTTCTCGAATAAAGGCATGAAGGTGCTTCACTAGAGACTGCATGACCTCACGCAGGCGAGGGTCTGGGGTTCTCTTAAAAACTTCCAACACTTGATCGGTAATATTCTCTCGGGTTACGTAGGTCATCAAAAACTCCAGAAAGGCGTGAGCAAAATTATGTGTTGGCGATTATTATGAAGTCTGTGCTTGTCCGAGGACATTGTACAAATACTCATAGGACAAGTCTACAAAGCTACGAATTTGAAGAGTTTGCGAAGTCATCTGCTAATGCTGTTCATGGTCTTGTTAAGGGCCCCGGTAACATAAATTTGTATGTAAACTTCGAACGAGTTGACTCTCACCAAGCCCGTAAAGTCTTTCAATGAATACCAAAAACAACATCACGTGGGACACGCGAGAATTGCGCAATGCCTTGGGCAGTTTTGGAACAGGTGTGACGGTGGTCACCTCGGGCAACGCTCAATCGCGTTTGGTAGGTGTCACTGCCAACTCTTTCAGCTCAGTTTCTTTAGAACCCCCCATTGTATTGTGGAGCTTGGTCTCCACTTCACCCAGCCTAAAGGTGTTCGACGAATCCGGTCGCTTTGTCATCAATGTGTTGGCATTGCAACAAATAGATTTGTCAAAGCAATTTTCAAGACCTCTTGAAGACAAGTTTGCTGGCGTTGATTACAGTATTGGCCTGGGTGGTTTGCCTGTAATTCACAATTGTGTAGCCACCTTTGAATGCAAAACTATTCAGCGAACGGTAGTGGGAGACCATGTCTTGTTTTTAGGACAAGTAGAAAATTATTTTTTTGAAAAGAAAACGCCCTTGTTGTTTTGCCAGGGCAACTACATGCAGGTTGCAGAAGCCTTGCGAAACAACTGAATCCGATTATCTATTTGGAATACCGATGAAATACAGCACCTTTATGATGCCCTTGCATCCACCTGGTCGCAACATTGCACAAACCCTTTCTGAAGATCGCGAAGCCATCATCATGGCCGATCGACTGGGTTTTAGCGAAGCATACGTGGGTGAGCATGTTACAGACGCTGCAGAGACCGTCACGTCTTCCATGATCTTTTTGGCCAGCCTCATTTCTGAAACAAAAAACATCATGCTCGGTACTGGCACCATCAACGTGCCAAATTCTCATCCTGCAGCCATTGCCGCTCAGGCCGCCATGATGGACCACATGCTTCAAGGCAGATTCATCATGGGTGTGAGTCCAGGTGGGCTCATGTCTGACGCAGAGGTATTTGGCAACTTTGGAAAAGATCGCAATGCCATGTTTGTGGAAGGCATCAACATGGTCTTGAAGATTTGGGAGTCTGACCCGCCCTATGACTTTGAGGGTGAATTTTTCAAAGTGTCAGTGGGTAAAACCATGATTCCAGAAATTGGACAAGGCTACATCATGAAGCCCTTTCAAAGACCGCACCCCCTTATTGTGGGCACTGCTGTAGCCCCATTTTCCAAGGGTGTGACTGAAATGGCCAAGCGCGGTTGGCAGCCTATTTCTGCCAACTTTCTCATGCCTGAGTGGGTCAAGTCACATTGGCCTAAATACGTTGAAGGACGCACTGAAGCAGGTGCTGTTGCCCAACCCACTGAGTGGCGTATTGCTAAAAGTATTTTTGTAGCAGACGATGAAGACACGGCTAAAAAGTATGCATTGGAGGAGGGCGGTCCTTACCATTTTTATTTCAAGCAATTGGTGCGCAAATTGTTGAACGGTGGTCGCAGCAATTTGTTCAAAACCGATCCAAACATGGACGACGCGTTGATCACGCCACACTTTGTAACCAACAAATTGGTGTTGGCTGGTACAGTCAATTCAGTGGTCGATCAAATATTGGCATTCCGCGAATACGTGGGCGATTTTGGAAATCTGTTGTATGCCGGACATGACTGGATGGACCCAGCCTTGGCCAAGCGTTCAATGGAACTCTTTGCCACTGAGGTAATGCCCAGGGTAAACGCCGCCATTGGCCGATAAGTGCGGCTTTTTTAAAGTAACAGACCGCCTTGAGGCTGCAAGCCTAAGGCGCTTTGTCCATAAGCTGCGGCATGCACATCCCATGTCAGCCCAATGTGCGAGGACGCTGCATGGATGTCTCTGAACTGCCTTTGCAGAGGTAAATGAAGTGATAGACCTGCAGCGCCTGCGGCAGGCATGAGCGCATCAATGCTGCGCACAGACAAGCTGGTGGCAAATGCGGCATTGCGTTTCCAACGCAACTTGGTTTCCATGCTGGGAAATTCGTTGTTCTCTACCGAGGTTTCCAGCTCTGTCCAATCACGGCGAATAACTGTTTCAGCAAACTCTACACAGGCAGCAGCTTCTGCGATGCGCGCTTGAACAGAAGCCAGTTCGGCAATGCGTGAGCCTGTGTAGGTGCCAGCCCGATTGCGCATGTTGGCTGTAAATTGCTCTACAGCAGCTTTGGCTGTACCAAGAGGCACGATGGCTAGGACATAAGCGAATGCCGCAAAGGTGGGCATTTGAAACAGCTTGTTGCTGTAAAGTTTGGCGCCCGGCAAGTTTTGACCTGCAGCAAAAATTTCGGC
>CALAGS010000041.1 GCA_937891665.1 uncultured Burkholderiales bacterium | reverse complement strand
CCCACATTACCTAAGGAGATGGTTTGCAAGGCTGATAAAGCCGAGCTGCCATACACAACATAGGTTTTGCCAGTGTTGCCCACCAGTCCGCTGACGGTTTGAAAGTGCGCACTGATGATCATGTCGATCCAGCCGTCACCGTTCACATCGCCCGCGCTACTGACTGAAAAGCCTGCCGTATCAAAGGCACTGGTGATGCTGAGCGCATCAGGCGTCGTGGCCAAAGTTGAGATGTCTTTTTGGTATTCCGCCAAGCTGCCTGTCGTTGAATTCGCTTTTCCATAGACCAAGAATGCGCCGCCTGGATTGGCGCTGGCGGCATCTTGTGGCATGCCAATTAACAGGTCGGCTAGACCATCGTTGTTCATGTCGCCTACACCTGCCACGGAGAAACCTAACCATCCTTTGTTGACGCTGTAGGTGTAGTAGTGGCCATTGACCTGGCCTGTGCCGCTGTAACCTTTGGGCACCAGGCTGGTGTTCTGACCGCCTTCATACAAAACGACGCCGCCACCTTGTGTGCGCAATGCGGTATCGGTAAACGTATTGAGCGGCGCGCCCATGACCACATCGCCATAACCATCGCCGTTGAAGTCGCCGGCCAAGCTGACCGCAAAGCCAAAGTACGAACCCGTGTTGGGCGCTTCGATGGCGTACCCGCCAATGTTGTTGGCAATGTCGTCTAGGTAGATGGCGTTTTTGAAGGTATTGACGTTGAGGGTGGGGGAGTTGCCCGCAAGACCGACATTGCCAGCGGTATCTTTGTAGCTGCCTGCTGTCACGGTGATGCTTGCCGCAACCAAGGCGGTGTCTGCAAAGGGCGTGTAAACCGCTGTGCGCGTCAGACCTGTTCCAGAAATGGCGCTGAGCGTACCTTGTGTTACCTCCAAATCGCCGGTGGTGCCATCCCAAGCAAAGGTGCTGCCTGGATCTGCTGCCAAGTCAGAATCAGGATCTTTTGCGTTGGAATAAATCGGCAGGATGTCAATCAACGCAATAACAAATAGCTGTGTAAGCCTAGATATTCTTTTGTATTTGTAAAAATTGAGCAGTAAAACTTTAAATTGTTATAGGCATGATAACAAAATTCTTTTTTGATGGGTGTTTATTCACCGACACATCAAATCAGTCGCATGTGACTGTGATGTAAGTCTCATGAAGCTTGTGCAGAGGTATGAAGAAAAACTCCTTCAACAATAGATCATTAGAAAAAATCTAATTATTGAGTTAATTGGTATTCATTATATGATTTTTATCAATACTTTTGAAGGTGTTCATCCAACAACGACCACTCACATCACTGATTTTCTCTAGTGCAACAGTTTGAGCCACTTTGACGGCGCCTTTGCCATTGATGGCGCAGGGCAAGGATCTCAAAATTGCCAATACTTAACAAACTTCTGTGCTAAGTGATGGCCTGTCATTGAGAAGTCTTTCTAGTCCTTCGCGCCTAATTCCAATGCTAAATTTCGACCCTTTGCAAGCGAGTGAGCATTGTTATGAAAGGCTTGTGTTGTGGTCGGCCAGCCTTGCATATGTTGTTCACTGATGGCTGCTAGCGCGTCTATCCACATGGGCTCGTCGTTCATGCAAGGAATGTAGTTGAAGGTCTTGCCGCCGGCATGTAAAAATGCTTCGCGGCCTTCCATGCTAATTTCTTCCAATGTCTCGAGGCAGTCACCGGTAAAGCCTGGGCACACCACATCGACACTTTGGGTGCCTGCTTGGGCCATGGCAATCAGCGTTGGCTCGGTGTAGGGCTCTAACCATTTGGCTTTGCCAAATCGAGATTGGAATGTGACTTTGTATTGATCTTTTGTCAGGCCTAATTTTTCGGCCAAAAGCCGGCCTGTTTTGTAGCACTCGCAATGGTAGGGATCGCCCAGTTGGAGGGTCCGTTCAGGGACGCCATGAAAGCTCATGACAAGCTGTTCTGCACGGCCATGTGCGGCCCAATTTTTTTGAATGCCTGCAGCCAGAGCTTGAATGTAGCCTTCGTGATCGTGATAGTGATTCACAAAGCGAAACTCGGGCAAATTGCGCGTTTTTAAACCCCAGCGATAGACGGCGTCAAAAACGGGTGCAGTGGTTGTGGCGCTGTATTGAGGGTAGGCGGTCAACATCAAAATGCGCGTGACCCCTTCTTCGCGGAATGCAGTCAATTGCGATTCGATGCTGGGTTGGCCATAGGTCATGGCGTACTTAACGGCTACTTCATGGCCATTTGATTTCAATTTTTCTGCCAAACCCAAAGCTTGTTTCTCGGTCCATACCCTTAACGGCGAGCCTTCTGCAGTCCAAATACTGGCGTATTTGGCGGCAGATTTTGCGGGTCGAACTCGCAAAATAATGCCATGCAAAATAAGCCACCAGATGGCTTTGGGGATTTCGACCACTCGGGAATCTCCCAGGAACTGGGCCAGATATTGGCGTAGAGCAGGCGCTGTAGGCTCTTTAGGGGTGCCTAGGTTGCAATACAGGACAGCTGTCTTTGCAACTTGTCCATGTTGGTAAGGGGGTTCTTTTTGAAATGCCATGCGTTATTCTCTCCCACCATGATCGACTTTTCAAAAATTAAAGCCATCTCCCTAGATTTAGATGACACTTTGTGGCCCGTTTGGCCCACGATTGGTCGCGCTGAGGAGACATTGGCCTTGTGGTTGGCTGAAAAAGCTCCCGGAACCGTTGCTTTGTGCGCTATTCCGGGTTATCAACGTCAAATTCGCGAGGCCATGCCGTCTCTGCGGCCTGACCTGGGCAATGATTTGTCAGCCTTAAGGCGTGAGGCGATTCGGGTGTTGCTCGAAAGAGCAGGGGAGGATCCCGGTTTAGCCGAGCCAGCCTTTGAAGTCTTTTTTGAGGCCCGACAAAAGGTCATTTTTTATGAAGACGCAATTTCGGCCTTGGACTTTCTCAAATCCAGATATCCCATGGTTGCGCTCTCGAATGGCAACGCAGATATCCAGAAAGTTGGGTTGAACGGCTACTTTGTGGCCGCTTTTAATCCCATCAACTTAGGTGTTGGAAAGCCTGACCCCAAAATGTTTCATGCGGGTGCTCAAGCCTTGGGTGTGTTGCCCGAAGCAATCTTGCACATAGGCGATGACCCCCATCTAGACGTGGTGGCTGCGCAGCGTGCTGGTTTGCAAGCGGTTTGGCTCAACCGTGAAGAAAAACTGTGGGCTCATGAAGTTCACCCGGCCCCTTTCACAGTGAGCAGCCTGAAAGTACTTTGTGATACGTGGCCTGATTGAATTGAGCAGAGAAAAAATGACTTTGAAAATGGACGTCATGGGTGCATTTCGAAAGGTTCGAAGTCAAAATCAGGGCACTGCTTGAATGCCTGAAATGATGGCGCCTTCCAGGGTGGCTGGATAGGGTCCTTCAACATAGTCGCCGCAAACCGTAATCCCTTGGCAAGGCCTTGCATTGGGCCTTTTCAAATTGGGGATACATGCAAAAGTCGCTCTTTTCTCAACCACGGTTTGAATGACTTTGAAGGCTTCGATGCGCAAAGCGACTTGACCCAACTGAATCAAAAGAGCGCTCAATTGCCCCATCACTTGATGTGTCACATCTTCTTTGCTGAGCTTGTTGGCGCTGACCACGAAGGCCAGTAAACCGGGCGTGCCGGCTTCTGTGTAAATTTGACCGCGGTCAAAAGCGAATTGAGCAGGCGAGCCTTGAGTGGTTCTGAGTGCCAACATCGGCAGTGGTAGTTTGAAATCCAAGGGGCCTTGAACATAGACCGTGGCAATGGTTTCATACCTCAACTGCCGAGTCGTGCTTGCCCATGCTGCGTTGAACTTTTCAAGCAAATGAGCGGCATCCCATGCAGGCGTTGCAATCACCAGGTGGTCAAATTTGTGATTGCCAAGTTGCCAACGAGGGGCCTTGCTGGAATTGATACCCGCGTCAAGAATGCTTTCGATCCTTTGTCCTGAGTGGCAAGAGGCCCCCTTTTTTTCAAGCCAATTGATAGCCGCATTAGGAAACAGTTGGCCTAAGTCAAGTCTGGGTAGCAAAAGATCGGAGCTTCCCACAGGGCCAAAGAGCGCATCTTTCATGATGCGCAAAAAAACCTTGCCGCTGGCTTCGTTTGCAGGTGTGTTGAGTGCTGAAACACACAGCGGCTCTATCAAATCTTGCCAAACAGGGGGCGTCATTTTCTTGCAAAGATCGGCCACCGTGAGGTGTTCTGCGCATTCAAAGTGCATGCGTTGCCACTGCCATGCAGATGTCAATAACTGCCACTTGTCTACCGCGCTCCAACTGGAGTTGAAAGCAATGCCTTGTAATAGATTAAGGGGGAACGGCTTGTTGGGGAGGGACAGTCCTGAGCCATCTGCATACCTTAAATCGAGGGGTTTTCGCCAAAATGCTTTTTCTAAATCGATGCCCACGATCTGCATCATGGAGAGTGTTTTTTGATAAGCACCAATCAGAATATGTTGGCCATTGTCTAACAGTGGATAGTCTTCAGAGTGTGTTTGAATTGAACGCGCACGTCCGCCCCAAAATTTGCTGGCTTCTAGCAAAGTCACTTGATGGCCCTTTTGCGCGGCCGTGATGGCTGCAGCCAAACCTGCCCAGCCTGCACCTACGATGGCAATTTGTAAACGCTGGCTCAAAGTCGTCCAAGCGCTTGCACTTTCCATGCAAGCCATAACTTACGCAAAGGTGTGAGTGCGATGCGTTGGTGCAAGACTTGAAAATTGTCGGCCTCTATTTCACGCAACAGGGTTCGGTAAATGCTGGCCATCATGAGGCCTGGTTTTTGGGTTTGTCTGTCTGCAGATGGCAGCATGGCAAAGGCTTCTTCATACAAGCGATGCGCGCGGGCAGCCTGAAATTTCATAAGCGCTGTGAAGCGATCAGAGTATTGCCTTTGCATCAAATCTTGTGCTTTGACATCAAATTGTTTCAGTTCATCCATGGGTAAATAGATGCGGCCACGCAGAGCATCTTCACCCACATCGCGCAAAATATTGGTGAGCTGAAAAGCTAAGCCAAGCTTGTGGGCATACAACGTTGTGGCGGTGTCTGTTTGACCAAAAATTTGGGCGGCCACTTCTCCGACCACGCCTGCCACCAAATGGCAATACCTTTGCAAACCAGCGTAGTCTAAGTAACGGGTCTGAGTCAGGTCCATTTGGCAACCTTCAATGACCGACAACAAGTGATGCGCTTCAATGCTGTAATCTTTGACATGCGGCATCAGCGCCAACATGACGGGGTGAGTGGCTTGGCCGTCAAAAGATTGAATGACCTCTTTCTGCCACCAAGCCAATTTGCTTTGAGCCACACTCGGATCCGAGATTTCATCGACCACATCATCCACTTCACGGCAGAACGCATAAAAAGAAGTGATGGCGGCGCGTCTGTTGGCCGGTAGAAAAAGGAATGCGTAATAAAAGCTGCTGCCAGAATTGGCCGCTTTTTGTTGAACGTACTCTTGAGGTGTCATGGTGCTTGATTCTCCCATTGTCTGGGGCGCATCCAAAGGGCGCGCCACAACATCAGGGGAAAGTCCCAAGGTCGCAGGCGAGGCCGCTTGGTTAAAACTTCCGGTCCGAGTGCTCTGACTTTTTCCAAGATTCGCAAACCGCCTTGAACCACCAGCCGCAATTCCCAACCGGCACGGCCGGGCACTTGATGCACCAAGGGTGCGCCTTGCATCATCAGTTGATGGGCATGTGCACAGAGCGCTTCAATCAGGAGAGGCGTCTCTTGCTGCGTTTGGTCTTGTGGTAAGTAGAATCTTCCTCTAGGAATGTCCTCACTCAAATCTTGCCAAAAATTGATCAACTGCAGTGCGCTGCAAATGGCATCACTTCTTTGCAAAGCCTGAGCATCGTTGACGCCATAGAGGTGCAACAACAGGCGTCCCACAGGATTGGCGGAAAGCTGGCAGTAGCTTAACAATGCTGAAAGGTTGGGGTAGGTCGCGCCTTGTGCTGTGGCTTTGACATCTTGCTCAAATGCTTTTAACAAATCATCTAGCAAAGACACGGGCAATGTAAATTGCTCAATCACTTGGTGCAAAGGTGAAAAGATGTCAGCTTGAGCACCTGACGACTCAGTTGTGGCCAGTAACTCATGCCGAAAGGCTGTCAATGATTTCAAACGCTCTTCGGCGCTGAGGTGACCTTCATCTGCAATGTCGTCGGCAGCACGGGCGAAGGCGTAAATAGCGGCGATAGCTGGCCGCAGGTGAGGCGGACACAAAATTGAAGCCACCGGAAAATTTTCAGGGTGGGTGATGGGAAGGGCTTGAACTTCCTGAGGTTTTGCTTGTTTGGTCAGCATGGTTTCTTGTATTTTCGCTTGACAATACTCATGGATTACCCTAGATTACTAACCAGTCAGTCATTAATTTGGATTTTCCAATGCCACAGCTTGCCTCGCGCCTAATTCTCCTGCCCATTTTGTTTTTTGCTCTGATTTTGGGCATGGTTGCTTGTAGTCCCAAACAAGAGGCGGCAGAGCCCATCCGCTCTGTGAAATTGATCACAGTAGGCTCCTCTGAATTGAACGTCCAGGGAGAGTACGCCGCCGAAGTGCGAGCGCGAACTGAAAGCCGATTGGCCTTTCGCATAGGCGGCAAGATTTTGGCGCGTCAAGCTGAAGCGGGTCAACGCGTTCAAGCAGGTCAGGTTTTGGCCGAAGTGGACGTACAAGACTATGCGCTCGCGGCACAAGCTGCACAAGCCCTGGCCATTGGCGCTCGCGCTCAGCGTGATTTGGCTGCTTCAGACTACAAGCGATACGAAGCGCTGCTGGCACAAAATTTCATCAGTGCAGCTGAATTGGAAAGACGCTCCGCCGTTCTAAAGGCTGCGCAATCTTCCCTAGATCAAGCCCTTTCACAAGCACAATCTCAAGCCAATCAAGCGGGCTATGCCAAATTGCTGGCCACCACTTCTGGTGTGGTGACGGGCGTAGAGGCTGAGCCAGGGCAGGTGGTTTCTGCGGGGCAGTCAGTGCTTCGATTTGCACACGATGGACCTCGCGATGCCGTTTTTGCGGTGCCTGAGCATGTGGTGGGACGCCTCAAACTGGGTCAAAAAATGTCGGTCACGGTGGGCAGCACGCCACAAAGCTTTCAAGGACGTGTGCGAGAAATCGGTGCCAGCGCCGATCCTGCCACCCGAACCTTCACAGTCAAATTGGCATTGGAAAAAGCAGAGTCATTGCCACTGGGCATCACACTGAACGTGCAGGCCCCCCAATTGGCAGGAAGCCAACCGGATGTGATCAAGCTGCCGACCAGCGCGCTGCGCCAAGAGGCCAAGCAAACCGCCGTATGGGTCTTCGATCCACAGACTTCTACAGTGCTTTCTCAAGTGGTTCAAGTTGCCACTGCCGATGGCAATGAAGTGGTGATCGCGTCAGGTTTGAAGGCGGGCCAACAAGTTGTGAGTGCGGGCGTCCATGTGTTGTCACCAGGTCAAAAAGTGACGGTCTACAACGCGGCTGCTCTGTCAACACCTGCGGCAAAGTAAATCATGCGCAAAGAACCAAAATCGGGTTTTAACCTGTCGAAGTGGGCGCTTGATCATCCTGCGCTCACACGTTATTTGATGCTGGTATTGATGCTTTTGGGTGTCTTTGCTTTTTTCAACTTAGGTCAAGACGAAGACCCACCTTTCACGTTTCGCGTGATGGTGGTCAGGGCCTATTGGCCTGGTGCTACAGCCCAACAAGTGGCAGAGCAAGTGACCGACAAACTGGAGCGAACGCTTCAGGAAGTGCCTTTTGCAGACAAGATTCGCAGTTACTCAAAACCTGGCGAATCGCAAATTATTTTCCAAGTCAAAGACTATTCCAAGCCGTCTGAGGTGGCCAATATTTGGTACACGGTTCGCAAAAAAATTGGAGACATGCGCGGCACGTTGCCTGCAGGTGTGGTGGGCCCTTTCTTTGTCGATGACTTTGGCGATGTGTATGGCGTCATTTATGCTTTGCAAGCAGACGGCTTTACACCGGCAGAGGTGAAGAAGTTTGCGGACGAAGTTAGGCAAAAAATCTTGCGCGTGAAAGACGTTGCCAAGGTCGAGCTTTTTGGCGTTCAGGATGAAAAAGTCTTCATCGAAATATCTCAAAAGAAACTGGCCGCGATGGGCATTGACATGGGTGCCGTCATTGCTCAGTTGGGTCAGCAAAATGCGATTGAATCAGCCGGCACTTTGAATCTGCCCAATGATGCCGTTCAGCTTCGAGTGAATGGGCAGTTCAATGACTTAGAGTCTCTTAGGCAGATGCCAATTCGCGGTATGTCAGGGCAGCAAATTAGGTTGGGTGATTTGGGAGTCATCAAGCGCGATTACATCGACCCACCCCAAGTCAAAGTGCGACACAATGGTGAACAAGTCATTGGTGTGGGTGTGTCCATGGCCAAGGGCGGTGACATCATTGAGTTGGGCCAAGCGCTTAAAGCCAGTATTTCGAGCATTGAAAAGTCACTGCCCGTTGGTGTGAAGTTGGTGCAAGTCCAAGACCAACCTCAAGCTGTCTCAACTTCGGTCAATGAGTTTTTGAAAACTTTGATAGAAGCGGTTGCCATTGTGCTGGCCGTCAGTTTCTTGGCGCTTGGTTTGCACAAGCGCCAAGGTAGCCATCCTTTGTGGCGCCGGTGGACTTTGGACATTCGACCGGGTTTGGTGGTGGGCATTACCATTCCGCTGGTGTTGGCAGTCACTTTTTTAGCCATGGATTATTTCGGCATTGGGCTGCATAAGATTTCATTGGGCTCACTCATCATTGCATTGGGATTGTTGGTTGACGATGCCATCATTGCTGTCGAAATGATGGTCCGAAAAATGGAGGAAGGCTATGACAAAGTCCGCGCCGCCACCTTCGCCTACGAGCTTACAGCCATGCCCATGCTCACAGGCACACTCATTACGGCGGCTGGCTTTTTGCCTATTGGTTTGGCCAAATCCCTGACAGGTGAATACACCTTCGCTATTTTTGCAGTGACCGTCATTGCGCTTCTCATTAGTTGGGTGGCCTCTGTTTATTTTGTGCCCTATTTGGGCACTTTGCTTTTGAAAGTACCGCCCCACGTCTCAGGCTCTGAGGAAGCGGTCGTTCACGAAATGTTTGACACGCCGTTTTATCAAGTCTTTCGCCGTGCGGTCACTTGGTGCGTGATCCATAAATGGAAAACCATTGCCATCACTTTGGGCTTGTTTGTCATGGGCATTGTGGGTATGGGCAAAGTCCAGCAACAATTTTTCCCTGACTCCAGCCGACCCGAAATCATGGTGGAAGTGTGGTTGCCTGAAGGCGCCAGTTTTGTTGCCAGCGAGGAAGTGGCCAAGCGTGTTGAAAAGAGATTGATGTCTGAGCATGGCGTGAACTCGGTGAGTACTTGGGTGGGCTCGGGTGTCCCGCGTTTTTACTTGCCGCTTGATCAAATTTTCCCTCAGTCCAATGTTTCACAGATGATTGTGGTGTCCAAAGATTTGAAAGTCAGGGAATCTCTGCGTGTCAAATTGCCAGCTATTTTGGCGGCAGAATTTCCTGAAGTACGCGGGCGCGTCAAACTGTTACCCAATGGCCCACCTGTACCTTATCCTGTGCAGTTCAGGGTTGTGGGAACTGATCCGTTGGCGCTTCGCTTGAAGGCGGATGAAGTGAAGGCCGTCATGCGGACCAATTCCAATACACGAGGTGTCAATGACAACTGGAATGAATCGGTCAAAGTCATTCGCCTAGAAGTCGATCAAGCCAAAGCGCGCGCTTTGGGTGTCACAAGCCAATCTATTGCGCAAGCTTCTCGGACCATCGCTTCTGGATCGACCATTGGTCAATACCGCGATGGCGACAAGCTGATTGACATTGTGATCAGACAACCCCAGTCTGAACGCGATGACATGACCGATTTGGCGGGCGCTTATGTGCCCACCGCGTCTGGCAAATCGATTCCTCTTTTGCAAATAGCCAAACCTGTCTTCAATTGGGAACCTGGCGTCATGTGGCGAGAAGGACGCAGCTATGCGATCACTGTCAATGCCGATGTGATTGAAGGCATTCAAGGCGCCACAGTGACTCAGCAGTTGTTGCCTGATTTGAAAAAATTAGAAGCCAAATGGCAGGAAACAGATGCTGGCGAGTACCGCATTGAAGTAGCAGGTGCCGTGGAGGAAAGCTCGAAAGGCTCCGCCTCTATTGCGGCTGGTATGCCACTCATGTTGTTTGTCACCTTCACGCTTTTGATGCTGCAACTCCAAAGTTTCAGCCGGGCCTTCTTGGTGTTTCTCACAGGACCCTTGGGTATCGCAGGTGTGGCGGGGGCCTTGTTGGTGCTTGATCGGCCTTTTGGCTTCGTGGCTTTACTAGGGGTCATTGCGCTCATGGGAATGATCCAGCGCAATTCAGTCATCCTGATCGATCAAATTGAGCAGGACAGAGCGGCTGGCGTACCCGCTTGGGAGGCCATTGTGGAGTCGGCTGTGCGCCGCTTGCGACCCATTGTGCTCACGGCAGCTGCCGCTGTACTGGCCATGATTCCTCTTTCTCGGAGTGTGTTTTGGGGACCCATGGCAGTGGCCATCATGGGCGGGCTGATCGTGGCGACTGCGCTCACATTGCTGGCTTTGCCGGCCATGTATGCTGCATGGTTCAAAGTGGCGCCCCCCCCGAAATCGGTCTAAACCCGAAGATCTAAAGGGTGACTTCGGTTCAGAAGTCACCCGTTCCATGGTTAAAATAGAAGGTTGACCGATTCAACCCATATGGATGGGACCCGCGCGGGTGGCGAAATTGGTAGACGCACCAGGTTTAGGTCCTGACGGTAGCAATACTGTGCGGGTTCGAGTCCCGCCCCGCGCACCACTTACTAAAAGAGAAGACCATGGCAGTTACTGTTGAAACATTGGAAAAATTGGAACGCAAAATCAGCTTGTCACTGCCCGTGACTGTCATCCAATCGGAAGTCGATGCCCGTTTGAAGAAAATGGCCCGCACTGTCAAGATGGACGGTTTCCGTCCAGGTAAAGTGCCCATGAATGTGGTGGCTCAGCGCTATGGTTATTCCGTTCAATACGAAGTCATGAACGACAAGGTGGGTGAGGCCTTTGCCCTTGCAGCCAATGAAGCCAAAGTGCGCGTTGCTGGACAGCCCCGAATTTCTGAAAAAGATGGCGCACCCGAAGGTGAGTTGGCATTTGATGCCATCTTCGAGGTCTATCCTGAAGTGAAGTTGGGTGACCTGACTGCTGCAACAGTTGAAAAACTTAGCACAGAAGTCACCGACGAAGCCATTGACAAAACTGTTGACATTTTGCGCAAGCAGCGCCGCACCTTTTCTCAGCGTGCTGCTGTCGATGCCGCTATCGATGGCGACCGCGTGACGGTGGACTTTGAAGGCAAGATCGATGGCGAGGTTTTCTCTGGCGGCAAAGCAGCAGACTTCCAATTCTTGGTGGGCGAAGGCCAAATGCTCAAAGAGTTTGAAGAAGCAGTGCGCGGCATGAAAAATGGCGAAAGCAAAACTTTTCCATTGGCATTCCCTGCCGACTATCATGGTCAAGACGTGGCTGGCAAAACAGCCGACTTCATGGTCACTGTGAAGAAAATTGAAGCCGCCCATTTGCCTGAAGTGAACGAAGCCTTGGCCAAGTCATTGGGCATTGCCGACGCCTCGGTTGAAGGCTTGCGCGCAGACATTCGCAAGAACCTTGAGCGCGAAGTCAAATTCCGTTTGCAGGCTCGCAATAAGCAAGCTGCCATGAATGCATTGGTTGAAAAAGCCGAGCTCGATTTGCCCAATTCCGTGGTGCAAAACGAAGTAGAGCGTTTGAAAGAAGGCGCCCGCGCCGACCTCAAACAGCGCGGTATCAAAGACGCCGACAAGGCGCCTATCCCTGACGAAATTTTCCGTCCTCAAGCCGAAAGCCGTGTGCGTATGGGCTTGGTCGTGGCTGAGTTGGTCAAGGCCAACACTTTGAATGCCACTGAAGCACAAATCAAAGCCCACATTGAAGAACTGGCTTCTAGCTACGAGCGTCCTGAAGATGTGATGCGTTGGTACTATGGAGACAACCAGCGCATGGCTGAAGTTGAAGCTGTGGTCATTGAGACCAACGTGTCTGACTTCATCCTGTCCAAAGCCAAAGTCACTGAAAAGACCATCTCCTTTGACGAGTTGATGGGCCAACAAGCATAAGCCGGCTGCTAAGTTTTATCGTTTTCACAAACATCAGTTTGGAATCAAAATGAATTCACTCGACATTCAAGCTTTGGGCAATGTGCCCATGGTCATCGAAACGTCTGGTCGCGGCGAACGCGCCTATGACATTTACTCTCGCTTGCTCAAAGAGCGCGTGATCTTTTTGGTGGGTGAAGTCAATGACTACACAGCCAATTCTGTGGTCGCTCAATTGTTGTTTTTGGAAAGCGAAAATCCTGAAAAGGACATCTCCTTCTACATCAACTCGCCTGGTGGCTCGGTCAGCGCGGGCATGGCCATCTATGACACCATGAACTTCATCAAGCCCGATGTGTCTACGCTTTGCACCGGCATGGCAGCCAGCATGGGCGCGTTCTTGTTGTCCGCCGGCACCAAGGGAAAGCGTTTTTCTCTGCCAAACTCCAAGGTCATGATTCACCAACCCTTGGGCGGCACCCGCGGTCAAGCTACCGAAATTGAGATTCACGCCCGTGAAATTCTCAAAACTCGCGAGCAACTTAACAGAATCTTGGCCGAAAACACCGGACAACCCCTGGAAAAGATCCAGTTAGACACTGAGCGTGACTACTATTTGTCAGCTGACGAAGCCAAAGAATACGGTCTGATTGACCAAGTTATTGCAAAACGTCCCTGAGACGCAACAAACCGGGGTCGAAATTAGCTTTTCTGCCCTGTTTTTTGAAGACGGCGCCCCCTTTCATGGAGAGCGCCGTTTTTCTTTCGTTATCATAGGGAAAATAGAATCACAAGGCGTCGTTTATGGCCGATAAAAAAGGCTCAGTTACCGAAAAGAATTTGTATTGCTCCTTCTGTGGCAAAAGCCAGCACGAGGTTAAGAAACTCATCGCCGGGCCTTCTGTGTTCATTTGCGATGAGTGCATCGACTTGTGCAACGACATCATTCGGGATGAATTGCCTGTTTCCGAAATTGCTAAAGATGCTAAATCTGGCCTACCTACACCGCTCGACATCAAAACCAACTTAGACAACTACGTCATCGGTCAAGAAAAAGCCAAGCGCACCTTGGCTGTTGCGGTTTACAACCACTACAAGCGTTTGCGCCACAAAGAGGGCGCCAAAAAAGAAGACGTCGAATTGGCTAAAAGCAACATCTTGCTCATAGGACCGACTGGCTCTGGCAAAACCTTGTTAGCCCAAACCTTGGCACGCATGCTCGATGTGCCTTTTGTCATGGCCGATGCCACCACCCTCACTGAAGCCGGTTATGTGGGCGAAGACGTTGAGAACATTGTTTCCAAGTTGTTGCAAAGTTGCAATTACGATGTTGAACGCGCGCAACGAGGTATTGTTTACATCGACGAGATCGACAAAATCACTCGCAAGTCTGACAACCCTTCCATCACGCGCGACGTGTCGGGCGAGGGTGTTCAGCAGGCCTTGCTCAAGTTAATCGAAGGCACCATGGCCAGCGTGCCACCGCAAGGCGGGCGCAAGCACCCCAATCAAGACTTCTTGCAAATTGACACCACCAATATTTTGTTCATTTG
>CALAGS010000040.1 GCA_937891665.1 uncultured Burkholderiales bacterium | reverse complement strand
CGATTTTTCAAGGTGATTCCACGTGCTTGCAAAGGCAAAAACATGGGCGGTATAGATTTGGCTTTTGAGTTACCTTCAAACTCAATCATGGACGCCATGAATCGCTCATAGGCTGAAACAAAGTCAGCATCTCTCAGTCGCAAGTTTTCATGAGAAATGCGCTGACTTCTGGTGAGCAATGAATAAGCAAATTGCTGCGGTGGCAAATTGACATAACGCGCCACATTCTCAAACCACTCCGTAGAATTGCGCGCGGCATTTTGAATTTTCAACACCTCAATGGAGCGCGTGGCTTGGTAGGCCGTCATCACTTCTTGCATGCCCTGAACTTCATGACCCACCCGCTCAAAGGTATCGGCCAATTCAATGGCATCTTCCAGCGCCAGCTTGGTGCCAGACCCAATGGAGAAGTGCGCTGTGTGAGCGGCATCGCCCATGAGCACATAGGGCACAGAGCGGCCATCTGACGTGGTGTCCCAGTGCACCCACTGATCACAAATAACCCGCGGAAATTTAATCCAGTGCGCAGAACCACGCAGGTGCTGGGCGTTGGTCATCAAAGGATGGCCATCGAGGTATTTGGCAAACAACTTTTCGCAAAAAGCCACCGACTCTTCTTGCGTCATGGTTTCAAAACCTGCCGCTTTCCACACAGGCTCTGGCGTTTCCACAATGAAGGTAGAAGTGTCACCATCGTATTGATAGGCGTGCGCTTGGAACCAGCCGTGCTCTGTTTCCTCCATGGCAAAAGTGAACGCATCAAACAACTTGCGCGTACCCAGCCACACAAAACGACATTTTCGTTCGTCGATGTCGGGCTTGTAGGTCGTTGCAAAGCGCGAACGCACTTTGGAGTTAATACCATCACAGGCAATGACCAGGTCGGCTTTGTACTGCGCGCCAATGTCGGCATTGGCATCGACTTCGGCTTCAAACACCAACTTAACGCCCACCTCTTCACAGCGCTTTTGCAAAATATTGAGCAAGCGCTTTCGGCCAATGCCGCAAAAGCCGTGGCCACCTGAGCGCATGGTTTCGCCCTTGAAATGCACGGCAATGTCATCCCAATGATTGAAGGCGCCCAAAATTTCGGATGCGGTGACGGGGTCTGCCACTTGCAGCCTCAACATCGTGGCATCCGAGAAAACAACACCCCAACCAAAAGTGTCATAGGGCTTATTGCGCTCCAGCACCGTGATGTGGTGCTCGGGGTGACGCAACTTCATGAGCAACCCAAAATACAGGCCAGCCGGCCCGCCGCCTAAGCACACGATGTTCATGATGCGATTCCTTGATTCAGGCCGTCATCGAGAATTTGATCCAGAGGTTCAGCCCGACTTTTAAATTGTTTTAGCTTCAATAGTTGAAGCTTGAAATAATTATGATCAATTTAACTGTGGGGGTCAAGGCCAAAAAAAAAGCAGCTTGAAAAAGCTGCTTTTTGGAGTGTCTTACTGGTTCATCACCGTAATGCTGATCCGCCGGTTGCGGGGGTCTTTGGGATCACTGGGGTTGTAGGGGGCCGTATCGGCCACACCTTCAATCTTGGCAAATCGATTGCCAGGAATTCCCTTTTTCTCAATGATCTTTCGAGTTTCCTCGGCACGCTCAGCTGACAAGGACCAGTTGTTGCGGTCATCGGTATTGGCAAATTGCACACTGTCGGTATGCCCTCGAATGGCCACTTTGTTGGGCAATGATGCCAGGGTTTTAGACACTTCTGTGAGCAAGGCCTGGGCTCTAGGCGTCATGGTGGTGGTGCCCAAGCCAAACATGGCGAAGTCGGCCTTGTCGATGATTTCAATTCGCAGGCCGTCTTTGTCCCTCGCAAAAGAAACCTGGTCTTTCAACTTGTCGAGCCGCGGATTTTTGGCCATGGCCTCTTTGATTTCTTTTTCCATCTTCTCAAAGTTGGCGGCGTCTGCGGCAGCTGCAGCTGCGGCGGCAGATTTTTTGCCTGGATCGCCATCTTGCCCAGACTCTTTGCTGTCCGAGCCATTGGGTGAAGGATCGTTTTCTGTGGGGCCGCCTTGTGAACGCGGTGTAACCATGTTCAAGGCACTGGTTTGCTTGGCCGAGAAGGGGAAGCCATCAGGATCAATGACAGAACGTCCGCCCAACATGCCGTCCGAGCCGGCCAACTTGCCCATGGTCACATTGCTGTGCGATGTGGGCTTAAAGTAGTCTGCAATGCTTTTGCGTTGGTCGGCATTGGACGCACCCAACAACCACATCAACAAGAAGAAGGCCATCATGGCGGTCATCATGTCGGCCAGCGCAATTTTCCAAGCACCGCCGTGAGCACCGCCGTGCCCATCATCCATTATTTTCTTGATGGTGATGCTAGGCGCAACCACCACCGGCGCATCTACTTCGGCCTCTTCAGGGATCAGTGGGGCAGCATCGGCAGCCGCTTCTGCGGCATCTTCGACCACTGGCGTTTCAGCTGCTTGAGCTGAAGCCTCGTCTGTCGGTGCTTCTAAAACTGCCTCAGCCATGGCTGTTAGCCTCCTCGCAAGCCATCAAAAACTTCAGCAAAGCTTGGCTGATTGTGATGACTGATACCCGCTCGCGCGGCCTCAATGATCAGGGGCATGGGGTGGCCGTGCAAGGTGCCAATGATGATTTGTTTCACCACTTTGTAAATTTGGCCTTCATCGTCAATGATCTGCGCCAAGCGAGATGCCATGGGCTCAATGAAACCGTAAGCCATGAACACGCCCAAGAAGGTACCCACCAAAGCGCCACCAATCATGGCACCCAACACAGCAGGTGGTTGGTCAATCGCGTCCATGGTTTTCACCACACCCAACACACAAGCCACAATACCCAAAGC
>CALAGS010000039.1 GCA_937891665.1 uncultured Burkholderiales bacterium | reverse complement strand
GCACGTAATCCAATTCTTCCCATGAGCGAAATGCCAATGGCAGATTTTGAAGCGCGGCAATTGAAGGATCAATTTCTCGCAAACCTACAACCGACAGCAAAGCTGCTTGAAGTTGACCAATGCGCATCCGACGCACCATTTCTGCTTCCCCACCCTGGCTGCCATCCGTGAACACATTAAAGCGAGAGGGTCCTGATTGGCTCTTTTTCCATGCTTCACCTACTTCCATCAGTTGACGGTGGTAAAGCGAGTTCTTCGGAACCAATGAGCCGATTTTCAGTTGGGGATCGGCCGCATAAGATGTAACGGGTAGACCACAAGCCAAAGCCAATACAGCAAACAGTTGGGCGACTGATCTTCGAAGTTGAATTGAGTGCATAGGTTTGGCTTGAAATTAAAAGAGGTTGTCAGTGTTGTCAAGCAACCATTGAGCTCTTCGCCGCATGACAGTATTGGTTAAATCATTTTGTGATTTTGCAAGCTCAATGGCTTGATTGAGCAATTGAGTGAAGGCTTCTTTATTTTGTGTTGCAACAGCCCAGTTTTCGGCTTTTGAAATCAGGGGTGCAACTTGGTTGCCTCGCCACTCAATGGCAAGATTGAAATATTTTTCTGCAATTTCAGATTTACCACCTGGCTTTGCAAGCTCCAAGGTACCCATCATGCTGGCCAATGCGCCTTGATCGAATTGAGGATTTGCTTGCCATGCCAGCTCGGCCATGCGCAACACTTCTGGCAAGTCTGCAACCACATCGGGAGAGTCTTTGGACAAGGAAATGGCACCCGCCCATGCCGTCATGGACCAATAGACCAAGCCGGCATCTTGCTTTTTAATCTTGATGGCTTTCTTGACCGATTTTCCTTGAAGGTGATCCTTCAGATCTGGGTAATGATGCGCCAAGCTTTTAAGACCAACTGTTTTTGCACGTGTCATCATCTTGGCTGCGCGCCCTCTGAGAACACTTGCTTTTTGAATACTTTCCGATTCCATTCGGTCGGCTTCGTCCATCAAGAACACAAACGCATACTGTGTGTAGCCACGCGTGACGGCTTCTGCGAGTTTGATGTGATCAGGAATTTCCTGTAGCAAAGATTCAGACAATTTCAACTGATACGCACTGGCGTGCATTAACAACTCTAAATCATCGTCAGTTGAGCTGGTCTCTGCGGACAATAAGTCGCCGGCGCGATTCAAAAGTTGATGCTGTACTGAACAACCGCTCAGTACAGCAATCAACAAAGTACCAGCAAAAATGCCTTTAAACAAACTGATCACTAGATTGTGCAAACTGGTACCTTATGCATGATCATGCGTTTCGATTGGACATTTGGAGCAATGCCAATTTTGTTTGATCTCCAAGACGTTCTACCTTGGCTAGAAAAGCGTTGTAAACAATCAAGCAAATCAAGGCAGTGCCAATTCCAATGGCCGTAGCCAGCAAAGCCGTGCCAATGCCAGCACTCACACCTTGTGGGTCTGAAATGCCGGACTTGGCCAATGCGGTGAAGGTGTCAAAAATACCCAAAATGGTTCCGAGCAAGCCCAATAAAGGTGCCGCAGTCACAATGGTATCCAACACCCAAAGGTGTTGGTTCAATTGATGTTGCACACGGATAAAGGCTTGCTCAGCCACATCGTCAGCCACTTTTTGGGAGGCTGTGGGATGTAGGCCATTGGCAAAGGCATGGGTAACCACCTCGCCCACATCGCCTTCTTTAAAATCAGGCAATGCGGACTTGGTTTTCAATGCATCAAGAAGGCTTTTAATTTGCCCACTGGCGTGCGAGTAAAAAATCGTACGTTCAATGGCCAAGAAGACAGCCAGCCCTAAGGCGACATACAACAAATACAGCGACGCATCGTGCAAAAAAAGCATCATGCTAATGGCCTTAAAAGTCGGAGCGCAGTGTCACGCTGGTGAAGCGTGGTGCACCAATGTTGTAGGTAGGGTTTGAGCCTGCCAATGTTCCCAGTGGCAAAGAACGGGCCGTAAAGCTAGAGCCGCTAGGCGAGTTAATGCGCTTGTATTCAGTGTTGGTCAAGTTGTCCACATTGAAGCGAATTTCAGGTGACTTGAACATCGCTGTTTCAGGCAACTTGTAGCCAATTGACAAGTTCCACAGGGAGTAGGCGTCCATCGCTTGGTCGTTGACCAAGGTTGAGAATGCTTTGCCAGTGTGCTTAACTGTGAGGAGGCCAAACAAAGGACCTTCTTTGTAGCTCATAGCCAAGGCGGCCATGACTT
>CALAGS010000038.1 GCA_937891665.1 uncultured Burkholderiales bacterium | reverse complement strand
AGTCAGGATTGAGACTAAAGATGCGTTCGTACTGAAGGGCTTCTTCAATTCGGTCCATCAGCTTGGGGGACATCGGTGCATTGGTCAAATGATGACGGGCAAAGCGGGCCAGCAACTCCGGGTCACGCAGCCAGCGTTCATTGATCAATGCCGGCAACTCGACAAAGTCCCAGGCAACATGCTGGCTTCCAAGTGAGCGGTAGAAAGCTTTGTAATGCAGCATGTGAAGCGCATGACCAAATTCGTGAAAAAAGACGTTGGCGTATTCCCAAGGTAGCAAGACAGGTTGGCCATCAGGCGGCTGAGGAAAAGTGGAAAAGACACAAGAGATTGGCAGCACTCTGCCTTGGACGTTTTCGGCTTCCCGAAATTGCATCTGGTACGAGCCATGCGCTTTGCCCGGTCGGTTGAACAAGTCGAAATAGATGACGCCAACTGTCTCAGCGCTTGCAGCTCTGCTCACTTCATAGACCATCACCGTAGGGTGTATGACAGGCGCGTCGCTGATTTGTTTAAATTCCAATCCGTGGACGCGCCCTGCGGCCCAGAACATGGCTTGCAAGATGCCTTCAAGTGGTAAATGCGCCTTGACTTCATCGCTGTCCAGATTGAAGCGTTCGCGCCGCAGTTTTTCTGCATAAAACTGGCGGTCCCAGGGTGCCAGACGAATGCCATGACCTTCGCGGTCGGCGATGGCCTGGTAGTCGGCGATCTGCATCAGCGCCCTTGCTTTGACGCTTTGCCAAGTGCGCTCGAGCAAGTCTAGCGCTGTATCTGGCTTGCCTGCCATACGGTCGGCCATCGCAAAATGCGCGTAACTTGCAAAACCAAGAAGGCGTGCCAGTTCGCCCCGCAGTTGCAAGATTTCGTTGGCGATAGGTTTGTTGTCGTGTGGGCCCGCGTTGTCGCCGCGATTTGTCCACATGCGCCAGACCTTTTCACGCAGATCACGCCTTGTGGCTAGCGTGAGGAAAGGCCATACTGCTCCGCGTGCGTTGGGAACGGCCCAGATGCCGGGGCGACCTTTCTCACTTGCGGCAGTGGCCGCTGCGTGGCGCAATGCAATGGGTAGACCCTCTAGGCCTGCTTCATCTTCAATATAGACCGCTTGGGCGCCAGACTCCTGAATCAGATTTTGGTTGTAACGGGTAGACAGGTTAGCCAGACGAGCATTGATCTCGGCCACGCGGGCCTTGGCCGCAGGCGTAAGCCCTGCACCACGGCGCTGGATCCGGGTGAGCAAAACCTCCACCAGTCTTTGTTGCTCGGCCGACAGGCCCGATGAATGGCGACTGCCCCACACGGCGGTCAGCCTCGTGTACAAATTTTCGTTGTGCGAAATCTCATCGTCCAGTGCTGCCAAAAGAGGGGCGAGGCGCTGTGCCACTGTCGGCATATCTCCCAAGCTCAGGCCGTTGGCATACACCTGAAGTACGCATTGGACTTGGCGCAGTGCAAAACCGCAATCTTCAAGGGCCTCTGCTGTATTCTGAAAAGTAGGCGGTTCGCTGACCGATGCAATGCTTTGCACTTCGGAACGCTTCATTTCAATCGCAGCACAGATGGCCTCTTCAATGTCGGCAGGACTAACATCAGCCAGTGGCGGCAAGCCCCCATAAGGACCCACCCAGGGTAGCAAAAGTGCAGCGGCAGGGTGTTTTGTATGAGCGGGCATGGCAACCTGCGAGTCATTTGAAGGCATCAACGTCTTATTGCTCCACCGTTGCGCCTGACACGCGCACAAGTTCGTCGAATCTGGAGATCTCAGCCTTTAAAAATTGAGCGAAAGCTTCGGGGCTGCTGCCCACGGGCTCAGCACCTTGGTCAAGCAAGATCTTCCTAACATCGGGCGATTGGATGATGGCTACCATTTCCCGGTTGAGACGGCTCACCACGGCCGCTGGTGTCCCGGCTGGAGCATACGCACCAAACCACTGCGTGATGGTCAGGCCGGGCATACCCAGTTCGGCAACGGTGGGCAATTCGGGGTAGACCGGAGATCGCTGTGTGCCCGTGATGAACAAAGCGCGCAAGTTGCCTGCCTTAACATGCGGCGCCATGACGTGGGCACCCGCGAAGGACGCGTTTATGCGTCCTGCCAGCATGTCCATCATCAACCTATCCTTGTAAGGCACGTGCAGCATCTCGATGCCGGTTAGGCTCTGTAAACGAGCACCGATAAGGTGCTGCAGCGAACCGTTGCCAGGCGTCCCGTAGCTTAGGCTGCCAGGCTTGGCTCGCGCCAGAGCAACGAACTCCTGCACCGTCTTGGCGGGCACGCTGGGGTGCACCACCATCACCATGGGCAACTGGACAAGCTGGGTGATTGGTGCGAAGTCTCGTTCGGCTTTGTACTTAATGTTTTTGTACAGGTGCTGGTTAATGGCCATGTCGTTTGACGCCGAGATCAGCAAAGTGTAGCCGTCGGCTGCCGCAGTAGCTACCGAACCGGCACCGATCATGCCAGAAGCGCCGATGCGGTTCTCGACAATCACCGCCTGCCCCAAGCGTTCACCAAGCCTCTGCGCAACCATGCGAGCCACGGGGTCGACACCCGCGCCGGCAGCATAGGGATTTACGATGGTGAGCGTGCGCGATGGGTAGGTTTGAGCCCACGACGTCGATATGGTGGCCGGGAGCAAAGACAACGCGGCCGAGCGCCGGAGTAATTCGCGGCGAAGTGAGTTCACTGGGGAAAGTGGGAAGGGATTTGATGGCATGATGAATCCTGAGAAAAGAGTCAGTTGCGGTTACTTCGTGTGAACTCGCGGGAGCCCACGCCGAAGCTAAAGAGAACGCGCACAGCGTAGCCGTTTGCGATGGTGAAACGCAGCTCGCCAGGTGGTGCCGACTGACGTTCTGTGTGTTCGAACAACACGCGAAACACTTGTTCGTCCGCTTTAAGCATATGCACGGCGCGAAAACCCATGCGGTAACCTTGGGGCACATGGCCCATGAGCCCCCCTTCTGTTGCGGAAAGAAGCAACTCTCCGTCGGCTGGGTGTTCAAAGCGCCCCACAAAGGGTGTTAGGTCTAAGGGGTGGTCGGTCTGAAGAGCAGTATCGGCGAGGGCTGCGGCCTCGTGAGTTGTTTGGCCTAGGGCCCGCAAAGTCGCGCTCTCATACCAAGCGGCCCAGTCGCGCGGAGGCAGGTTTAGCAAAACCGAGGCAAGTGCATAGGCCAGCGGGGTGGTCACTGGCGCGGCCGAATTGGCGTACACCGCAATTCCGATGCCGTCGCTAGGCAAGAGCAGGGTCATCGAAGTCGCGCCAAAGATGGCACCCGAGTGGCAAACCAACGGATGACCTTGAAGGTCAGACACCGCCCAGCCCAGACCATAGGAGGCCATGTGTGCATCTGGGCAGAACAGGCTCAGGATGTCAGAACCGGGCCGAGCAACGACCTGTGGCGTGTGAGTTTCGAGTAGCGCCTTACGTTCGACGACCTGAACACCATTGACGAGACCACCACCCAGATGAAGCCGAAGCCACTGCAGGGCGTCTGCTCCAGAAACCACCATCCCCCCAGCGCCTAAGAACTGATCCGTGAACAACGATTCAATCGCCACTGGCCGACCTTGAACATGCGCATGCCAGCCAGCTTGGTCGGCAAGCGCCGAGCGCGCTTCAAATCCCCCAGATGTGTTGTTCATTCCCAAGGGGGAGAGAATGCGCTGACGCAAAGTGGCCAGAAAGCCAAGGCCGGTAATGCGACCAACCGCAACGGCAGCTGCGGTATGACCGGCGTTGACATAGGTGAAGCGACTGCGAAATGGTGCGATGGGTGCGGTGTGGCGCAGGCGCGGAAAAACATATTCGGCGGGGTAGGACGGGGAAAGACCGGCTTCCATCAAGCCCGCACGAGGAAGTCCCAGCCTGTTGCCGCACAGGTCTCGAAACGACGCCTGCTGCGTGACCCAGGGGTCATACAACTCAAACTCAGGCACGTGCCTCACCACAGGATCATCCCAGTTCACCAGCCCGTCGGCAACCAAGGAAGCCACCGTGGCCGAAACAAAGGACTTGCTGCCAGAGCCAATGTCGAAGCCTGTGTTCAGGGTAACCGGGTCGTTAACCCCCACCGACTTGTGGCCCCAGGCCAAGTGATAACAGCGGTCATTGACCACCAGCGCGACCGACGCGCCCGGTACGCGCAACGCTCCCAGGTGCGCGTCGCAGATCCGAGCCAACCGAGGATCCAGCGAGTCAAGTGTACGGGCCTCGGTTCGGTTCATGGCGACGACGTCCAGCCACGGGTTGACCGATCAAACAACTGGGCTGCAGGCTCGCCGCGCACGGCCCAAGGGTCGTCGATGCGGGGAAAGAAGTCTCCGTCGCGCTGGGTATAGGTTAGATGCTCGAAGTCGAGTTGCAGCGCGCCTGGCGTGCTCACGGACCACATCTGCTTTGCTACCGCAGCAAATCCGGCTTCGTAGTGGCTGCTGGACTTGACAACGACGAGGCGCTTGGACGACAGCTCGATCCCCAGCCCAGTGAAGGCATCGGGATCAAAGGTCTGCGCGCGGATCGATATCACCACGATATCGATGCAGCCGGTTCCTTGCCTAGCGCGCAACCATACCGACAGCCCCAAAGAGCGCCGCACGCCTAAGGCGGCTTGGCTGTGCTGAGGTTGGATGGCCATGACCTCCACATGCAGGTCGATGGGTTCTCCCGATGCTGGGCCACTCTTGCCGCCCAAACGAACTGGCAGCATGGCGCCTACACCAGCCTGCTCGCACACACTAGCCACTATCGGATCCCAGAAGCAGCCTATGGCGACGTTTTGGGCATCCCGAGTCAAAAGCGTGCGAAGGAAATAGGTGCTGTCGCCGGCGGCGCCGCCACCTGGGTTGTCGGCATAGTCGGCCAGCACGGTACAGCCTGGCAAGTCGGCAGCCCTGACCAGAGAGGTCTCGATGTCTGGCATGTTCGGCCGCAGGGCGTGCCTAGCAACGTAAAGGCGTCGCGCCATGGTCTTTGCAGCAGTCACGGCCACATCGGGCTGACCGTCTGTGATCACCAGTACACGGGTGCCGACGTCGGCCACATCGGCAAATGGGAATCCGTGCGCAATGCTGGCCGACAACACGCCGGGCAGCGATTCCAAAGCAAGCAGTTCAGTGACGATGCCCTTCATCGGCTCCCTGAAAGTTGGGTAGGTTCCGATCATTCGGGTGTCGACCAGGGCGGCCACTGGCCGAATATGGCCCATCGCCGTGCGACGGCAAAGGTCCAATAATTCTGCAGCACGCTCGCGCATGTCGATGTGGGGATACTCCTTGTAGGCGATGACGATATCGGCTTGGCTCAGCATGGTCGCGCTCAAGTGGCAGTGCAAGTCGAGTTCGACGCCGATGACGACCTGCGGGAACAGCTCTCGGATATAGGTCAGCAAGTCGCCTTCGCAGTCGTCGCAGCCTTCGGCCACCATCGCACCGTGCAAGGCAAGCAACACAATGTCCACCGGTGCCTTCTTCATGGCGTCGCGCAGATCATCGAGGATGCGGTCACGAAGCTGCTCATACACAATGCGGACCGTCTTGCCGGACGGCTGGGAAAAGGCGCAGAGGCTTTCCACGACATCGTCGCCCGCAGATCGTGCGAGTCCGCAGAAAGTGACCATGATCTCTGCGCTAGGGCTGTTGACCTTGCTGGCCGCGTCGCGCACCAATCCAAATTCGGTGAAAGAGCCCAACCCTGTCGGAAAGGGGGCGAAAGTGTTGGTCTCTGTGGCCAAGGCAGCCATGAAAATGCGCATCATTGAACTCCTGGCCACGCATGCGTCATCTCGGGGCCTAGCGCCAGCCGCGCAGGGTCCAAAGCCTTGACCGCCACACCCTCGGCTTGGATGTCGGGGGGCAATGCCCGCCCAGTGATTAAAGCAACTGCTGTTCGGGCCAGAGCCGGCGCAGCCTGGATCCCATAGCCACCTTGCGCGGCCAGCCAGAAGAAGCCCTCAACGCGTGGATCGAATCCAACAACGGGCGTGCGGTCGGCAACGAAGCTCCTTAGCCCCGCCCAACGGTGAACCACCCGTTGAACGCGCATCGTTGTGGCGCGCTCGAAACGGTCTACTGCAATCGCCACGTCAAGTTCCTCAGGCATCGCGTCGCAGGGATCCATCAGGTCTTCATTGGCAGGCGACAGCAGTAACTGGCCAGTTTCGGGCTTGAAGTAGAAGGACTCGTGGGCATCGATCACGGCGGGCCAACGGCGAACGTCGCAGCCGACTGGCGCCGCAACGGTCAACGCTGTTCGGCGCATCGGTTTTAGGCCAATGGCCTTTGCGCCTACCATCGCAGCCACCTGATCGGCCCAAGCGCCCGTAGCATTCACAAGCAGTGGTGCACGGAAAGTACCCACGCGTGATTGCACATGCCACAGACCGCCCTCCCGGCGAATGTCGAGTTCGGCCGCGCCCATGATCAGGCGCGCGCCGCTGTGCCGAGCGACTCGCAGGTAAGCTTGCAGCAGCGCGGCAACGTCGATATCGCGGCCCGACGGGTCGAGTAACGCGCCTGCTGCCGCTTCTGCGCGCAAGATGGGCACCATCGCCAAAGCGGCGGCGCTGTCCAGCCTCAGCAACGATGCACCGTAACGAGCTTCGGCGTGGATACGGTCGAGTATTTGCAGACTTTCGGTATTGGCGATGACCAGGCTGGCACGCGGGGTCAGCAGCGGGACTTCGGCGAATCCAGCTGGGGGCGCAGCTAAAAAGCTGCGGCTTGTCCTTGTCAGGGCTCTTATCGTTTCATTGCCGTAGCTTTCGATGAACATCGCAGCCGAGCGTCCTGTGGCGTGACGGCCCGGTTGATCCTCGATCTCGAGCAGTGTCACCGTTCGTTTTTCTGCAAGCTCAGCTGCCAGCGAAGCGCCGGCCATTCCGGCCCCGAGGACGATGACATCCGACTGAGAGGTAGTCTCGTTCATAACGACAAATCCAGAAAGTACCTGACGGGCGGAACGACGAGCTCAGGTGTCATACAAACACCGTGACCTTGGCCCGGTAACTCTTTTAACGTCCAGCCCTGCTTTTCAAGCATGGTTCGATTCTCGCGAATGATCGACGCGATACTAATGGGAATGCCGGCCTCTACAAGGTCGCCATCGCCGCCGAAGTAAACCATCTTTGGGACATGAATGCTCGCTACGGACTCTGCTTCGGCCCAGTCCATCATGCTGCTGTAGTACGCTTCCCACTGACGGTACTGGTCCTTTGAGCGCAACACTTTCAGCGACGAAGGTTCGGGGTCGGACTGCTTCAAGCGCGTGGCCTGCAGGATGGCGTCATAGGGTGCACCCAGCGGCGGCCAACCGCCCAAAACAAGGGCCGTGATTCGTTGAGTCCGGGCAGCCAATTGAAGCCCGACAGCGGCGCCCCAGGAATAGCCCCAGTATGCGAAGCTATCAAAGCCGGCCGCGCTGGCCACACCCAGAAGATCGGCGCACACGCGGTCGGCCGTGAGCGCTTCGGGCGCAATATCAAGGCTGCCTCCAATGCTGGGGTAATCCACGCACAGCACGCGGTAGCGGTCAGTCAGTCTGCTCAGATAGCCATTTAGAACAGGTTCCAGCTCGGATCCGAAGATCGCGCCGAACGAGGCCATCAATGGCAGGGTCACCATCACGGGATGGCCATCAGACGGGCCGTGCACCTCGAAGAAGACACCCGTGTTGAGGTCAAGTGGCATGACCGTCCAGCCAAGTGTCGATGATCTCTTCCAGAACCGGCAGTGTCACCGCGCCAGCTGCCATCAATTGATCATGGTATTGCAGCAGGTTGAACCGCTCGCCCAATCGCGACTGAGCGCGGGTCCGCAACTCTCGGAACTTGAGCCCGCCGAGATGGTAAGCCAGGGCTTGGGCGGGCATGGCAATGTAGCGGTCGACCTCAGCCTCAATGGCGTTACGTGAAAGGCTCAGCCGCTCAACCATGTACTGCACGGCCTGCTCTCGCGTCCATCCCTTCGCATGCAACCCGGTATCCACCACAAGACGGCAGGCGCGCCACATCTCCATGTCCAGTTGGCCGAAATGCAGGTGCGGCGTTTCATAAAGTCCCAGTTCATGTCCGAGCGTCTCGCAGTACATCGCCCAACCCTCCAGGCAGGCCCCGTACTTGGTGAAGTTGGCCCTTCGAAACATGGGCAACGCCGTCATTTCCTGCATCAGCGCGATGTGCATCAGATGGCCTGGCCAAGCTTCATGCAAGGTGACGCTGACCAACGAGTAGGTAGGGACTCGGTCGGGCAGACCGTTGATCCAGAACGTTCCAGGTGCAGACCCGTCTGCTGGGTTGGGTTGGGCATAGGCCATGGGCAATTTTTCGGAGGCAGCTGCTGGAATGGATTGAACGCCATAGGTAGATCGGGGCAGATGCCCAAGAATCGAGGGAATCTTGCCGTCAATGCGCTTAGCCAGCGCTTCCACCCGTTCGCGCAATCGCTCTGCTGAAATTTCGCGGAAGCTAGGATCTTCCGCCAGAAAACGTCTGTAATTGTTCAAGTCGCCACCAACGCCCGACCGCACGGCCACCTCGGTCATTTCTTTTTCCAGCCTGCTCACCTGCTCGAGCCCGATGGTGTGAACGGCGTCTGAGGTCATTGGCAAATTGGTGAAGTGCCGCACCCAAAAAGCATAGAACTCGACACCCAGAGGTCCTTCAGTGCATGCCACGCTTTCCCGAGCGTTGGGCAGAAGGCGTTGCTCTATGTGATCGGCCAAGTTATGCAATGCTGGTTGGATTTGCTCTGACACGATACGTGCCGCATCTTGAGCGAGACCCATCATCGTTGCCTGCGAAGCCATCGGAGAGCGCCCAAAGGGAGCACACCATGCTGTGCGTGATGCATCTCCTTGAGCAGACTGCCTCAGATTTACTGCTGCTGCTGCGAGCACTACTTTGGGTGCTCGGATGCCACGCGCCACACCCTCATCGAGGCAAGCCTGCACATCGCGAAAATAGTCTGACAGTGTTGCTAGGCGAGCCAAGTAAAGCTTCGCCTGAGCCACGTCACCAAGGTGTGACAGGTTTGCAAAGTATTGCGTGTTGAACTCCGGACCTGCAGGTAGCAGCCAAGGGCGTAGGTGAGAGTCGGTGGCGAACAGGTCCTGCAGGTCGGTGAGTTCTCGCTCCAGCAGTCGATAAGTAATGCGGTCTTTCTGTGAAAGACTCGCTAATGAAATGTTTCCAAGTTCAGCATGAAATATTCGCGCAACATCGGCTCTGCGCGCAAAGTCACTTGGAGCCTCTCTAAAAAGAGTGGGCTCATCAAGTGGTTCCCCAGCTGTCAAAGCGTTAAACGGGAATTCGTAACGCAGAAACTGCCAGTAGCGTGATGACAATTCATTCAGCGCCAGGCCCGCCTCACCAATTGCTTCAGTGGCAGTGACTTCTTCAGCCATGATTTGGCGCCTTCCAAACTTGCTTTGCGAGACGCAAGAGGTTGCCACCAAGCAATGCCGTCAGGTCGGTATCCGAATAGCCCCAGCCTTGCAATGTGACCACGATTTCTTCCAGTTGCTCGGGGGGTACAAATCGGGCCCCCAATTCATAACCAAGCCCTGGCGGGAAAGTGCCCTTCATCTTTTCGACATGCTCTTCTAGTTCACTCAAGTCAAAAACATAGTCCAATGCGATGGATACGTGGGCTGACCCCACCAACTGCACCACGTGATCTACGTGCCGCGAATAAGTTTCGCTTGAAATATCGTTTTTACCAAGAAAGATTCCCACGCCGTTAATGCCAACGACCCCCCCTGTGGCTGCACAGGCTCGGATCAATTCGTCGGGGATGTTGCGGGGATGTGCGTGCAGCGCAGCGCAATTGCTGTGCGAGAAAATCAAGGGTTGTGTCGCCATGGCAAGAACCTCGCGCACCGTGCGGTGGCCAGTGTGGCTGAGGCACAAAAGCATTCCCACCCTTTCCATTTCTTGCACCATCGCGCGCCCGAAGTTCGTCAGACCACCATCCTCATCTTGGCAACCCCCCCCCGCTCGGTTGGAGGTGTTGTAGGCCATGAGCATCCAGCGTACACCCAAGTCGTAGTAGAGCTGGATGAGGCTGAGTTGGTCGCCCACAGCATTGGCGCCCTCAATGTCGAAACCCACTGCAAGGCGTCCAGTGGCGCGAGCACGCTCGACGTCACCAGCTTGCTGCAAAAGAAGGTACTCCTGCGGTCTGGCCAGAAGCCAATGACGCAGCGCAGCGATCATTCGCAAGTGCTCTTCGGGACCCTGTTCCCCGAAGCCAATGTTCACAGTGATGGCGTCAAAGCCTGCCGCCTTGTGCCGAGAAAGTTGGGGCAGGAAGGATGGGTCGTTCGGTCGCAGTGGCAAGCAGGCATGGTGATCCCAAACGGGCACAGCGTCAATCAGCTTTCGAGCAGTGGAAAGAGTGGCTTCAGTCATGAGCAGTTTGATATCAAGAGTTCGACCTTACGACAAGTGGGAGGCGATCTGTTAGGCTTCGGAAAAGAATTTTTAGGAGACTCGACCGTATGCAGCAAAAACGAGAAGGACCGTCAGTTCTGCCTTCGGCCCTCGATTTTGACAGCGAATGGCACCGCGCCGCTCAGGAAGATGGTCGTTCCCAGCGCATCTCTCGCAACGTGGTCCGCACCATTTATGAGCCACCCTACGGGAGCGGTATAACAGACACCGTGCGACTTGGGCCTGACGCTCTGGTCAATGTGATCAATTGTGTGGTTCCGCGTGCAGCTCACTGGACTTATGTTGACTCAGAGCCTCTGATCACGCTGCGTGCGTCATTGGCCTGTGATGTTGAATTTCGTTATGGCGCAGGTCCGGGATTGGTCTTCAACAGGCCTGAATTGACCTTGACTTGTATTCCACCCCATTTACCTCTAAGCGCTCACATTGTTGCAGGCGCAAGGCAACAAGGCATCGTGGCAGTGTTCAAGGCGCACAGCTTCGCCTCGAGATTCGGCTTGCTACCAGAAGACCTTCCGCCGGAATTGAGTGCCGCAGTCAATGGTGAATTTGAAATGGGGCGCATCGCCTCGTTTCCCATTGACCATCGGGTGGCTGCGTTGGTGGGAGACACGATCGACAGTCGCTTGCACGGTGAACTGCGAACAGTTCAGCTGGCTGGTCGAATTGCTGAACTGGTTGCCTACGCATTGGAGGCCATGCTGCATCAGCACGAGGTTCGTTCTGTGACCCTGCCGCGTCGTCGTGACCTGGACTTAGCTCGAGCGGCGCAAGCCCTTTTGGACCGCGAATATCGACGGCCTCCCAACTTCGCCGATCTGGCGCGCGAGATTGGCACCAGCCAGAACAAATTGAAGTCGGTCTTTAAACAGACTTTCGGGCTAACCATGGCCGACTACTGCCTTGAACGGCGTGTGCGTGAGGCTCAGCTATTGCTAATGGAAGCCACTCTCACGATAGCCCAGGTGGCCGAACGGGTAGGCTATGAACACCAGAGCAGCTTCGCTGCGGCTTTCAGAAACCAGGTGGGCATGTCGCCACGCGAGTATCGTTGTCACCGCGCCCCCTTTAGCCTAGAATTTCCTGCATAGTCTCAAAACTTTCGGATGGTCGGATCGCCTAAATTTTTGGTGCAAGGGCTCACACATCCTGTTCAGGACAGACTTATCTTCTCCATAACCCTACTCATGGAGCCTTCAAGATGCCCAAGTCCTTTCGCCTTAGTGTAATGATGTTGTCCCTTTCTGCAGCATGGCCAGTGATGGCCCAGCAGGCACCTGCCACCCCAGCTTCAGAAGATGAGTCGCAGCGCATCGTCGTCACAGCCAACAAGCGCTTGGAGAAGCAGCGCGAGGTAGCAGGAACAGTGTCCGTGCTCTCTGGCGGTGACCTGGAGCGTATCGGAGCGCGTGATCAAGAAGACTTTCTGAAACTGACTCCTGGCGTTCAACTCAATCGGGGCGACCCTAACAACAACGGCATCACCATTCGCGGGCTGAGCAGTCAGGCGTCTCCAGAGAGCGGTGGTGCACAACAAAACCCCAGCGGTCGCTACCTAGAGGACGTGCCCTTGGCTTCTCCAATTGGCAAGGGACTGGTGGCAGACATTCTGCCCTTCGACCTAGACCGCATTGAAGTG
>CALAGS010000037.1 GCA_937891665.1 uncultured Burkholderiales bacterium | reverse complement strand
AAGGGAACCGGACCCAGGGCTTGCGAACAGCATTGTCGCTAGCGGAGGGGCCGGAGTCTAAACTTTTTGCAGAGGGAGGGGGAGGAGCGATTGATGCCAACAGCGTGCTAGCGACTTGGGCATGATCGGGCACGACAAGGCTGGTACCTGCTTTCACGCGCTGTTGTGGATTGCCGGTAATGATTTTAGGATTTGCATCTTGCAATGCTTTCCTTAACGCTGAAGTGGCAATGGGACTGTTGGGGTAAAACTTTTGGACGAGCTTGTCCACCGCGGTGCTTTGGCTCACAATGAAAAGAACGACAGGTGCAGCTTCTGGTTTGTCGGCACTGACATCTGCAGCGCGACTTTGAGTGACCATGAAGCACGACATGGCGGCCAATAACAACCAAGATGCAGCTGTTGTGGAGTGGCATAAATGCATGCGTGTGAAATTGTTCATGGCAAACTCAAGTGTATCAATAGGGTATTAAATTGTAGTTGGCGTTTGCACCTACAGTGGCTTTGGCTGGTCGTTTAGTCGGGGCAGTTTTGTTGGAGCTTGGAGCAACAGATGGCTCTTTGATCAGTGTGTCCGTGGGCCAAGCGCGCCAATCGGGTTGTGCTGCTTGGGCGGGACCGGCAAGGATCACCAGTTGCGAGTTATACGGCGTGACAGATTGAACTTGGGCCAACAGAGTTTGAGGCGCACCTTCTTTGCCCATCAATTCGCCAGGGAATCTTACAGGGCTAGCCACCAACCACTCATCCCCTTTTCGAACACCAGCCACAGCACCCGCGTTGATCTGAACTTGCTGTGGGTACACAGCCGTCACACTGGGGTTGATGCTTTGGCATGAAAGCCACTGCTCAGCCTTATCGCGCCATGTTTGAAGTTGATCTTGAACACTTAACAAACTCTCTGAGGTAACTTTTGGCGCAGACCAAGCTGGGCGATCCATGGCGATGTTGAGACTGATGCTTTCTTCAAACTTTTCAGACTGAGACTCAGTACCCACAATTTGAAAATCTAAAGTCAAAACCAAATTATTTCCAGAAAAGCCCATGAGCCCTTCAAAACCATTGCCAGGCAAAGCTTCAGTTCGGATCTTCAAAGTTGCTTCCCATGGAAACTTTTGCGGACGATTGCCAATCAGGGCACGTTCGTAGCTTGTCATGTTTTTCGACATGGATGCGTCTGGTAAATTATTCACAGCGCGCCAGGTGCGAGCGTTACCAAAAGCGTTGGGCTGGTCGACCCATTGTGTTTGCAATTGCGGCAGCAAGCTTTGAAGAAGAACGTTGTTGGAAGTAGGGTCGATTTCCAATGACAAGCCCATGACATGTTTCAAGCGCGTTGCAACGGGCGATTGGCAAATTTCGGCCTGGGTTGAATTGCCTTGTGGCGACAGTTCTTTGGCGTAATCGGCGGCCTTTGTCATCAGCTTGTTGAATTTTTGTACGGCACCTTTGAATCCAGTCTCTTTGACAGTCTCTTGTTTGGTTTGGCCAGATGCAACTTTTTGATAACTGCCATTGGGTATTTGTAGGCGAGCTTTGGCGGTGCCATTTTCATCGCGCTCAAAACCCACAACATGGACACCCGTAACTTCCAAGCTATTTTTGAAAGTACTGTTTTCCCGCAAACTTCCTTGTCGATCTACCCATGTGGTCGTTGAAACACGGGTTGGCGTTTTCAAAGAGGCGTCTACAAGGCTTTGCCGAATTGCGTCCAAACGTTCTTGCGCAGTCAATGGACCCTGAGCAGCGGGCACCGAGTTTGACTGACTTTGTGCGCTCGCTTGCAAACACACCAGTCCTGACCACAAGGCCAGACTGAAAGCGCAAAGTTGGAAAGTGCTTGCAGGCTTTTTCATGATCAACGACCTCTAGCTGCCATCTGGCCCATGAACAGAATGCGCAAGTCTTGGACAACGTCACGGTCCAAGGACAATGTGGTTTCATAGGTTTCGTCACCTACTGGGGTGATGCTGACCAAACGTGCGCCATAAATGACACCTTCTACTTTGGCGCGAAACGTGTCATTGGTGACAACCATGTCGGCGACCGTAGAACTGGCATCCAGCTGCTGGCCGTAAACCTGCTCAGTGAGGTTGCGATAGGCGTCTAATTTGGAAGCTCGAATGGCCATCAAGCGCTGTTGTGCTGGATTCTTGTGATTTTGGACAGCCACAACGGCGTAACCCGTTGCAGTAATTGTTTCTCGCTTTTCAATCAAGGGAGTCGACAACGCAGTCGCATCTTTGGGCGAAGATTTGGTTGGCATGGCCAGATTGATGGATTTGCAGCCAGTCAGGGCTGTCAAGCCAATCATCAGGCCAAAGGCAAAGCAAGCAGAGGTCAAGCGGTTCATATGAGTTCCTTGTTAGAGGTGGGACTTGTTGAAGTCCTTCACCCTCTGATTCGGCATCAACTTGAGAAGCTTGAGGGAATCAGTAAGCGCTTGTTGTGAAAAGGAGAAGGTGTCTGACGGTTTTCCGACGTTTATGCCATTTT
>CALAGS010000036.1 GCA_937891665.1 uncultured Burkholderiales bacterium | reverse complement strand
TTATCCAGGGCAACGCGCAGAAGGTGAAATCAACTTCTATGGTCAAAATATTCTCAATAAAGGCCAAGACTTAAATCTACTCCGCGCACAAATTGGCATGGTATTTCAAAAACCAACACCCTTCCCTATGTCTATCTATGACAACATTGCTTTTGGTGTTCGTTTGTATGAAAACCTCAGCAAATCGGATATGGACGAACGCGTTGAGTCAGCCCTGACCAAGGCCGCCATTTGGAACGAAGTGAAAGACAAGCTGGGGCAAAGTGGTTTGTCCCTTTCTGGCGGACAACAACAGCGCCTGTGCATTGCACGCACAGTAGCGGTCAAGCCCAAAGTGATTCTGCTCGATGAACCCACTTCAGCGCTAGATCCCATCTCAACGGCCAAAGTGGAAGAGTTGGTGAGTGAACTGAAAAAAGAATACACAGTGGCGATTGTCACTCACAATATGCAGCAAGCCGCCAGGGTCTCAGACTTTACTGCTTACATGTACCTTGGCGAATTGATGGAATTTGGCGTGACAGAGCAAATTTTCTTAAAGCCCTCGCGTCAAGAAACCGAAGATTACATCACTGGCCGTTTCGGCTAATCAGGAGCACACCATGGACAAACACATTTCAACCCAATTCGACAACGAACTTACGGGTGTTTCCACACGGATTCTTGAGCTAGGTGGACTGGTTGAGTCGCAAACTCGTCATGCTGTTTATGCATTGGCTCAGTTCAGCTCTGAGGTTGCAGATCAAGTCATTGCAACTGAAAAACAAGTCAATATGCTAGAAGTAGAAATTGATGGCGAATTGGCATCGATCATTGCCCGCCGTCAACCTACAGCCCGCGATCTTCGCTTGCTGATGGCCATTTCTAAAATAACGGGCAACCTTGAACGTGCAGGCGACGAAGCCGAGCGCATTGCACGCATGGTCAAACAAATACTAGAAGCAGGCACACCTCGCAATTTGCCTTCTTCCGAATTGCGCATTGCAGCAGATTTAGCCTCCGGCTTGCTGCGAAAAGCGCTGGATGCATTTGCCCGCCTAGATGTCAACATGGCCGTGACTATTTTGAAAGAAGACGATTTAATCGATGCGGAGTTCAACGGCTTTGTTCGCAAATTAATCACTTACATGATGGAAGATCCACGCACCATCTCAGCGAGTTTAGATTTGCTGTTTGTCGCCAAAGCCATTGAGCGAATTGGTGATC
>CALAGS010000035.1 GCA_937891665.1 uncultured Burkholderiales bacterium | reverse complement strand
GGGCGCATGAGCATGATGACAATCATGGCAAGGGCAATGAGCAATTGACGCAGAATGGCGGCATCAATGCGGCCGTCTGTCATAGACTGCAAGGGCCCCGCTATATAGCGCAAAATTTCTGGCAAGGCAGACAACAAGACGGCACCCAACACAACGCCGGGCAAGTGCCCCAAGCCGCCCAACACGACCATGGCCACAATCATGACGGACTCCATGAGGCTAAACGACTCGGGTGAAATAAATCCCTGAAAGCCTGCAAACATGGCGCCAGAAATGCCGCCAAAAGTAGCGCCCATGCCAAAGGCCATGAGCTTTAAATTGCGCGTGTTCAAGCCCATGGCTTTGGCCGCAATTTCGTCTTCGCGAATGGCCATCCATGCGCGGCCAATGCGTGAGACTTCCAAGCGGTATGAAATCAAAAGAGTCATGAGCACCAGGGCCAAGAACAGGTAGTAGTACAAACTCACTGAGGCGAATTCAATCCCAAACAGGTTAAGGGGTTTGCCCAAATTGATGCCGAAAAAATGAATCGGATCAATTTGGTTCAAACCCTTAGGGCCATTGGTGATATTGACTGGCTGATCCAAATTATTCAAAAAGACCCGAATGATTTCACCAAAGCCCAAAGTGACAATGGCCAAATAATCGCCGCGCAACTTCAAAGTGGGCGCGCCCAGCAACATGCCAAACAAACCCGCCAATGCAGCAGCTACAGGCACAATGACCCACAAAGGCATGTGGAAGCCGCCTGGAAACAGGGCCGCAATGGCCGGGAATGTTTCAAACAAATGGGGTGAAGCCAGTAGCCCATACATATAAGCGCCGACAGCGAAGAAGGCCACGTATCCCAGATCGAGCAAGCCCGCATAGCCCACCACGATATTCAGACCCACTGCCAGCAAAACATAGAGCAAGGCCATGTCAGCAATGCGCACCCAGGCATTGCCAAATTGCTGCAAAACCAAAGGCAAGATGAGAAGCAGCACGCCAATGGCCAGCGTTTTGAGATTCTTTGAATTGTTCATTGTGGGTCTTCCCTTCCTGTCAAGCGCGATCGGCTACACGTTCACCCATCAGGCCAGAGGGCCTCAAGGTGAGCACAATGATGAGCACGATGAAGGCAAAAATATCGGCGTAATGGCTGCCCAGAACACCCCCCGTGAGAATGCCGATATAGCCCGAACCAATGGATTCAATAAGGCCTAGCAAAATACCTCCCACAACGGCACCGCCTAAGTTGCCAATACCGCCAAACACTGCGGCAGTAAACGCTTTCAAGCCAGGCAAGAAACCCATGCTGTGGTGCACAGTGCCATAGTTGGATGCAAACATGACTCCCGCAATGGCCGCCAACACGGCACCAATGATGAAGGTGGCAGAAATGACCATGTCGGGCTTGACACCCATCAAGGCAGCGACACGTGGGTTTTCGGAAGTTGCGCGCATGGCCCTTCCTAACTTGGTGGCATTGACCAACCACATGAGTAACGCCAAGGAAATGGCGGTGACACCCAAAATCATGATTTGCGTGGTAGAAATGACAGCACCACCGACATTGATGGGAGTGGTCGACAACAAGGTTGGGAAAGGCTTGTAGTTCGGTTTCCAGATGATCATGGCCAAAGTTTGAAGCAAGATGCTCACGCCAATGGCGGTAATGAGTGGCGCCAATTTGGGACTGTTGCGCAAGGGGCGATAAGCTATTTTTTCAATCGCAAAGTTAAGCGAAGCTGCCACCACGCTGGCAATGACCAAAGAGACGACGAGCATCAACCAGCCAGGCATGCCAGGCGTGGCGTCTTGCATGAGGGCAATGACCGACCAACTGGTGAGGGCCGCCACCATGAGCACTTCGCCATGGGCAAAGTTGATCAAATTGATGATGCCGTAGACCATGGTGTAACCCAAGGCGATCAGGGCATACATGCTGCCTTGAACCAAGCCATTGATCACCTGCTGAAGAAAGACATCCATACCAAACTCCTATTTTTTTGTTGCATTGGCTTGATTCAGTTCATTCAAGCTTGCCATTTTTTCTGCAATTTTTAACTCTAACCCACGGTTGACGGGTCTGTAAAAACCTGGCGCAGGCATGCCATCAGGCAGGTAATTTTCGCCTGCGGCAAAGCCACCCTCTTCATTGTGGGCATAGCGATAGCCCTTGCCATAGTCCAAGGTTTTCATGAGCTGCGTTGGGGCATTGCGCAAGTGCATGGGCACAGGACGTGTCCCATCTTTTTTAACCCAAGCCTTGGCCTCATTGAAGGCTTTGTAAACCGCATTGGATTTGGCCGCGACAGCCAAATAAATGACGCATTCTGCCAAAGCCAGCTCGCCTTCTGGGCTGCCCAAGCGTTCATACACTTCTGCAGCGTCCAAGGCCAAACGCAAAGCGCGTGGATCGGCCAAGCCAATGTCTTCTGCGGCCATTCGAATCAGCCGCCTGGCCATATAGCGCGGGTCTGCGCCGCCATCTAACATTCGAGTGAACCAGTACAAAGCCGCGTCTGGGTCTGAACCTCTGACTGATTTGTGAAGCGCGCTGATGGTGTCATAAAACTGCTCGCCGCCTTTGTCGTATCGACGCATGCGTTCGCCCAAAACTTTCAAAAGCCATTCATCCGAAATTTCGGAAAGCTTCTCTCTTTGCGCCGAAACTGAAAGCGTTTCGAGGGTATTGAGCAAGCGTCTGGCATCGCCATCTGCGTAGGCAATGAGCCGTTGCTCAGCCTCGGCTTCCAGCCTGGGAATTGCACCTATGCCATGTGCGCGTTCGACAATTTTCTTTAAATCTTCTTCGTTCAGAGATTGCAGGACATAAACCGCCGCTCTAGAAAGCAAGGCAGAGTTAACTTCGAAGGATGGGTTCTCTGTAGTTGCGCCAATGAAAGTGAACAAGCCGCTTTCGACATGCGGTAAAAAAGCGTCTTGCTGGCTTTTGTTAAATCGATGGACCTCATCAACAAACACAATGGTTCTTTGCGGCTGCAAGCCATTCAATGCTGCCTCGGCTTTTTCAACCGCTTCCCGAATGTCCTTGACGCCGCCTAATACCGCACTGATGCTGATAAATTGCGCGTCAAAAGCATCGGCCATGAGCCTTGCGATGGTCGTTTTGCCAACACCCGGCGGACCCCACAGAATGCAACTGTGAGGCTGTCCCGATTCAAATGCCAAGCGAAGGGCCAAACCTTCGCCAATCAGATGTTGTTGCCCAATGACATCGCTCAAATTTTTGGGACGCAAACGCTCTGCCAGAGGTTGCTGCAAATGAACACTGGCATTCATGGCCGTATGACCTGTGCACCGGCCGGTGCTTTGAATTGAAAAGTTTCTGCAGGCAGTTTCACATTGACTTCGAAATTCGTGAAATTCAAACGCGATGTTTGACCCAGGCCATCGACTATTTCTAGCGCCGACAATGTGGGCACATTCAAATTTGCGGCAGAGGCAGGCTTGAGCCCTACCCGAATGAATTGAACAGCCCCGTCTGCTTGCTTGGGCGTCGCTTTGACCCACTGCAAGCCTTCAGATTCAGGCTCTGCTTTTAAAATGAACTCGGCTTGGAGGGCTTTTAAGTCTCCTGATGATGCAATCAAAGCAGCCGGCGTTTGTCCTAGCAAAGAACTTTGTTTGCGAACTGTGACTTGGTTCAAATCGGCGTCGTACAGCCAAAGCGACTGACCATCTGCCACCATGGTTTGCAAGAATGGTTTTTGATAGGCAAATCGAAATTGCTGTGGCTTCTGAAACTCAAAGGTGCCAGTAGAAGTTTTTCGACGAGGCGCTTGATCGACTCTGGCAGGAGAACTGACCACCTGCGTAAATTGCGCTCGACCGCTGTTGCTCAGCTGAAGGAATTGACGCAATGACTCAAGGCCATCAGCAGGCACTTGCGAAAGCGCAAAAGGCGCCAACCCAAACCAAGCTAGCAATGTCCAGAGAATTTGAAACTTGAATTTCATTTTGGCAACAGCGTTGGTTGGCGAAAGCTTATTCGGTGCGCGCAGGCACCAAAATTTCGCGTTGCCCACTGGTGCTCATCGAACTGACCAAACCGGCTTTTTCCATCTCTTCAACCAAACGTGCTGCACGGTTATAACCAATCTTCAGATGTCGTTGGACCAAAGAAATACTGGCCTTGCGATTTTTCAGCACCACTTCAACGGCTTGGTCGTACATAGGATCTTTTTCAGCATCGCCACTGTCGCCATAGCCAGTGTCTTCGCCATCGGTGGTGCCACCTTCCAGCACGCCCTCAATGTAATCAGGTTCGCCTTGTGTTTTCAAATAGCTCACCACGCGGTGAACTTCTTCGTCGCTCACAAAAGCACCGTGCACGCGAATGGGGAAGCCGGTGCCTGAAGGCATATAAAGCATGTCGCCCATGCCCAGCAAAGCCTCTGCACCCATTTGATCTAGGATGGTTCGGCTGTCAATTTTGCTAGAAACTTGGAAGGCAATGCGTGTGGGAATATTGGCTTTGATCAAGCCAGTGATCACATCGACACTGGGACGTTGTGTGGCCAAGATCAAGTGAATGCCAGCAGCACGCGCCTTTTGCGCCAAGCGAGCAATGAGCTCTTCAATTTTTTTACCCACCACCATCATGAGGTCGGCCAGCTCATCAATCACCACCACGATGTGCGGCAAGCGCTTCAGTGGTTCGGGATCATCTGGCGTGAGGCTGAAGGGATTCAAAATAAATTCTTCGCGCTCGGTTGCGTCGTCAATTTTGGTGTTGTAACCTGCCAAGTTGCGAACGCCCATTTTGCTCATGAGCTTGTAGCGGCGCTCCATCTCGCCCACACACCAATTGAGGCCATGCGCGGCTTGCCGCATGTCGGTCACCACAGGTGCCAGCAAATGCGGAATGCCTTCGTAAACAGACATTTCCAACATTTTGGGGTCGATCATGAGCAGTCGAACATCACGCGCTTCGGCTTTGTAAAGCAAAGACAAAATCATGGCGTTAATGCCCACCGACTTACCAGAGCCTGTGGTACCCGCCACCAAGACATGAGGCATTTTGGCCAGATCCACCACCACCGGATTGCCCACAATGTCTTTGCCCAAGCCCATGGTGAGCATGGACTTGGCTTCGTTGTAAACCTGCGAACCTAAAATTTCGCTGAGCTTGATAGATTGGCGTTTGGCATTGGGCAATTCCAAGGCCATGTAGTTTTTGCCAGGAATGGTTTCCACCACACGAATGGAAATGAGGCTGAGTGATCTTGCCAAGTCTTTGGCCAAGTTGACCACTTGCGAGCCTTTGACACCTGTTGCGGGCTCGATTTCATAACGCGTGATGACAGGGCCGGGTGCTGCAGCCACAACCCGAACTTCAACGCCAAAATCTTTGAGGCGTTTTTCAATCATGCGGCTGGTCATCTCAAGCGTTTCTGGCGCGACGCCCTCTTGACGCAAGGTCAAACTGTCGAGCAAATCAACTTGCGGCAATTTGCTGTCAGGCAATTCATTGAACAAGGGTTTCTGGCGCTCTTTCACCACACGCTCGCTGCGAGGGACTGCAGTCACGGGGGATTCAATGACCATGGGGGCAACAGGCTCAGCGAAGACTGGCGCGGACACGCCTGCCGCTGCAAACAAGGGCTTCTCTTCAAATTCGTTTCCGAAGGGGTGCAGTTGAGGTTCTGCAGGCAATTTGGATTGAAGCTGTTCGCGTTCGCGCAAAGCTTGCTGGCCCATGGCCAAGTCTTCTTCCATTTCACGCTTGACTTGACGCGACTGCATCAAGCCGTCGATCTTGCCGCCCAATGCTTCACACACTTGCCCCCAAGAAAATCCAAAGGCCCATCCCATCCCCAGAGCGAGGCACACAACTTCAACCAAGCTAGAGCCATTGAAGCCCAACCATTTCAAAGAAAAATGTCCGACGGCATACCCTAAAGCCCCACCGCTGGTGCCAGGCAGCATGACATCCCAACGTGTCAGACGCGCCCATTCGAGCGCACTGCTAGACGACATGAGGACAAACAAGCCGATCCAAAAAATCAAACGAGTTTTCCAAGTCGATTCCGATTCTTTGTCGAATGCCTTGGACGCAGTTTCGTCCGTTCTGAGCCAGTCGGCCCAAGCATTCAGCCACACGCGTCCCAAGATAGCCACCAACCACCACGCAGAGTAGCCAAAGCAAAAATACATGCCATCAGCCAACCAAGAGCCGACCAAGCCCATCCAGTTGTGCACGCCGCCGCCCAGGCCTGAACCCGACCAAGATGGATCTTTGGGACTGAAACTGAACATGGCCAAGGCCAATAAAATGAGAACAGCAGCACCCAAGAAAAGTACGATTTCCTGAGTGAAGCGCATCAAGCCAACGCCCTCATTGAGCACTCTGGGTGAGTCAGCTTCAGGGCTGGCGGTTGGATTGGTAAGGGTGCGAAGTGAGTAAGTCATGGTCTGACCCTCAAGCTTACCCGATAGACCCCCCAAAACAGGTGTTTCACAAGCTTCTTACAATGGAGGTTTAGCGTTAACCCGAATCCTGCCAGATTGCACACCATGTCCAACACCCTTCCCACCCAACATGCCCAAGTTTTAATTCTCGGGTCAGGCCCTGCCGGCTACACGGCAGCCGTTTATGCGGCCCGCGCCAACCTGAAGCCCTTGCTCATCACGGGCATTGCCCAGGGCGGCCAGCTGATGACCACCACCGAGGTGGACAACTGGCCTGCCGACGTGCATGGCGTGCAAGGCCCCGAGCTCATGCAACGCTTTTTGGAGCATGCCGAGCGCTTCAATACTCAAATTGTGTTTGACCACATCAACAAGGTTGATTTCAGCAAACGCCCCTTTACTTTGACGGGTGACAGCGGTGTTTACACCTGCGATTCTTTGATCATTGCAACGGGCGCATCCGCCAAATACCTTGGCATTGACTCTGAAACGGCTTTCATGGGCCGCGGCGTTTCTGGCTGCGCCACCTGCGATGGTTTCTTTTACAAAGAGCAAGTGTGCTGCGTGGTGGGCGGTGGCAATACGGCTGTCGAAGAAGCCCTTTATTTGTCCAACATTGCCAGCAAGGTGTACCTCATTCATCGCCGCGACAAATTCAAAGCCGAGCCCATCTTGGTCGACAAATTGATGGACAAAGTGGCGGCTGGCAAAATTGTTTTGCAAACTTTCCAAACTTTAGAAGAAGTCTTGGGAGACAACACTGGCGTCACCGGGGTTCGCTTGAAGTCCACCAAAGACGGCTCTTTGCAAGATTTAGAACTCAAAGGCTGCTTCATTGCCATTGGTCATTCGCCCAATACCGATATTTTTCAAAACCAATTGCAAATGGAAAACGGCTACATCGTGACGCAAAGCGGACTGAAAGGCTTTGCCACCATGACCAGCGTGCCTGGTGTTTTTGCGGCTGGCGACGTCCAAGATCACGTCTACCGGCAGGCCATTACCAGTGCGGGAACAGGCTGTATGGCTGCCTTAGATGCCCAGCGCTTTTTGGAGCAAGAAGGCGCCTGATACCCCGTTCCTTGGGGTGAATTTGCAACATGCCAAGGGCTGGTTGCCAACCCTTGAGGCATTTTTTAGGCCATTTTGCTTGGCTCTGACCCAAAAAGCTGGCTATAATCCAAGGCTTTGCTGAGCACTCCCTATGGGGGGGGCCAACAAAATGGGTTACCGCCACCCTTCTGGCGAGGTGAGGCTGGACCGCCTTAAGTTTTGCAAACGACACATCACTTGCAGCCATGCAAGCCTTTGTTGATTTCGCATAACTCATCTGGCACCAGCTGTTTAAAAAGTATCGGAGTGTCCACATGGCACGCGTCTGCGACGTAACGGGCAAAGGCCCCATGGTCGGAAACAATGTTTCCCACGCCAACAACAAAACCAAGCGCCGGTTCTTGCCGAACCTGCAATATCGCCGTTTCTGGGTTGAGAGCGAAAACCGTTGGGTGCGCCTGCGCGTTTCCAGCGCCGCTTTGCGCCTGATCGACAAAAATGGCATTGATGCTGTTCTCGCAGACTTGCGCGAACGCGGTCAAGCTTAAACCCCCTATAGGAGCACCATCATGGCAAGCAAAGGCGGACGCGAAAAAATCAAGCTGGAATCTACAGCTGGAACTGGTCACTTTTACACGACCAGCAAGAACAAGAAAACAATGCCCGAGAAAATGTCGATCATGAAGTTCGACCCAAAAGCTCGCAAGCACGTTGAGTACAAGGAAATCAAACTGAAGTAATTCAGCTTGACTCTATAGAAAAAGCCCGCATCAGCGGGCTTTTTTGTTGCCGAACAATTGGGGTCAGAGCAACATTAATTTCCAATCAGTTTGGGGTAGAGGCTAAT
>CALAGS010000034.1 GCA_937891665.1 uncultured Burkholderiales bacterium | reverse complement strand
CTTAGCCAGCTAGACCAACAAATTCAGAAAAGTGAAGGTGACTTGTGACCGAGCAGATTGAAAAAGGGCACTCAGATGACCTCACACATTGGGGCCAGGAACCCTCTCTAGAAGCAGACACCGCCAAACCGGCCATTCACGACATGGACATGATCATGGACCTGCCCGTGAAGGTCATGATTGAGTTGGGGCGGACCAAGATGCCTTTGGGCGACCTCATGTCGGTTCAAAACGGCGGGGTGATCGAGCTGGATGTGGAAGCTGGCGAGCCCTTGAATTTAGTGGTTAACGGTTGTTTAATTGCACAAGGCGAAGTTGTCATCGTCGATGATCGCTATGGCATCCGCTTGACTGATATCATTTCACCATCGGAGCGTTTACGGAAATCTAAAAATTGACCCCACTTTCCTCCTTGTCGCGACTTTCAGCAATTGTCTACTTAGGCATTTTCTCAATCGCAGCTCAAGCGCAAGCCTTGTCAGCCCCAGTGTCTGGTGGCTCGTCTGGCGCATCGGGTTCATCGTCGGCTGTCTGGGGGGGAGCTTGGTTAGGATTGGTCACACTCAGCTTGCTGGTGGTGTTGGCAGCCGTGGTGGTCTGGCTATTTCGCCGAGGCGCACAAAGCAACACCGTGGGTGGCCAAATTCAATTGTTGGCCGCATTCCCAATAGGACCTCGCGAACGCTTGTTGGTGGTCCGCATGCAAGACCGTATCTTGGCCTTGGGCCATACCCCCACACACATCAGTTTGTTGGCAGAGTTAGACGATTTTGAACCCATTGCCAATTCGGGTTCCTTGCCTTCGGGTTTTGCAGGGCAACTCATGACCCTGCTCTCTGGAAAGAACAGCCCATGAGGTTCTTCAACCTCAAATGGCTGGTGGCCATTGCCCTCCTGCTGTGTTGCGGTTGGGCTGCAGCTCAAAATTTACCCCTGGTTACGTCAAGCACCTCCAAAGCCGGCACCGTCTATGCCGTGCCTGTGCAAACTTTGCTGGCCTTAACGGCCCTTTCTTTTTTACCGGCTGCGCTCATGCTCATGACCAGCTTCATTCGAATTCTCATTGTGTTTTCCATGTTGCGGCAAGCCTTAGGTCTGCAAAGCATGCCACCCAATTTGGTCTTGATTGGCTTGTCGGTGTTCCTCACATTTTTTGTCATGAACCCCGTGCTTGAATCTATGTACCGAGATGCTTATTTGCCTTTGGCCAGCGGCAAAATTGGCTTTGAAGAGGCAGTGACCATTGGCACCGAGCCTTTGAAACAATTCATGCTGAGTCAAACCAACAAAGATGACCTCAGTCTATTTGCCAAGCTCTGGGGCAAGCCCATTGAAACCAGGGCCGATGTGCCCATGACGGTTCTCATTCCCGCCTTTGCGGTGTCTGAAATCAAGACAGGTTTCTTGTTTGGCTTCCTCATTTACTTGCCCTTCTTGGCCATTGATTTTGCAGTGGCCAGCATTTTGACGTCACTGGGCATGGTCATGGTCTCGCCCATGATGTTCTCATTGCCACTCAAGTTGGTGGTGTTTGCACTGGCGGATGGTTGGTCTTTGCTGGCCGCTTCCTTGGTAAACAGTTTCAAGGTTACCTAAGATGGATTCAGGCTTTGTCATTGAAATGGCGTTCAAAGCACTGTTGATGGCATTCATTTTGAGTGGGCCTATCCTCATCAGCCTGCTCATTGTGGGCTTGGTCATTGGTATTGTTCAAGCAGCAACATCGGTTAACGAAAGCTCAATTGCATTCATCCCCAAGCTGGTGGTTATCGCTGTGGTCATGCTCATTGCCGGGCCCGTGAGTTTGGCAATCTTTGTGGATTACCTGCGTGAGGTTATTCAAGAGTTGCCTGACATTCTGAGGTAAGCCTCATGCTGCCGATCAGCCCAGATTGGATGACCCAAACAGCAACCCTCTGGATGCTCATTTCTGTGCGACTCCTAGGCTGCTTCATGACCATGCCCTTGTTTGCATTCAGGTCAGCCCCAATGCGGTTGCGAGTGTTACTGGCCTTGGTCATTGCGTTTGCACTTGTTCCGCTTGTGCAGTCCGACCTTCCTGCTTTAGACAGCATGCCGCCAGGGTATGCCTTGGTGTTTGTTGAATTGGCTGTTGGCCTCACATCGGGCTGGATGGTCAGAATTGGCCTTACGGCGGTTGACATGCTGGCCGACGTGCTGTCGCAGCAATCTGGTTTGAGTTTTGCGGCCACACTGCAACAGGACGCCAATTTGGCTTCAGGTTTGGTAGGCGAGTTTTTAGGCTTGTTGGCCCTTGCCTTGGCCTTCACACTGAACATTCATTTGGTCATGCTTGAGTTGTTGGTGCAAAGCTTCAAGGTATTGCCATTGGGAACTTGGCCAACTGCTTGGAACTGGAGCTCTGTGCTGGGCTTGGTTCAAGATGCCTTCACCTTAGGTTTGGTGCTGGCCCTGCCTGGCATTGTGATTTACTTTTTGTTCAACATGACGCAAGCCATCTTGGCGCGAGTTAGCCCCCAACTGAACCTTTTCGCGGTGGGTTTTGCCATCATGATTCCTGTAGCTTTCGTGGTGGTGGTTTTGTTGTTGCCGTCTTTCACAGACTTGGTTCAAACCGCCTTTGAGGCTCCGTTCGAATTAATTCGCGCTGGTTTTGGCCCCAGGCTCTAAGTCTGGCAAAACGCCAATTTCTGGTAGCGGTAAGTCGTCTGCCGCAGTTGCTTGCTTCAACTCATAGGCCCAAGCCAGCACCTTGGCCACAACCTCAAACAAAGGCGCAGGAATTGGTTCTCCCACCTTAAGGTGTTTGTGCAGCAACCTGGCCAGGGGAGGAATGCGGGCTACCGGCACTTGGTTTTCATTGGCCAAGCGCTGAATCAGCAAGGCTATTTCGTCCATGCCTTTGGCCACCACAATGGGGGCGCGCATTTTTTCGGCGTCATACCTGAGGGCAACGGAGTAGTGATCGGGGTTGGCCAGCACGACGTCGGCTTTTTCCATGGCAGACATCATGCGCGATGTAGCAATTTGACGCTGACGCTGCCTGAGGCGGTTTTTGAGTTCAGGCGAGCCTTCACTTTCCTTCATCTCTTGCTTCATCTCCTCTTGGCTCATTTTCATTTTCTTCGAGAAGCTGAACCACTGAATGACCACATCTACCGCCGCCACCACCACAATGGGCAGCAGCAAAAGCAGGAGGCCGGTTTCAATCAGCCCCAGGCTGTTGGACAGCGCTTGGTTTAAATCCTGCCGAGAAAGTACACTGAGGTTGCCCATGAGGCCCATGACGTAGGCAACGCCCACGCCAAACACCACGATGACTTTCAAAATGTTCTTGGCCACCTCGGTTAGGGTGTTGGTCGAAAAAATGCGGCCCAGGCCCGCAAAGGGGTCAAGCCGATCAGGATTGAGTTTGAAAGCCCAAACGGGCTGAAACTTCACCATGGCCAATGGGGCCAAGGCAGATAACAACCACAAGGGCAGGATGATGGCCAAAATCCACAACATGGCGGTGAGCAAAGGGCCGCCGGCCCAATCGCTCAAATGGTTTTGCCAATCTTCGCTGGTGCCAAATGTCAGGCCTTGCTTGACCAATTCCACCATGCCCTTCATCAAAGAGCCGCCAATTCCAATAAAGAAGGCAGCAAACAGCAAGAGCACCAAGAAAGTGGTCAGGTCTCGAGATTGGGCGAACTGACCCTCTTCGCGCGCGCGTTCAAGCCGCCGCTCGGTCGGGTCTAGTTGCTTTTCTTCACTGGTGTCTGCGGACTCAGCCAATTCAGCTTTCTGCGGTTTCGTTTTCCCGGCATAAATTGCCAAGCGCCAACAAGTAAGGCCTGCAATTTTTGCCGTGAAAACCAGTTAAGGATTGGTTTTGGGCTATTTGTACCACTTAAAGCACCTTTCTTTGGTGTTTTTAGAGGTTTTAGTGGGTTGGCACGCTGTTTGCGAAGTATCTGAGAAATTTGATTAATTTATTGGATCTAACGTGAACACCGTCCCTCAATTTGACTCGCTGAAATTTGGAGAAGCTGCACTCAAGCTGCGCAGCCTTCGCCATGAGTTGATCAGCTCCAACTTGGTGAACGCAGACACGCCCAATTACAAAGCGCGTGACATTGATTTTCAATCGGTGTTGATGCAGCGCTTGTCTGGCCAAGCCAGCACTTCTTCTGTGAGCCTTGATCGCACGCACCAAGGTCACATTCAAATGACTTCTTCTATTCAGTCCCCCAAGCAAATGTTTCGCGTAGGTGTTCAGCCTTCTTTAGATGGCAACACCGTAGACCCCGACATAGAGCGAGGCAACTTTGTGAAAAACGCTTTCTTCACTGAAGCAGCCCTGAGCTTCTTGGGTTCTACATTGCGCACGCGCTTGTCTGCCATTACAGGACAGCCATCATGAGCTTACTAGGCACATTTGATTTGGGCACTTCAGGTTTGGTTGCGAATTCATTGCGCTTGAACTTGATTGCTTCCAATGTGGCCAATGCTGAAACAGCGGTGAGTGCAGACGGCCAACCCTACCGTGCACGCCATGTGGTGTTGCAATCAGAAGCGCGCGCAGGCCGTGTGGGCCAAGGCGTGAAAGTGGCTCGCATTGTTGAAAGCACCGCTGAGCCACGTTTGGAATACCGCCCTGGCCACCCGTTGGCCAACACACAAGGCTACATCACCATGCCCAACGTGAACCCTGCAGAGCAGATGGTCGACATGGTGTCTGCGTCACGCGCTTACCAGTTCAACATCGAGATGATGAACACCACCAAGCAACTCATGCTCAAGACGCTGGATCTTGGCAA
>CALAGS010000033.1 GCA_937891665.1 uncultured Burkholderiales bacterium | reverse complement strand
GACTGGCTGAAGGCGCAAGAGTCGCTCGGTGTCGATCACGCCATCGACGTGCTTGCTTTGCAAGAACTCAAAATGACCGACGACAAATTTCCGCTTGCAGCTTTCAATGAGGCGGGTTACCACGCGCAATGGTTTGGTCAAAAAACCTACAACGGTGTGGCGCTCATTTCGCGCATCGAAGGGACACAGGTCGTCAAAAATATTCCTGGTTTTGAAGACGACATGTCTCGCGTCATCACAGCCACTTTCGGCGATGTGCGTGTGATCGGTGGCTATTTTCCAAACGGCCAAGCGCCTGACAGTGACAAGTTCGTTTACAAAATGCGCTGGCTGGCGGCATTGCACCAGTGGGTGAAGCAAGAGATGTCAGCCCACCCCAAGCTGGTACTGATGGGTGACTACAACATCACATTTGACGACCTCGATGTATGGGACCCTGTAGGCATGGCAGGCACCATTCACTGCACACCCGAAGAGCGAGAGCATCTGAACAGCTTGATTCAATTGGGTTTGCACGACAGCTTCAGGCTGTTTGAGCAACCCGAAAAAAGCTTCAGTTGGTGGGACTACCGCGACTTTGGTTTCAAACGAAACCGCGGTATGCGCATCGATCACATTTTGATCACAGACGCATTAAAGGCTTGCGCCACAGGCTGCGTGATCGACAAAGTGCCTCGCAAAAACGAGCGCCCTAGCGATCACACCCCCGTGGTACTCACACTGAGTTAAGCCTTGTGGGCTGCCATGGCCTTGGCCACTTCCAAACTGCCTTGCCCTGAACCCGAGCCTGGTACCACCTCGCCGTGGCGGTCCTTCACTTGCGCCATGGCTGCCAGCAATTGCTCTGGCGCGTCATCTGACATACCCAAATGCACGCCCTGTGTGAGGGTGATGTTGGCAACCTCAAAGCTACCCGCACCTGCGCACATGATGGTTCTGTTTGGCGCATCTTCACAAGCCATGACCAACATCGCAGGCACCACAGCTTGTGGCTCTAGTGCTTTCAAAACGGCTTCAGGCATTAAACCCTCGGTCATGCGAGTGGCCGCAGTGGGTGCCAAAGAATTAACCCGAATATTGTATTTTTCGCCTTCAATAGAAAGTGTTTGCATCAGGCCTGCCAATGCCATTTTGGCGGCACCATAGTTGGCTTGTCCAAAGTTGCCGTACAGGCCACTTGAAGAAGTGGTCATGACGATGCGGCCATAACTTTGAGCCTGCATGATGGGCCAAACCGCTTTGGTGCAATGCACAGCACCCATCACGTGAACTTCCATGACCAAGCGAAAATCTGAAATTTCCATTTTGGAAAAACTTTTGTCGCGCAGAATGCCGGCATTGTTCACCAAGATGTCAACGCGTCCCCATTTGTCCATGGCTTGCTTCACCATGGCCTGAACCGCTTCGTAGTCGGTCACAGATGCGCCGTTGGCGATCGCCTCGCCACCTGCGCTGATGATTTCGTCTACCACCGCCTGGGCTGCGCTGACAGAGCCCCCCTCTCCGTGGACATTGCCCCCCAGATCATTCACCAGCACTTTAGCGCCCCGCTTGGCTAGCGCCAACGCGTGTTGTTTGCCCAAGCCGCCACCTGCACCTGTGACAATGGCGACACGTCCTTGAAATTCGATACTCATTTGCATTCCTCAATCTGATAGCCTTGCGATATTACTCAATTTAAGCCTTTATGGAAATCACTTCTCACATCGTTGACACCCCACCGCGCGACGCAGCCACTGTTTTGATGCTGCGCGAAGGTTCAACTGGCCTAGAAGTTTTGTTGCTCAAACGACATACCGACTCAAAGGATTTGGGTGGGGCCTTTGTATTTCCAGGTGGAAAGCGCGATGAGGCCGATACAAGTCCTAGTGCCTTGGCCAGCCTAGACCAACCTCTATCAGCTTTGCATGCCCAACTTGGTGAACCAGACATTGCGCCTGAGCATGCCGCAAGTTTGTTCGTTGCTGCCTTGCGAGAAGCTCAAGAAGAATGTGGCTTGCAACTCAGGTGTGCTGACTTGCGACCTTGGTCGCGTTGGATCACACCTCGCATGCCCTCCATGATGTCAAAGCGCTTTGACACACGTTTCTTTTTAGCTAGGGCACCGGCTTTACAAATTGCCGTTCAAGACAATCACGAAACCACGGAAGTCTTGTGGACCACACCCAAGCAGGCGCTGTTGCAATATTGGGCAGGAGAAATACTATTGGCTCCGCCGCAAATAATGAGCTTGTCGCACTTGAGTATTTTTAACTCTGTCGATCATGCCCTAGAGGATGCGGCGCTGCGCACACCTCCTGTGATTCAACCAGAGCCCTTCGATGTGGAAGGCATGAGGGTCATTTGCTATCCTGGAGATCCGAAACACCCCGTTCAGCAGCGCGCCCTTCCAGGCCCTTCAAGGCTGCACTTTAGAAACAAGCGCTTTGAACCAGAAGGTGGTTTGGATGCCCTGCTTCACGGAAAGTTGTAAAGCATGACATCCGCTCGCTTTTTGTCCATGGAAAAAGCCATCGGCTATTTGGGCGATACCAGCAGCGCTCAGCAACTGCTGACCACGCTCAACAGCACGCTTATCACTGACGACCCAGTCATTGCAAATGCTATTCAAAATCGCAACTTCGAGATTTTGCAAAAAATATGGCACCAACTGAAAGGCTTTGCGCCCGTGTTTTGCCAAGATGCCTTGGTGGCTGAAATTGCGCGCACCGAAAGCTTGTGCAAACACATTGCGTCAAACCAAGAACAAGATGCCGCCCTTTCTGCCTGCGAACTTTTACAATCTAGTTTGCAAGCGCTTCAACTTGAGGCTGCCGCTCACATTTTGCAAACGGCTGCGACAACCAAGCCTCCAACACCTTAGGGTCTTGCACCAGCCTAAGCGTATCAAATGCTTCCTGTGCCTCAGGGTAGTGACGGCGTAAGTAATTGAGCCATTGTTTCAAGCGACCAGAACGATGGCGCGGCGCCACATGCAAACTCATGCGCTTCCAAAAAACACTGAGCAAGGGCCACAACTGTTGCCAAGAAAATTTCTTTGGCATGTCTGCAAATGCCATACCTTGCGTCTGAGCATCGTGAAATTTAATTTCCAATGCAAGCCCAGGATTGTTCACCATGCCACGGCCAATCATGATGTCATTGCAGCCAGTGACTTCACGGCAACGAATGGCGTCGGCCACAGTCCAGATTTCGCCATTGGCCACCATTGGTAATTTCACACTCTGACGAAGGTCGGCAATGCGATCCCAATATGCAGGTGGCCGGTAGCCATGCGCCTTGGTACGGGCGTGCACCACCAACTGATCTGCGCCAGCTGCCTCAATGGCTTGGGCGCAATCTTCCGCACGCAAATCGTCGTTAAAACCCAAACGCATTTTGGCGGATACAGGCACATTGCTTGGCACAGCACGGCGCACGGCAGCCACAATTTGACCCACCAATTCTGGCTCATCAAGAAGCACCGCACCCCCACGATGACGATTGACCGTTTTGGCAGGGCAACCAAAGTTCAAATCGATGCCAGCAGGATTGAGCTTGGCCAAGCGCGCCGCATTGGCTGCCAAAATTTCGGGGTCGGAGCCCAACAATTGAGTTCTAACTGGCACTCCCGCATGCGTTTTACTTTCATTCAACAACTCTGGCACCACCCGGTAGAACGCTCTTTTTGGAAGCACCGCATCGGTCACTCGAATAAATTCAGAGACACACAAATCAATGCCGCCCGCACGAGTGAGCGTGTCACGCAGGCTGTGGTCCAACAGCCCTTCCATGGGGGCCAGCAAAATTTTCATCTACGCCAATGTTTTAAGCCAAGGAACGCTTCATTCGAACTTCTTCCACTTTGACAGTCCCAATAGGCACAGTGCGCGCTGTATTCATTTCACGCTTGAAGCCAGCCAATTCATGAAAACGAACTGTGCGTTCGTTTAACAAAGGAACCCAAATGGTCACATCGGTGCAATCTTCTTCAAGCAAACCTTCACGAGCAGCGTCCCACAAAGCCAAGCCAACACCTTCGCCCAATCGATCGGGGTTGGCATAAATGGCCCAAATTTCACCCATGGTGTTTTTGGACTTAGGGTCGCGCGAACGGTCATAGCCCACAAAACCCACAATGCTGCCGCCTTCCAATGCCACCAAAACTTGGGGCTCACCGTATTCAATGGCTTCTTTCCAGTAAGACACTCGCTTGGCCATGGGCGTGGCATCCCAATGCGCTTCAGGCACTTGGCCCGCGTAAGCCGCGCGGCTGGCGATCAGGTGCAATTGCGCCACATCGGCGGCTTCATTTTTGGTAGCAAATCGAACTTCAAAATCGGACATATCGGTCAATGTTAGAGTCTCAAAACCCTAGATTGTCGCCTGAACTGGGAATCTTCTATGCTGAAGGACGAAACAGGCCCTAAAAAGCATTCTTTCAGGCTAACTTTTAAACATGTTTTTCTTCCCTTTTCTGACTCACATCTCAAAGCTTCCAATGAAATTCGGAAAGCTTACTTGGTTGACTGTCATGGTCTGCATTTTCTTCGGGCCGATGGCGTGGGGCCAAGGAAAAGACTTCAAAGACGACATGGCGGAAAGAACCCGCGCGTGTACAGCCTGCCATGGCGATCAAGGCAAAGCGGGTCCTGATGGTTATTACCCCAGACTGGCCGGCAAGCCTGCGGGCTACTTGTTCAATCAACTCAAAAACTTCCAAGAAGGCAAGCGCCACTACAACTTAATGACGCGCTTGGTCGACCCCTTGTCTGACGCTTACCTTCAAGAGATAGCGCAGCACTTTGCCAACTTGAAACTGCCCTACCCAGCCCCCGCCATGCCCAGCGAGAGGGTCTCTGTTCAAGCATTAAAACGTGGCAAACAACTGGCCTTAGAAGGTGATGCTGCGAAAGACGTGCCTGCTTGCACTGCTTGTCATGGCACGAAGCTTACCGGCGTACAAGCCCACGTGCCAGGATTGCTGGGCTTGCCCCTTGACTACCTCAATGCACAACTGGGGGCTTGGCAAACCCATCAACGAAAAGCCCGTCAGCCCGATTGCATGAAAGAGGTGGTGGCACGGCTTCAGTCTGAAGATTTGGTGGCAGTCGCCACTTGGTTGTCTACGCAAAATATGCCCACAGACACAGCGCCTGCAAGCAAAGTTTCTATGCCTCTGAAAGCATCCTGGCAATGCGGCAGTGCTCCCGAGCTGTCAAAGGCACAGCCATGATGTTTCCACAAAATTTTTGGCGAAATGTGGCATGGCTATGGCTGTCAGTGACCCTCTTGCTTGTGCTTGCTGTTCTGATGGACAACCACCGTGATGTTTGGGAAAAACAACCGCCTTCACAAAACACTGACAAGCCCTCAGCCACTCAAATTAGCCAAGGGCAAACGCTGCTGTATTTGGGCAATTGCTTGGCCTGCCATACCGAACGAGGTCAACCCGTGGGTGCAGGTGGGCGCGCTTTCGAAACGCCCTTTGGCAGCGTTTACAGCAGCAACCTCACACCCCACATGGACCAAGGCTTGGGCACTTGGCAGGCTGATGATTTTTGGCGCGCACTTCATTACGGCAAATCCAAAGATGGTCGATTGCTCACGCCCGTGTTTCCCTACAAACACACCACACTCATCACGCGCGATGACAGCGATGCGATGTTTGCCGCATTGAAAACGCTACAGCCAGAAACGACTCAAAAGCCAATTCCCAAAGTGTCTGAGAGTTTGGCATGGCCTTACAACTCAGCAGTGGCCATTGCCATTTGGCGAAGCTTGTTTTTCTCGTCTGGCACCTACAAGCCGCAAGACAGCAAAAGCAATGAATGGAACCGAGGTGCCTACCTTGCACAAGGCCTGGGCCACTGTGCAGCCTGCCACAGTCCACGCAATGCATGGGGCGCATCGGGAGAGGTCCATGATTTTTCGGGCGGCCTGATGCCCCTGGTCAACTGGTATGCGCCGTCTCTCATGAGCGCACAAGAAACAGGCTTGGCACAGCAAAGCATTTCAGAGATTGTCCTGCTTTTGAAATCAGGCCAGAATGCAACGGCCGTGGCGAGTGGCCCAATGGCTGAAGTGGTGCAAAACAGCACGCAACATTGGCCTGAAGCCGATCTCCTGGCTGTGGCAACCTATCTAAAAGAACAAGCGCAAACAAATTCGGCCAGCGACATCACCCACAACCCCTCCATCACAAAGAGCCCAGGCAATTTTTTGAACTTGGGCGCCAAAATTTATGAACAGCACTGCGAGCAATGCCATCAAGCTCAAGGTCAAGGTGTGGCCCATGCTTACCCGGCACTCGCGCAAAATAGAGCCGTCCTTTTAAGCGACCCCACCAACTTGGTTCAAGCTGTTTTGTATGGTGGCTATCCTGCAGCCACAACTCACAACCCTAGACCTTTTGGCATGCCGCCTTATGTTCTCACGCTGGAAGACCGAGAAATTGCAGCTGTTTTGACCCATCTCAGATCGCAATGGGGAAATCAGGCCGCGGAGGTCACACCCCTTCAGGTCAATCGCATTCGGGCTTTGCAGGGCCGATGATCATGTCCACATTGGATCTGATTTACCTCGACGATCAGCTGGTGGTTCTGAATAAACCCTCAGGCTTGCTCAGTGTGCCCGGCCGCGGCGAAGACAAACAAGACTGCCTTATTGCCAGAGCACAAAGTGAATGGCCCGATGCACTGACGGTGCACCGCTTGGACATGGCCACTTCAGGCCTGGTGGTCATTGCCAGAGGTCCCGAAGTACAACGCAGTTTGAGCCAAGCCTTTGCACAGAGAGAGGTTCACAAAACATATGAAGCTGTGGTCGACGGCATTTTAAAAAGTGCTAATGAAAGCCAGGCCGATGCCTGGCAAGACATTCAAATGCCCTTGTTGATCGATTGGCCCAACCGCCCCAAAAGCAAAATAGATTGGGAACACGGCAAACCCAGCCACACCCAATGGCGCATTCAGCAAGGGGCCTGTTTGCACAAAACGACCCGTGTCGAGATGAAACCTATCACGGGGCGAACCCACCAACTGCGCTTGCACATGATGGCGATCGGTCATGCCATACTGGGCGATAGCTTGTATGCCACACCCGAAATTTTGGCAAAATCTCCTCGCCTTTTATTGCACGCGCGCGAACTCCAATTCAGGCATCCAATAAAGGCAGAATGGATGGCATTCGAAAGTAAGGTTCCGTTTTAATTCGAAAGAAGATCAACATGACACAACACCTCTACATCTTGACGGGCGGCTCTCGCGGCATGGGCTTGGCCATTGCCGAACAACTCTTAAAACCGGGTCATACCCTCATTTGCATTTCACGCAATCAACAAGCCAGTCTCACTGAACTCGCTCAAAAATCAGGTGCCACATTAGCGCAGTGGTCTCATGATTTAGCAGACGGCGCTGTGGCCAGCAAGGCCTTGCTAACTTGGCTTCAGGCTCAAAAACCCAATGAATTTCAAAGTGCCACGCTCATTAACAATGCAGGCGTCATTCCTCGCATTGGCCCCCTGAGTGAAGCAGACCCCCACAATCTGGCCATGGCATTGCGCGTAGGCTTAGAGGCTCCCATGCAATTGTGTGCAGCCTTTCTCGGTGCCACTGAAGCTTGGCCCATGCCACGCAAAATCGTCAATATTTCTTCTGGACTTGGCCGCCGTGCCATGGCCTCTCAATCGGGCTATTGCGCAGCCAAGGCTGGAATGGATCACTTCACCCGTTGCCTGGCTTTGGAAGAGGCTTTAAAACCCCATGGTGCCAAAGTGACGTCTCTGGCACCTGGCGTCATAGACACCGACATGCAAATCCAATTGCGATCAGCCCCAGCTGACAGCTTCCCAGACCAAAGCGGCTTTCAACAACTCAAAGCCACAGGTCAACTGACCTCCCCAGCCGATGCCGCCAAGCGCATCCTTGACTATTTAGCTCGCCCCGACTTTGGCAGCAACCCTGTCAGCGATGTCAGGGACGCTTAACTTAGCCACGTTCAATCAACTTTTGTCAGTCCCCTGTAGTCTTATTAGGTGAGACTTTGGGGTTCAATTCAATTCAATTCTTAGGAGATAGAGATGAGCCGTGAAGTAGTCGTTGTCAGCGCTGTGCGCACCGCCATTGGCACATTTGGTGGCAGTCTGAAAGATGTTGCCCCCACAGAGCTGGGCGCACAAGTCGTACGCGAAGCACTCAAGCGTGCCAACACCGATGGCAAAGACGTTGGCCATGTGGTGTTTGGGCATGTGGTCAACACCGAACCCAAAGACATGTACTTGTCGCGCGTTGCCGCCATCAACGGTGGCTGCGCAGAAGGCACACCTGCTTTCAACGTGAACCGTCTGTGCGGGTCAGGCTTGCAAGCCATTTTGTCTGCAAGCCAGTCCATTATGCTAGGTGATGCCGATGTGGCCATTGGCGCTGGCGCAGAAAACATGAGCCGTGCACCCTACGCTAGCTCAAGCAATCGTTTTGGCGCACGCATGGGCGACACCAAAATGATCGACATGCTGTTGGGCGCACTGCACGATCCCTTCCACACCATTCACATGGGCGTGACCGCCGAGAACATTGCCGCCAAGTGGGGCATTACACGCGAAGACCAAGACAAGTTGGCCGTTGAAAGCCACAACCGTGCAGAGCGCGCCACGCAAGCCGGCTATTTCAAAGATCAGATCATGCCCGTCATGCTCAAAACGCGCAAAGGCGAAGTGGCCTATGACACAGACGAGCATTTCCGCCCTGGATGCACAATAGAAGAACTGGGCAAACTCAAGCCCGTGTTCATCAAAGAGAATGGCACCGTCACAGCCGGCAATGCTTCAGGCATCAACGATGCTGCGGCTGCCGTAGTCCTCATGGAAGCTGGCGCGGCCAAGGCCCGCGGCGTGAAACCTTTGGCCCGCTTGGTGGCTTACGCACACGCCGGTGTCGATCCCAAGTACATGGGCATTGGTCCTGTGCCTGCCACTCAGTTGGCTCTGAAAAAAGCAGGCCTGACCGTGAATGATTTGGATGTGATCGAAGCCAACGAAGCGTTTGCGGCGCAAGCTTGCGCTGTCACTCGCGACCTTGGTTTGGATCCCGCCAAGGTCAACCCCAATGGTTCCGGTATTTCATTGGGTCATCCTATCGGTGCGACAGGCGCTTTGATTACCGTCAAAGCATTGCACGAACTGCACCGCATCAATGGCCGTTATGCCTTGGTCACCATGTGCATTGGCGGCGGCCAGGGTATTGCGGCCATTTTTGAGCGCATGTAATCAGCGGTAGCGCGCACGTGCAATGCGTGCGCCTTCTGCCAACGCCTGCAATTTTTTCTCGGCTACTTCGCGGCTCATGGGTGCCAAACCGCAGTTGGTACAAGCAATGATGCGCGCCTTGGGCACAAACTGAAGCGCACGGCCAATGGTGTCGGCCACTTGTTCAGGTGTTTCAATCACATCGCTGGCCACATCAATCACGCCGACCATCACGTCTTTGCCTTCAAGCAAAGCCATCAGGTCCATGGGCACATGCGAGTGAAAGCATTCCAAGCTCACTTGCTTGATGCTGCTTTTGGCCAAGGCTGGGAACACCTTTTCATATTGGCGCCACTCGTGGCCCAATGAATTTTTCCAATCAATGTTGGCTTGAATGCCGTAGCCATAGCAAATGTGAACGGCCGTGGTGCAGGTCAGCCCTTGTGCAGCGCGCTCTAAAGCTTTGACGCCCCAGTCAGCAGCCTCTTCCATGTACACATTGAAGGCAGGTTCGTCGAACTGAACAATGTCAACGCCATCGGCTTGCAGTGCCAATGCCTCTTGATTCAAAAGCTCTGCAAAGGCCATGGCCATCTTCACTTTGTCGCCATAAAAGCGATCGGCCACGGTATCGACGATGGTCATGGGGCCAGGCAATGTGAACTTCAATTTTTTCTTGGTGTGCGCTCTTGCCAATTGAGCTTCAAAAGCATGCACGCGGCCTTTTAAGCGCAAGGGTGCAACCACTTGCGGCACTTGTGCGTCGTAGCGATTATTGCGAATGCCCATGGTCACTTTGTTTTCAAAGTCGATGCCTTCAACTTGCTCTAAAAAACCATGCACAAAGTGTTGACGTGATTGCTCACCGTCACCAATGACATCCAAGCCAGCATCTTCTTGGGTTTTGATCCAGAGCAGTGTGGCATCAGCTTTGGCTTGCTTCAGGCTATCGCCTTCAGCCATCCACTTGGGCCAAAGTTTGTTGGTCTCAGCCAACCATTCTGGCTTTGGCAAGCTTCCTGCAATTGCGGTTTCAAACATGGGTGTACTCCTGAGGTATTGAGGATTTCAAATTGAATTCTTGGGCCAACAATGCGTACGAACGCGTTTGCGCCTTGGCGTCATACGTCCACGTGATGATGGCCATTTCATCGAGTTCAAGCCGTGTTGCCACCGCTTTTAACTTGTCAGCTACTGTTTTAGCACTTCCAACAAATGCATTGGCCTTGAGTGCATCAAGCGCCATTTGCTCAGACTGAGAATAATCACGATCGGCTTGCTCTGGCGGTAGCATGGGGCCAATGCGACCTAGATTTCTGTCCATTCGCCAACGCGCGCGGCTTTTGAAAAGATGCCAGGCTTCTTCGTCCGTGTCAGCCGCCAACGCCCACACACACAGGGTGGCCTTGGGTCGATCCAAACCAGCGCTAGGCCTGAACGTATCTCGGTAAATTTGCAAGGCCTGATCAGCCCCCTGCCCATCGGTAATGAACCAAGCGAAGGCATAAGGCAAGCCCAAATGAGCCGCCAATTGAGCGCCATAGTCTGAACTGCCCAGCATCCAAACATCTGGCGATGTGGCCGACTGAGGGTAGGCAAACACACCATGACCAGGATGTCCTGCCGGCAATGGCTGACCTTTGACCCACGCTTGAAGTTCCATGACTTGCTGCGGAAAATTTTCGCTGGCATAACGGTCTGGGTTCAACAGTTGTGCTGTTTTGCCGTCGCTTCCGGGTGCACGCCCAACACCCAAATCAATACGCCCTGGCGCCAATGCATCGAGCACTCTGAATTGTTCAGCGACTTTCAAGGCAGCATAGTGCGGCAACATAACACCCGCACTGCCAATTCTGATTTTTTGAGTTTGTGTGGCAATGGCCGCCATCAAAATTTCGGGCGCAGTGCCCACAATGCTGGGATGTGCGTGATGCTCACTCACCCAAAAACGCGCATAGCCCAAACGTTCGGCCTCAATGGCCAGAGCCACCGTTTGCCGGATGGACTGATCTTGCCCTCGGCCAGCCATGGCAACCGATTGGTCCAGTACAGACAGTTTCAGGCTCATGTGTGAATCTCTAACATCATCAAAAAATAATTCATCAAGCCTTGGCCATTTCTGCTTCTTGCAATGCGCGCCACATCACTTTACCACTGCCGCTCTTGGGCAATACCTCTATGAACTCCACCACACGCGGCACCTTGTAAACCGCCATGGTGTCTCGGCACCAGTCAATGATGTCTTGCTCACTGACTTGGCCTATGTGCGTGCTGCGCAACACCACCACGGCCTTGACTGATTCTCCGCGGTAAGCGTCTTTGGTAGAAATGATGCAGGCCTCTTGAATAGCGGGATGTTTGAACATCAGCGCCTCTACTTCAGCCGGCCAAACTTTGAAGCCACTTGCATTGATCATGCGCTTGAGTCTGTCGGTCATGAAGAAGTAGCCTTCTTCATCAATGCGGCCCATGTCACCTGAGCGGAAAAAAGATTTGCCATCTCGCTCAAAGAATGCACTGGCAGTGGCTTCAGGCCGCTTCCAGTAGCCTTTGAAAATTTGCGGCCCCGCCATGACGATTTCACCCGATTCACCTTGGGGCAACTCTTTCAAAGTTTCTGGGTCTACTACGCGCGCATCCACGCTCATGAACGGAATTCCCAAACATTGTTTTTTGGGCGCATCGGGCGGATTTGAGTGCGAAGGCGCGGCAGTTTCTGTCAAGCCATAGCCTTCAATGTAGCGAAGGCCAAATTGATCTAACAGCCGTTGTGCCACAGCCTCAGGCATGGCGGCACCACCACCGCCAATGTTTTGCAAACTGGTCAAATCAAATTGCGCCATATTGGCACTGCCCAACAAATCAATGACCATGGTGGGAATATTGGTCCAGTGCGTCACCTTCCATTTGGAGATGAGACGGCCCGCCAAATCTCTGTCCCAGCGCGGCATCAAAATGAGAGTTGCGCCCATGAAAATGGTGGCGTGCATGACACTGACCATGCCCGTGATGTGAAACATTGGCACAACGCATAAGCATTTGTTCTCGGGCGTGCCATTGGCCCACAAGCCGCTTGACATGGCGTTGTGCATGATGGTTCCGTGCGTGTGCATACAACCTTTTGGCAGGCCCGTGGTACCGCTGGTGTAAGGCAGCACCGCTAAATCTTCTGATTGCGCAGTGACAGGGCCAAGCTCAACTTCGCCTTGTAAAGCAGATGCCCAAGCATGTACTTGACCGTCTTCAAGCACAGGCAAGGCATGCACGGTCTTTAACCAGACGCTCCAAGTTTCAGGCATTTCTTCAGGGCCGATGTTGGCAGCATCAAACGCATCTGTGAACTGAGTGACCAACAAATGCAGGAGTCGCTCTTTTTTTTCTAGGGCATTGCTAGCAGCAGCCAACTCGGGTGCGAGGTCTGCCGTGGTCACAGCCACCTTGGTATCAGGGTCCAAGATGTAGTGCTTCAACTCTTCCGTGCGGTTCATGGGGTTGACCGGCACCACCACGGCATCCAGACGAAGAATTGCAAAATGCGTGATCACCAACTGCGGACAATTTTGCATGTCCAACACCACGCGATCGCCTTTTTGCACACCCATCTTGCGCAATGCTGAAGCAATTTTTTCTGCTTCTAATTGCAACTCTGAATAGGACCACGTTCTGCCCATGAACACCAAGGCCACTTTTTGGGGGTAGCGCAATGCACTGATTTGCAAATTCATCCACAAAGATGTTTGCGGTGCAGTCAATTGGTAAGGCAGTCTTTTGGGCCAAAAAGCGTGGTGAGCGGGCATTCAATGAGTCTCCAACAGAATACGAAATAAGTTCAATGAATTGTTCTTTTGATGGCGTGGTGCATTTTGCACAAGAGATCCTAATCGGGTATGGGGAGATGGAACATCCCCAGAGTCCCTAAGGAGACGACATTTTTGCCGGCAGTTGCCAGGTCAAATGAAAGTCAATGTATGCGTTTGCAAGTCGATATGCCGCTAAATCACGCTAAATTGAAGTTTTTCACACAAGACATGCATGGCTTCTCAAACCACCCCCGCTTGCTGCGGCACCAGCAAAGCCGCTGAACTTCTTCAGCTGTCGGTCGGCACGGTCCAAAGCTTGGTCGACAAAAACATTCTTCACGCCTGGGTTACGCAAGGAGGCCATAGGCGTATTTCGCTCGAGTCCATTCAAAATTACCAATTACAGCAGCAAAAATTGCCCGTCCTCGATCGACTCATGAGCGATAGGCTCAAAGTCATGGTGGTCGACGACGACGCCATCACAAGGCATCTCTTGCAAGACACTTGCCTCACAGCGCACCCGCATGTTGATTGCTGCGCCATGGCCTCGGCCATCGAAGCACTGCTTCATTTGCCGGTTTTCAAGCCTCACATCATGCTAATCGACTTGCTCATGCCCAAGGTTGACGGCTGGGAACTGGTCAAGAGGCTTCAACAAAACGAAGACTTTTCAAAACTTCAAATCATCACCCTCTCCGCTCTTAGCCTTGCAGAGCTGAAAGACCGTGGAGGCCCGCCCACAGGCTCACGCTTTATTGCCAAACCGGTTGATTTGGGGTGGCTGCGGGGGTATTTGGTGGGCTTGCTCGGCACCAAGGCTTGGGCTTAGGTAGACAGCATTCACTTTGCACCCTATCATTACAAAATTTAATAAAGTAAGGAATTAAAATGTCCCACTCTACCCTTACCAGCAAAGGACAAACTACCATACCGCAAGAAATTCGCCAGGCTTTGGGGCTTCAAACTGGCGCAAAACTCAACTGGAGTGTCACACCCGATGGTGTGCTGATAGTCAGAGCCAAGACGCAATCCCTTGAATCCTTGGCAGGTTCGATCAAGATCCAAGCTGGCCAAAAAGTCAGTATTCAAGATATGAACCCATGGAAATAAAAAATCCATGGCGGCCATCGACACAAACATCCTCGTCAGATTCCTCATTCAAGACGATGAGCAGCAAGGGCATCTAGCGAGAAGACTCATCCAACTTGTTTTGGCGCAAGGGGAGACGGTGTTCATTCCTGTCACCGTCATCTTGGAATTGGAATGGGTTTTGCGTTCTAATTTTTTGTTCAGCAAATCTCAAGTTGTCGAACTTATCTCCAATTTGCTTTCCACCAAAGAGTTGGAATTCGAATCAGAGCCCTCTGTTGAAATAGCGCTTGAACTGTTTAGAAACCATGCAGCAGATTTTGCCGATTGTTTGCACATCGCGCTGTCGCATCGGGCTGGTCATTCCCCGCTTTGGACGTTTGACAAAACAGCAGGAAAAGTCGTGGGCGCGAAAATATTGAAATGATTCAAAGCACCAACGAAAAACGCGCCCGAAGGCGCGTTTTTACTTGCTTTTGGCGGAGTGGACGGGACTCGAACCCGCGACCCCCGGCGTGACAGGCCGGTATTC
>CALAGS010000032.1 GCA_937891665.1 uncultured Burkholderiales bacterium | reverse complement strand
TGACTGTTTTCAAGTCGGTGGGTTTTGCATCTCTAGATCTCATTGCAGCAGAGCTTGTGTATCAGGCTGGTAGTCACAAAACTGTCAAATGAATGACTCAGAATGTTGATGGGTAGCTTGTACAAGCTAACTTTTCATTGTCAGCTTCATGATTGAACACAAATGTCCAAAGACTTCTCCTTGATGGAAGACAGCAACCGCTCTTCTAACCTCAGTATTCACGATGTTTCCGATCCTGCACGCCGCCAAGTCTTGCGCGGCGGTTTGGGCGCTTTGGCAGGCAGCTTCTTAGCACCTCTGAGCGCCATTGGTGGTGCTGCAGCCCTAACCGGTTGCGCATCTTTGGGCATGGGCTCTGTCGCAAAAATTGGCTTTAAGAGCGTGGCCATATCCACAGCCGACGCCATTACTGTGCCCGAGGGCTATGTGGCCCACGTCATTGCACCTTGGGGCGATCCCGTGGGCATTGCAGGTCAAAACTACCCCTTCAAAGACGACGCAAGCAACACCGCTGCCGAGCAGGAAGCACAAATTGGCATGCACCATGATGGCATTCATTACTACGCCCTAGAAGGCTCTAAGCGCGGTTTGCTGGCCATGAACCACGAGTACGTGGACCACGGTTTGCTGTTCAAAGATGGCATGGCCAATTGGAGTGCTGAGAAGGTTCGCAAGTCTCAAGCCGCGCACGGCGTGGCCATTGTTGAAGTGCAAGACAAGGGTGGCAAATGGGAGGTGGTCAACCCCTCAAAATATGCGCGCCGAATCACGACCAACACGCCGATGGAAATCAGTGGTCCTGCAGCCGGTCATGCCATGATGAAAACTGCAGCGGACACATCAGGACGCAAGGTTTTGGGCACTCTGAACAATTGCGCCAGTGGCATCACACCTTGGGGCACATACCTCACCTCCGAAGAAAACTTCATTTTCTACTTCAATGGCGGCGACAAACTCAGCGATCACGAAAAGCGCTGGGGTCTTCGCAAAGGCGGCGTTGGCTACCGTTGGCACGAGCACGATGCCCGCTTTGATGCCACGCAAAACCCCAACGAACCCAACCGCTTTGGTTGGATTGTTGAAATTGATCCCAATAACCCCAACGCAACCCCCATGAAGCGCACCGCAATGGGACGCGGCGCGCACGAAGGCGCCACTGTGGCCGTTACCAAAGACAACCGCGCTGTGGTTTACATGGGCGAAGACGCTCGCTTTGAATACATCTACAAATTTGTCAGCCGCGACACGATCAAATCAGGTGGTGCTGCCGCCAATGCCACCCTGCTAGACCACGGCACCTTGTACGTGGCCAAGTTCAATGCCGACGGCAAAGGCCAGTGGTTGGCTTTAACGCACGGCCAAGGCCCACTCACAGCGGCCAACGGCTTTGCCGATCAGGCAGAAGTGCTCATCAAATCGCGTCAGGCCAGCGACATATTGGGCGCCACCAAAATGGACCGCCCCGAGTGGATTGATATTGACAAACAGGGCTGGGTTTACGCCACACTCACCAACAACAGCAACCGCGGCGGCGATAAGCAACCTACCGTAGATGCAGCCAACCCCCGTGCCAACAACACACAGGGCAACATCATTCGCTGGAAGGAAAATGAAGATTTCCATGCAACCACCTTTGCTTGGAACCATTTCATCATGGCTGGGGATCCTTCATTGGCGCGCGCAGAAGCCAAGGGCAACATCAAAGGCGACATATTCTCTTGCCCCGATGGTCTGTGGGTCGACGGTCGCGGCTTGATGTGGATTCAGACAGACATGTCCACTTCTAACATGGGCAAAGGCGACCTTAAAAACTTTGGCAACAACATGATGTTGGCTGCCGATGTGCAAACCGGAGAAGCACGCCGCTTCTTGGTGGGTCCTGCAGGTTGTGAAATTACCGGTGTGACTGAAACGCCCGATGGCAGAACCATGTTTCTGAACGTGCAGCACCCAGGTGAGCCCGCCAACGAGCGTACCAACCCTGCCAACCCCACAGCAATTTCTAATTGGCCCGACAAAAAGGCCACTGGCCGCCCACGTTCTGCTACCGTGGTGGTTCGAAAATTAGATGGCGGCATCATCGGCACCTGATGCCCTTACAAAGCCCCTTTTGCAGCAGTGCTCAAGGGGCTTTTTGTTTGGCAAGACTCTTAACGAATATCGCCAGCCAAACTCGCAAGCGTGTCGGCAGAAATTTCAATGTGCGACGGATAGTTGGTGTGATCGCAACCCAACTTCACACTGGCCCCTGCCTTGATGGCGGCACACATGGCGGCATTGAATTCAAAGCGCACGAAGTGAACTG
>CALAGS010000031.1 GCA_937891665.1 uncultured Burkholderiales bacterium | reverse complement strand
ACTCACACAAAGATCGACAGCACGCAAGCAAGAGTATCGCAAAGAGATTGAATCCCAATTGGCAGAAGTCACGCGGGAAGTTCAGTCTGATGCCGAAAAATATGTGGCAGTGACGGCAGATTTGGATCGGATGGAAATTAAATCACCAGCCAATGGCCAAGTGGTTGGGCTGTCGGTTCAAACAGTTGGTGCGGTGTTGCAACCGGGACAAAAGTTACTGGATGTTGTGCCAACTCAACAGACTTTGTTGCTTGAAGCGCATATTCCGCCTCACCTGATTGATAAAGTGCACATGGGCTTGTCGGCTGATGTTCGATTTAACTCTTTTGCACATTCACCGCAGTTGGTTGTTGAGGGCAAGTTGGTATCGGTATCTGGCGATCTCTTGAGTGACCCTCAGACCCCTCAGTACACTTACTATTTGGCACGTGTGCAACTGACCCCCGAAGGCATGAAAACTTTAGGCCAGCGCCAAATGCAGCCAGGCATGCCTGTTGAGATTGTGATTAAAACGGGTGAACGTTCACTCTTGACCTATTTGCTGCATCCACTAACGAAGCGCATGGCAGCTTCCATGAAGGAAGAGTAATGCAAGACCGCTCTTCAATTTTAAAAATCACGCTCATTGGTGCGCTGACTTGCGCCAGTGCGCTAACTTGGGCGCAAACACCTGTGATGAATTTGAAACAGGTTTACGAGGCGGCGCTTGAGCAAGACGCAACCATCCGCGCTTCACGAGCTGCAACCGATGCAGGTCGTGAGCGCTTGCCACAAGCACGTGCAGGTTTATTGCCGCAAATTTCTGCCAGCGCTGGCCGAAGCAACAACAATTTAGATACAACTGCACCCAATTTGTTGGGCACTCCAATTACAACGACAGACAAGTATTTCAGTGACAACAAAAACCTGCAATTGCGCCAACCTTTGGTGAACATGCAGCGCTGGCAACAGTTTCAACAAGCCAAGTCTTTGGTGGAAGAGGCAGAAGCCAACCTAGACCGCGAGCTTCAAAATTTAGTGGTTCGAGTTGCGGGGGCATACTTTGAAACCCTGATGGCCGATGAACAGCTTGATTTAATTTTGGCCCAGAAAAAAACCTACACAGCTTTGGTGGATGCGGCTCAAAAAGGCTTGGCTGCAGGTTCAGGTACACGAACCGACATTGACGATGCGCAGTCGCGCTTGGACATGGCCAAGGCCCAAGAGCTGGAAGCACGGCAAAATCAAGATTTGACCAGACGACAGTTGCAGTTGTTGATCAATCAGCCCGTTGGAAAAATTGCCAGACTGAATGTCGGTGCTTTGAAGTTGAATGGTCCTGAGCCCGCCAATTTGGAAGCGTGGACTCAAAAGGCAGAGGCAGCCAGCCCAGAAATTAAAGCCTTGCAGGCACGTTTGGCTGCAGCTCAACGTGAAGTTAGCAAGGCGCAAGCTGGCCATTTGCCTACCTTAGACGCTGTAGCGCAGTGGTCTAACAGCGGCAGTGAAAACATTACGCGCATTAACTCTCGTTATGAAAATAAAACCTTGGGTCTGCAGTTAAACATTCCACTTTACTCGGGTGGCTATGTCAACTCTACAATTCGCCAGGCGGTTGCAGAACAAACTAGGGCCGAAGAAACTTTAGAGGCCTTGCGCCGTGATTTGGGCGTGCGTGTGCACAAGGAATACCGAGGCGTTAGTGAAGGCGTGATGCGTGTTCGTGCCCTAGAGCAAGCAGTGCGCTCTGCAGAGCAAATGATGAAGTCAACAGAAATGTCTTTGAAGGCGGGTTCACGTACGCAACTGGATGTCTTGAATGCCCAGCAACAATTCACCTTGGCCTTAAGAGATTTAGCGCAGGCGCGTTATGTCTACCTTATTTCTAAAGTGAGACTGGCTTCTTTGGTGGGTTCTGATGCGCTGACTTCTGTGGAAGAAGTGAATGCAAGTTTGACTTTGGTTTCAAATTAATCTCTAAGCGCACGACTCACAGGTTTTTGACCTAAGAGGAGTCTGGCGACTTCCGAAAACCCTGCGCCACGCTCACGTTGCGTGATGTATTCGGGCAAAAGTTTGAGGTCTTTTTCAAAACGCCTGATGTTGGCCACGCCCACGCTGTGCGTGAAATGCTCAAACATCACTTGGTCATTGGTGGAGTCGCCTACGTAAACCCATTGGTCGAGTTC
>CALAGS010000030.1 GCA_937891665.1 uncultured Burkholderiales bacterium | reverse complement strand
GGGGCAATGCAAGCGGGGCCACCATACTGGGAATTAAACGATTGGCCACATCCGCCATGGTTTGGCCAGCGTCCAAAGGCGCCAACCTTTGAGCGACAAATTGCTTTTGAAAATCGCCGTCTTGTTGACCAAACGCTGGGCTGCTTGCAGCAATGACCAGACCTGCAATGCGCGATGGGCAGCGGGTGAAGGTTTGCAAAGCCACCATGCCGCCCATGCTGTGACCCACTAAGACTGCTTTTTCAACTTTGGCGGCATCCAACATGTCTTCGAGGGACGCAGCCAAACTTTCAAAACTGAGCGTGCCATCCAGTGGGCTATCGCCATAGCCCGGCATGTCCCAGGCCAAAGCTCTGAAGCCCTGCTTTGCAAAAAAATCAACAGACGATTGGAAGCCTTTTTTACCGCCACCAATGCCATGCAAAAAGACCATGCTGGTTTTGGCATTGGGTGGGCCAGCTTCAATCCAAACCGGCGTGAGTAAGCTCATGACGCTGCACTTTCAAACACGCCCTTCACCAACTCGCCCTCTTGCACCACCAACTGACCATCCAAGGCAATGCTGCAATGGCGCATGGGCAAATCAAAGTGACCTAAAGTGTGGCGACCCGCCACTTCATTGGCACCTGTGGAATACAAAAAGTTACCAGCGAAGGCTCGCAACTCAGTGCCATTGCAATCGCGCTTGTCATAAAACGTCATGGCATCCCAGCGCGCAGCAGGGTTTAAACCAAAACCTACGTGCGACACAGCACAGGCATCGCGATGACCTTCTTTGTCAATCCATGCTTGGTAATAAGAGCGCATCATGTCCACGTCCACGCCCTGGCCTTCAATGCGCACAATGGTGTCGTTTTCAATGGTGAGATGAATGGTGTCGCGCATGTAGCGCTTGAAGGTCAGATTCACATCGCCTGGCGCCATGACCAAAGTGCCATTGACACTGCCAGCAGCAGGAAAAGCCAATGCCAAACCACCCGGCCAATGCGACACCATGCCTGGCTTGGCACAAAAGCCCCAAACGCCCCCCACCACAGCCGACTTGAGTTGAATGCTCAAATCAGTGCCGGCTTTGGAAGTGACATGCATGTGCTGCGCGCCTCGAAGTTTTTTCATGGCATTGCGCACCACAGCCTCAAGTGCAGGATTGGGTACGGTGCGTTCCAAGATTTCTGGGTGCTCATTGGAAATCATGAACAAGCGCGGCACCACACCATCGGCACCTTTCAAGATTGTGGGTAATTCAGGCGCATGCAACATGCCCTCTACCGTGCAATCAATGATTAAATGAGCGCGCTGCAATGCGGCCACAACGGGTGCCAAATTTTGAATGACGTCGGTAGCACCTGTCGATCTGATGGGCGCAGGTGCGCTTAATGCCGGCGTCGGTAAACACACTTCGAACACTTTGGCGCCCATTTGTTGCAAGGCAAGCCTGGCCAAATCAACATTGACGCGCCTAGACTGGCTTTCAGTCAACAAGGCGACTACTTCGTTTGGCTGAACTTTGCACAATGCAAAAGTACGCTCAAAAGCAACCAACCAACGGTGTTCAATTTGCTCAATTAGCATCTCTACTCCTTGCGATACCTGCCCTGTGAGAAGATGGGGCCCAAATTCTTCAAGCAAGTTTATATGAAATTTCATACAATTACCTCATGAATTCCCCTAGCACACCCTTCGATACACAGCACTTCAAGCAAGCCCTATCGCGCTTTCCTACGGGTGTCTCCATCATCACCACCCATCAATTGGGCGATGCCAATCCAGCAGATTGGGGGCATCAGTTTGTAGGGTTGACTGCCAGCTCGTTCAACAGCGTGTCGCTCACGCCACCGCTTGTGGTCTGGAGTTTGGGTTTGAAATCACGGACCTTGCCTTCTTTCCAGAAGGCTTCGCACTATGTGATCAATGTTTTAAGCGATCAACAGTTGCCGCTTTGCCAGCAATTTGCGTTTGGCCAAGGCGACCGCTTCAAAGGCGTCGAGTTTGAAACCAGCGCTTCAGGCTTGCCTATTTTGAAAGGTGCCTTGTCTTGGTTCGAATGTCGTAACCGCAGCCAATATCCCGAAGGCGATCACATCATTTTCATTGGTGAAGTTGAAGCCTGTGGCTTTGCACAAGGCACGCCCTTGGTTCACCAACAGGGCGGATTTTTTGAGGTTGGCCAAGTCAAAGCTTAAGCACCATGGCAGAGAAAGAGTTTGTCGACAGTTACTTGCCCTACCTTTTGGCAAGAGCCAGCTTCAGCATCTCGAGTGAATTTCACGCGCAAGTAGAAGCTGCTGGCTTCACAGTTTCTGAGTGGCGGATTTTGGCTTCTTTGTCAGGCGTAAAGCAACGCACAGTGGGCGAGTTGGCCGACATCGTTTTGGCCAAGCAACCTACTGTGACCAAAATGGTTTTGCGAATGGC
>CALAGS010000029.1 GCA_937891665.1 uncultured Burkholderiales bacterium | reverse complement strand
CTGAATCAATCAAGCCATTGCAGATTGAGCTGATTGAACCGGCCGACGCGCAGCCTGAAGCCGCAACTTCCAATGTCAAACCCTATTGGCTGGGTCTTGCTTTCATCGTCATTGCCATGTTGGTCTTTGGATTTTTCCAAACGAATGACTCGACCCCTACATTGCTCAACACGGCCACACCCGATGAGAGCAAAGTGAAAGCAGCTGAGTCAGAGAAAGTAAGTCCTCAACAAGTTGATGCAGCCACTTTGCCTCCAACATCGGCTCAAGCAGTGCCTGAAAAATCAAACATGAGTGCTGCAGCAGCAACCGAAAAAATTGAAACAACTCAGCTGCTAAACTCGATCTGCAAATGGACTGACCCAGAAACCGAACTTCAGCCAAGCGCCCCTCGAAAGCGGGGTGAGTATGTGCATGTTGTGGCTTTAGAAAATGCCACCGTTTGCATCAAGGATGGCGATCAACGTGTGGCAAGCCTGTCATTGGCCTCGGGTCAGGCGCGAAGTATTTATGGCCCGCCCCCCTTCAGGGTCTACAGCCCTAATCTGTCACTTGTGAAGCTCTATTTCCAAGGCGAGTACATCAAACTGCCCAGCGAAGATATTCGGCAAATCAAACTGAGCCCTAGTTCACTGCAGTAGGGGCGTTACATGCTTCGAAATAGTTGCGAAGCACTTCGGCTCACTTGCAACTTTTCAGATCGCCCATTCAGAACCACAGCCTGCCTGCCTCGCTCATCGCGCACCACCCCTGCAATGGCTTTCGCATTCACCAAGGTGCTTCTGTGAATTTGCCAAAAAATAGCGGGATCTAATTCGTCAACCAACTCTTTAATCGGCTTGCGAATCAAAAACTCCTGCTTGGCTGTTTGTACCCGTGTGTATTTTTCGTCGCTCACACAATAAAGAACATCTTCGACAGCCACCATCTGAATGGTTTGACCCACCGAAGCTTGTAGCCAAGATAAGTAGTGCGCAGGACGTCCTGACAATTGCGCAGTAAGCAGATGCAGCAGCTGCTGAACAGAATGAGGTGCAAGGGCATTTTTGGGAGTAGGCACTTTTGCCTCATCACGGGTATCACCCATCACATGGCCACTCAAGTCACTGGCCCTTTGCATCAATCGAATTTTCAATCGATCAGCTGTGAGCTTCAGTCTTTCGGGTTCTGCTGGTTTTAAAACATAATCCACCACACCCTGCTCAAACGCATCAATGGCATATTGATCGTAGGCCGTAATGAAGACCATTTCGGGCAGCTCGGCCTCGTCGCCCAAATCGAGTTGCGCAATTTCTTTGGCCGCTTCTATACCCGTTAGACCTGGCATTCGAATGTCCAAGAAAATCACATCGGGTAAATGCTCGCTCACAGCTTGCACAGCTTCAAGTCCGTTCTTGGCCTCCGCCACAATTTCCAGTTCTGGCCACACTTGGTGCAACCTGGCGCGCAGTTGATCGCGCATCAGCCTCTCGTCGTCTGCAATCACAGCGCGAGGCGTTTTTGACAAGCTCATGTTCAAAACACTTTCAAAGACCGAAAGTAGACTCGATGGGCGCAACTTTGTAGGGCACCGTGAGAAGGGCCAAGGTGCCAGAGCCTTCATAGGGCTCTAAGGCTCGGATGCTCAAGCTGCCTTGTTCACCATAAATCAGCGCCAGCCTGTCGCGAATGTTTTTCAAGCCAAAGCCACCTTGTGAAGCATCAGATGCTGCATCTTGTTCTGCTGGAAAATAACCGACACCAGAATCTTTGACGGTGATCACCAATTTGCCATGAGACACTTCTGCGCGCAACACCAAAGTGCCACCTTCTGCCTTAGGCTCTAGGCCGTGTTTGAAAGCGTTTTCCACCAAGCTGAGCACCATCATGTTGGGCATTTCGGCAGAATTAAGGCCGTCAGGAATGTCCCATTGGATTTGCAGTCGGTCTTCCATTCGCATTTTTTGAATGTCAAGGTAAGGGCGAATCACGCTTAGCTCTTGGCCCAGGTAACGCACATTGTTGGGTGTGTTCTCACGCATGGTGGGCAAGGTAGCGCGCAACAAAGCAATCAAACTTTTTTGCATGAGGCTGGCCCGCGGCGGATCCGTTTCAATCAGGTGGTCGATGGACGCCAAGGTGTTGAACAAGAAGTGGGGTTCTACTTGCGCCTGCATGGTGGCCATGCGCGCCTCTACCAATTGGCGCTTGAGTTGCTCGGCTTCAGCCAAATAGGTGGCTGCAGAGGCTTTTTGTTCGGCTTGAATTTGTTGCTTGAAAGTGGCCTTGATCACGATGGACGTGAGGATGATCAAGAACGCCAATTGCGGCAATTGGATAATGCCTCCGGCAATCATGAGCACCAAAGACAAACCTGAAAACAGTTTCCAGCTGATGCTCACCAACCAACTGGCGTAAGCGTGGAATGTGTCTTTGGCGGGTTGCCACTTAGATGCGTTGGCAGCAGATTTTGAAAAAGTTGAAGTTGTCATGAGGCCTCGTTGTTTGGAATGGGCCTAATGTAGAAAGATCGAAAGCGCGATGCACCTGGTTTGCGACGAAATGTCGAAACTGAGGGATGAACAGCAGAATTCAAGCGCCAGCGCGTTTGCCTTTTGTGAGGTCAACCCCCAACTGCTTGAGTTTGCGATACAGGTGGGTGCGCTCCAAACCTGTTTTGTCGGCCACGCGTGTCATAGAGCCGCCTTCGTTGGAAAGGTGAAACTCAAAGTAAGCTTTTTCAAAAGCATCGCGTGCATCGCGCAAGGGCTGGTCGAGATCAAAGCTTTGTGAAACTTGCAGCGCCGTGTCGTGTCCGTTACCGGAACCCACTTGAGAAGAAGTTGCGCCGCCTGCTGGCAATTGAGACGCTTGGTAAGCCGCAGCAGCTTGACGCACTTGTTCGCGCGCCAAACCTTGCTCTACGGTTTTCAAAAGTTTTTGCAGCGTAATGGGTTTTTCTAAAAACGCCTGCGCACCAATGCGGATGGCATCGACAGCTGTGTCTATGGTGGCGTGGCCACTCATCATAATAACGGGCATGTTCAACAGACCACTGGTCGACCATTCTTTGAGCAATGTCACGCCATCGGTGTCTGGCATCCAAATGTCCAGCAGCACCAGGTCGGGCCGAATACGAAGTCGGGCCTCACGGGCTTGGGCTGCGTTCTCGGCCAGCTCTACGTTGTGCCCTTCATCGTTCAAGATTTCCGAGAGCAAGTCGCGAATTCCTAGCTCGTCATCCACCACCAAAATATTTGCCATGTTGCTCTTAGTTGCCTCTAATTTGCATCGACTGTGCCGTTTGTATTGCACACTTCATTGAGTCGAAAAATGCCTGCTTGGTTTAAGCATGCCCAGATTTCTCGACACTGAATGATAACGACACTTGGGCCCCTTTGACCACCCCCTCTTCAACTCGATTGGCAATGTCCAAACGGGCACCGTGTTCGTCGGCAATTTTCTTCACAACCGCCAGCCCCAAACCGGTGCCTTTGGTCTTGGTCGTCACATAGGGCTCAAACGCCCGCTGCAA
>CALAGS010000028.1 GCA_937891665.1 uncultured Burkholderiales bacterium | reverse complement strand
TGTTGCACATATCGAATGTTAACGCTGGGAATGCCGAAGTTCAAAAGCCCAGCGACGCTGTAAATCACAATCAACGAGAGTAGGGGGCCTGCATATTGAGTTTCAAGACTGAGACCCAAGAATTCAATGAAGGAAAGGTTCAGCGTGGACATCCATGCAAAGCTTTTAGAGGCGACAAGCAGGCCCCCACACGCAGTTCCCAATATCACAGCCATCACCACAGTCACTTCGAGCCAACCATTGGCTTTGACCAGTTGCTCGGCTGGCACAGTTTCAGTCACCAGACCATACTTTGCGGGTGCATATGCCGATGCCGCCATGCCCGCGATTGCAAAAGCAAGCATTGGATGAAGGCTTGTGAATATAAACGCCACGCCCACCACCTTCAGGGCGTTCATGCAAGCCATGAGCTTGGCTTTTGAAAAAGCGTCGGCCAAAGGCCCCATCAGGGGAGCCAAAAAAACATAAGACAAAGTGAATGAAAATTTGAGCAATGGGGCCCACCATCCTGGGTAACCTTGCTCACTGAGAAAGGCGATGCCCAGAATGAGCAGCGCATTGTCTGCTAGACCTGAAGCGAATTGAGCGCTGATCAGGTAGAAGAAACCCTTGGGCATTGCTTATGCCGAAACTTCTGCTTGTTGGATATGAGTACCCGCTTTGAAGTTAAGCGCCAATTGATTGCGACGGCCGATGCCTTGGTATGCAATGCCTAAATCTTGGAGCATTTTGGGATCGTACAAATTGCGTCCATCCAATATTAAAGGCTGGTTCATGCACTCTTTAAGCATTTCAAAATCAGGATGGTGGAATGTCTTCCATTCGGTGACAACCAAAAGCGCATCTGCGTTAGTGGCCGCTTCATAAGCTGTATTGGCCAAGCTAAAGCGACTCAATTCGTTTGCATCTTGAATGTCATGTGAAACTGCTTCATGTCCCTCTTTGGAAGCCAGGGGATCAAAAGCACTGACAGTTGCACCCCGTTTTAACAATTCTTGAATGATGACGCGACTGGGTGCTTCACGCATGTCATCTGTATTGGGCTTGAATGACAAACCCCAAATAGCAAACTTGAGACCTTGAAGGTCTTGCCCAAAGTGATAGGTTAATCTGGAAACCAACAGAGTTTTTTGTTGATCGTTGACGTTTTCTACAGCGCTGACGACTTTCATTTGGCTACCGCAATCCAATGCAGTTTGAATCAGTGCGCGCGTGTCTTTAGGAAAACAGCTTCCACCGTAGCCTGTGCCAGCGTACAAGAAGTCGTGGCCAATTCGTTGGTCTGCGCCAATGCCGCGGCGGATGCTATCGATGTCTGCGCCAAGTAAATCTGAAAGGTTGGCGATTTCGTTCATGAATGAGATTCGTGTGGCCAGCATCGCATTGGCAGCGTATTTGGTGAGTTCAGCACTGCGAACATCCATCCAGATAGTGCGGGCATGGTGCCTGTTAAAGCTTGAGTACAACAACTCCATTTTTTGGTGCACAGTTTTGTAATTGGCGCTTTCGTCTAAGCCAATCACAATGCGATCTGGGTGCATGAAATCTTTGATTGCAGCACCTTCTTTTAGGAATTCAGGATTGGAAATAACCTCAAAGAGTGACTCTTGAATGCCACGTTTGTTCAATTCATCTTGCA
>CALAGS010000027.1 GCA_937891665.1 uncultured Burkholderiales bacterium | reverse complement strand
CCGCCAACTTTGAGAAGTTGGAAAAAGAAATCAAAGAGGCCATGGCGAAGAACCCTAGGCTGGACAAACTCAAAGATCAAGTTGCATTTGCACGCGACACAGATGGCTTGCGAATTGAAATCATCGACAAGGCCGACTTCGCCATGTTTGGTTTGGGTACCACCACCATGACGCCTAGAGCCCAGGCTTTGCTTACCGAGGTGTCCAAAACACTGGCAGCCTTGCCTAACAAAGTGGCCATTCGCGGTCATACAGACAGCGTGCAGTTTGCCAACACAGACGATAGAAACAACTGGTCCTTGTCGGCAGAACGTGCCGAGGAAACTCGAAAGATCATTGAGAAAAAAGGAATTCCGGGCAATCGATTTGCCAAGATTGAAGGCGTGGCCGATACAGCGCCTTACAACCCGAATGACCCCAAAGACCCGCGCAACCGGCGGATCAGTATCACGGTGATGAACCAGTAACCCAACCTCAAAAGCAGCTTTCTCAAGCTGCTTTTTTTTGGCCTTGACCCCCACAGTCAAATTGATCATAATTATTTTAAGCTTCAATTATTGAAGTTAAAACAATTTAAAGATCGAGCTGTGTGTCTGGGTCGATACCTGGGGGCTGCTTGAAACAAGGGAACTCATCATGAACATCGTGTGCTTAGGCGGCGGGCCCGCGGGCTTGTATTTTGGGTTGCTTATGAAGTTGCGGCACCCTGAACACCACATTAAGGTGTTAGAGCGCAACAAGCCGTATGACACTTTTGGATGGGGCGTTGTTTTCTCCGATGCCACCATGTCGAAGTTGCAGGTGGCAGACCCTGTCACTGCTTCTGAAATTTTGGGCTCTTTCAACCATTGGGACGACATAGCCGTGCACTTCAAAGGCGAAACCATGCGGTCTGGTGGACATGGTTTTTGCGGCATTGGCCGCAAGCGCTTGCTCAATATTTTGCAAAAAAGGTGCGAAGCCTTGGGCGTTGAGTTGGTATTTGAAGCAGAGGTCGATGCCAACGCAGACATTGGCGCGCAGTATCAAGCCGACTTGGTCATTGCCTGTGATGGCATCAACTCCAAAGTTCGCACCCGCTTTGCCAATACCTACAAGCCAGACATCGACGAGCGCCATTGCCGCTTTGTGTGGCTGGGCACACGCAAGTTGTTTGATGCGTTCACGTTTGCCATTGAGGAAACCGAGCATGGTTGGTTTCAAGCGCACGCCTATCAATACGATGGCGACACTTCCACCTTCATTGTGGAGACACCCGAGCCGGTTTGGAAGGCGGCTGGTTTTGAGCAAATGTCGCAAGAGGCGTCGATTGAGTTCTGTGAGAAGTTGTTTGCCAAGTATTTAGATGGCAACCCCCTCATGACCAATGCCAAACATCTGCGTGGTTCGGCGCATTGGATCAAGTTTCCGCGTGTCATTTGCGATCAGTGGGTGCACTGGGACACCACAACCGATGGTCGCTCAGTGCCCTATGTGTTGATGGGCGATGCCGCGCACACGGCGCACTTTTCAATTGGGTCGGGTACCAAGCTGGCGCTAGAAGATGCCATTGAATTGGCCGATACCTTTGAACGGGTGGGGCATGAAGTGGTGAGTATGCAAGAGGTGATGACGGCCTACCAAGCGACACGTTCAATTGAGGTGTTGAAAATTCAAAATGCAGCGCGCAATTCAACGGAGTGGTTTGAGAATGTGGCGCGTTATGTCAATTTACCGCCGCAGCAATTTGCTTATTCATTGCTCACCAGAAGTCAGCGCATTTCTCATGAAAACTTGCGACTGCGCGATGCTCATTTTGTGGCGCAGTATGAGCGCTACATGTCTAGCTTGGTTGGTTTTGACGATGCGAGCAAGCCGAAGTCAACGCCTCCCATGTTTTTGCCATTGCAGGCCCGTGGCATCACCTTAAAAAATCGCATCATGGTATCGCCCATGGCCACCTATTCTGCGGTGGAGGGTGTGC
>CALAGS010000026.1 GCA_937891665.1 uncultured Burkholderiales bacterium | reverse complement strand
GTGATCACGGTGGTCTTATTTTTGGCTGCGCGCTGACGCACCAAATCTTCAAGCCACGGATCTTGCGCAATGGCATTGAGGGCATCGGCATCCAAAACAAGTTGGGTACTTTCTTGCAAAACTTTGGGCAACACTTTTTTAATTTCAATGCCGCCACCACAACCGCAAACTACTGCGCTATTTATTAAATCCAGCGCATCAAAGCTGCGCGCCATGACTTCCATAGACCGAGTTGCCACATCAGCGCCATGGTTCAAATAAGAAACCATGACGCGTCCTGCACCTGCATGCAAAGCAGCCAGCGCTGCCAAATCAACGGCGCCTGTCATGCCCATGCCGCGCGTTTGAACAGATTCACCGCCCACCACAGCCACGTCGCCAAAAGTTCCCTTGTGACTCGCGTGGTGTGGCTGTCGCTTGGGTTGGGGCAAGGTGTTAAGGCGCGCGATAGAAACCAAATTTTCCTGCAATGCTTCGCTGCCCAAGGTGTCCAGCCATAGCGTGCCACAAGCGTCACGCCCGTGTGCAGTGAAGCAACCAGGCTTTGCATTGAGCAATTGCAGTGTGTGTGTGGCCTGAATGCTTGCTCTTTGAAGCGAATGCTCTTGAAAGTTACCTGTGTTGGCATTGAGCCCTGAGGGAATGTCAACGGCCAAGACATCGGCACCTGATTGGTATGCAACTTGAATCCAGTCATGAAGGCTTGGGGCTTCATCCATTTTGGTTTTTGCAGTGGCTTCATTTAGATGTCGCAAGCCAATGCCCAGCAAGGCATCGATGACCAAGTCTGATGTTTGAATGCTGTGCGTCGAATCTAAATGGCTGACCATGGCAACGCCAAGATCCATTGCTTTCTTCAAAGCAATTTCAGAATCGGCAGGGCGCTTTTGCTTGGGTTGCCAAAGCACCACAATCACTTTTTGACCCCATTGATGTAGGTGCGCAGCGGCTTCCAAGCCATCGCCGCCATTGTTGCCTGGCCCACAAAAAATCCAGTGGCAATTGGCAAAGGGTTTGACCGCCATGGCCAATTGGGCAATGGCCAAGCCCGCTTGTTCCATGAGACTGAAACCACTCAAGTTGCTCGATGCAAGGGCTTCAAGCTGGCGGGTTTGTGCCACATCGAAAAGCTTCAGCGGCGTTTGCCAGTTGATTTTTTTCAAAGCCAATGCCCTAAGTGAAGCAAGGGGCAAATTTTGAGCAAATGCATGCAGACCATTAAGCGCTTAAAGCAGCTTCTATGGCCAGCGAAATATTCAAAACCGCATCGTCCTTCATTGGGCCTTGCCAAACCATCATGCTGCTGGGCAATTCGCCGGCCTCATGAATGGGCAATGACAATGCACAGCCATCGAGCATGTTAATCACGCTGGTATTGCGCAGAAGCAAAGCATTGGCCGCAAAAAATGCATCGTCTCTTTCTGGACCAGGCGCCACGCTTTCTAAAGTAGGACCATAAATAGGCACAGTGGGGGACAGGGCCGCATCGCAAACATTCAAAGCCGATTGCATGCGAGCAATCCAGGCTGCGCGGCCGGCTTGTAAATCCAAATATTCAAAGGCTTTCATGTTGGCACCCCGCACAATGCGCGCCGAAACACGAGGGTCGTAGCCTGCTGCGTCCTGGGCCAGGAGATGGCGATGCCAGGTGTAACTTTCGGCTGCGCTGAAACCGCCGGTGGCCAACAGACTCGCAAGCTCATTGATTTCAGAGAGTTCAATTTCTACAATCTGAGCGCCTGCTTGCGACAAGCGCGATAGGCTTCGCTCCCAAGCCTTTTGCACGCCAGCTTCCATGCCATCCAGCATGAGGTGCGTCGGCACGGCCAGTCGATAACTGGACAGAGGCCTGCTTGAGCGGGCTACGGTTCGAGCAGCCAAAATTTCGTGAGTCAATATGGCATCGCGGACACTTCGCGTCATGGCGCAAATGGTGTCCATGGTGGTTGACAAAGGCACTGCGCCCAAGGTGGGTACGCGGCGCGCTGTGTTTTTAAATCCCACCAAGCCATTGAGGGCAGCCGGAATGCGAATGGAACCGCCGGTGTCCGAACCCATGCCAATAAAAGCAGCACCCGTGGCCACAGAAACAGCTGCCCCAGAGGATGATCCACCGGGTACATGGCCTTGACCGTGGCTCGTAACAGCTTGGCCAGTTTTGGCATCCCAAGCCGCTGGAGTGCCGTAGTGGGGGTTGTTGCCAACGCCAGAAAACGCAAACTCCACCATGTTAGTTCGGCCCAAATTGCTACCGCCGGCTGCCTTGAGCCTGGCTACGGCAGGGCAGTCTGCATGGGAGACAGGAACGCCTTTTAGCACTTTGGAGCCTGCCAAAGTGGCTTGCCCAGCCACATCAAACAAGTCTTTGACAGAGAAGGCCAAGCCCTTGAGTGCTGAGTTCACCAAGCTTGATTCCTTCAAGACAGACGGGCCAGCCGCTGGGGACAAGTCCATAAAGACCTTGTCGCAGGCTGCGCTTCGGGCAATTTCATGGCTTTTTTCCCATTCAGCTTGTGGGCTGGTTTGTTGCTGGGCAATGGCTTGCAGGGTGGCAATCAGGTCAGGGCGCATGGTGATGAAATCCTAGGGGTAGGGAGGCTTGAAAAGGGCTGGAAAACGGACATTTTGGATGCTATACTCGACTGGCTTAGCAGGAATTTCCCTGCAAGTAAATCGCAAACCGGCTCCTTCAAGGTGTTGGCTGTTGGTTTCAACCCGAAAGGGCTTGTTCAAACAGCCGATGTGTGAGCCGGATTTTAGACCCAACCTTCGGAGAAAATCTATGTCAGTTACCATGCGCGAAATGCTGGAAGCCGGTGTCCACTTTGGTCACCAAACTCGCTTCTGGAACCCCAAGATGTCCCCCTTCATCTTCGGTCACCGCAACAAAATACACATCATTAACTTGGAAAAATCTTTACCGATGTTCCAAGACGCATTGAAGTTCGTCAAACAACTCTCTGCAAACCGCGGCAACATCCTCATGGTTGGCACCAAGCGTCAAGCTCGTGACACCGTGGCTGCTGAAGCTCAGCGTGCCGGCGTACCTTACGTTGACCAACGCTGGTTGGGTGGCATGCTGACCAACTTCAAAACCGTCAAGACTTCTATCAAGCGCTTGAAGGACATGAAAGCTCAACAAGAAGTCGGCCTCGACACCTTGAGCAAAAAAGAACAACTCATGTTCAAGCGCGAAATCGAAAAGCTTGAAAAAGACATCGGTGGCATTCAAGACATGGCCACATTGCCAGATGCTATTTTTGTGATCGACGTGGGTTACCACAAGATTGCCATTTTGGAAGCCAAGAAATTGGGCATCCCGCTTATCGGCGTTGTTGATTCCAACCACTCACCCGAAGGCATCGACTACATCATTCCAGGTAACGACGACTCTTCCAAGGCCGTTACTTTGTACGCTCGCGGCATTGCAGACGCCATCATTGAAGGTCGTGCCAACGCCGTTCAAGATGTGGTCAATGCGGTGGCCGCCGAAGGCGCTGACGAATTCGTTGAAGTGCAAGAAGCTGCTGCTTAATGCCCTCTCAAACAGAGAAAAGGGGCTTCTTGCCCCTTTTTTTTAACCTGAGTCACACTGACTTTTTATCAATTTTTATTTAGCTCGAACCTTAATTCGAAGACGAAACGGAGAAATCAAATGGCTATTACCGCAAGCATGGTCGCTGAACTGCGCGCCAAAACAGATGCCCCCATGATGGAATGCAAAAAAGCTTTGACTGAAGCCGATGGCGACATGGCCAAAGCCGAAGAATTGTTGCGCGTTAAATTGGGTACAAAAGCGGGCAAAGCGGCTTCCCGCGTTACCGCTGAAGGCGTGATCGTGGCCTACACTGAAGGCAACACAGGCGCCATGCTTGAAGTCAACTGCGAAACAGACTTTGTCACCAAAAACGACAGCTTCTTGGCTTTGGCCAATGCGGCTGCCAAATTGGCTGCTTTGCACAACCCAGCCGATGTGGCTGCATTGGGCGAATTGCCCTACACCCAAGACGGCTTCGGTCCCACATTGGAAGAAGTTCGCAAAGGCCTGATCGGCAAGATCGGTGAGAACATGAGCTTTCGCCGCTTCAAGCGCGTAGCTGGTGGCGTCCAAATCGCTACTTACTTGCACGGCACACGCATTGGTGTTTTGGTCGAATACGAAGGCAAAGACACAGCCGCTAGAGATGTTGCCATGCACGTTGCCGCCATGAAGCCTGTGGCTTTGACCAGCAACGATGTGCCCGCTGACCTGATTGAAAAAGAGCGCTCAGTGGCCACAGCCAAGGCAGCCGAGTCTGGCAAGCCCGCTGACATCGCTGCCAAAATGATCGATGGCGCCGTTCAGAAGTACCTCAAAGAAGTGTCTTTGAACAACCAAACTTTCGTTAAAAACGACAAGCAAACCGTCGAGCAAATGCTCAAAGCCGAAGCCACTCAAGTCAAAGCCTTCACGATGTTCGTCGTGGGCGAGGGCATTGAGAAGAAGGTTGACGACTTTGCGGCCGAAGTGGCCGCACAAGTTGCTGCCGCTCAAAACGCAGCTTAAAGCTGCCACTATCAGGGTTAAAACCCGGGTAATTAGGGTCGCCCGAAAGGGCGATTCAACGCTAAACTTGAATCTGTCTTTATGAGGAGCCCGTCATGACCATCGCCAAACCAGCCCACAAGCGTATTTTGCTCAAGCTGTCAGG
>CALAGS010000025.1 GCA_937891665.1 uncultured Burkholderiales bacterium | reverse complement strand
CTCAGAACCAAACAACTCCAAGCCGGCCTAGACCAGCTGGGCGAAGAAGGTGCCATCCAGGTGTTTAAACCTGAAGTGGGCGGTCCTATGTTGTTAGGCGCTGTGGGACAGTTGCAGTTTGAAGTGGTGCAGCACAGGCTGAAGGCTGAATACGATTGCGATGTAAGGCTAGAAGGCTGCCAGTACACAGGCGCGCGCTGGATCACGGCGGATACGCCTGCTGAAATGCGAGAATTTTTGAATGCTTATCCACAGCGCATGGCCTTGGATGCGGCCGATACCTTGGCTTACCTTTGCACCTCACCTTATGACGTGCGCTTGGCCCAAGAGCGGTTTCCAAAGATTCATTTCCATCCCCTTAGGGAACATGCGGGCTTGGCGTTGGGCTCGGCGGGTTAAGCCAATTTTTTTAAAGTTGTGAATTAGACCTTGACCCACTCACTGACCAGCATCTCCCCCTAAGCTTTTCAAAACACCTGTCCAAAAAGCGCTTCGAAGTTGATAAGGCCGCATATCTTGTTGGCCACTGGGTTTGTGGTTGACCGAGGTCATGACAATCACAATTTGGTTAGCCGGTTGGACCAACACGCTCTGCCCGTGTATGCCTTGCAAAGCAAAAGTGCGGGTCTTGTTGGGCTGCAACCAAACCTGATAGCCATACCCAAAATAAGAAGTGGCCACGCGAGGCTTAAAGCCAGCAGGTTGTCGGCCGGCATCTGTGGCATCCAGCACAAATTCACGGGGAATAATTTCTGCACCATCGCGCATGCCATCATTGGCTAACAACATGCCAAATCGGCCATAGTCTCTCAAAGAAGCATTGAAACCACCCGAGGCAGCCTCTGCTTTGTCGGTGGAGGCCACATTCCAATGTGCAAGGTCTTGTGCGCCCATGGGGTGCCATAACCATTCTTCGGTCAGTGCGCTGATGGACTTACCTGTAGCTCGGCGCAACACCCGTCCCAAAATTTCCGTCTCAATGGAAGCGTAATGAAACTTTTGGCCTTGCTCTAGATCGCGTTTATTTTTACCATTTAAATAATCAGAAATGCGCGAGGGATTGTTGGCATTTTGGCTGTTGTAAAGCACTTGCCCCCACACCCAGTTGTCATCATCGGGCGTCCATGTGTAAAGCTCCCGAAAAGGCACGCCTGAAGACATTCGCAACAAATTGCGGATGGTCGTTTGACCATAAGCCGAACCTGAAATTTCTGGCCAATAATCAGAGGCCTTATCATCTAAAGATCGAATCAAGCCCTTGGATTGAGCAATACCTACTAGCATGGCGGTGAAGGTTTTGGCCATTGAAAAAGAGCGCATGGGCATGCCGGGCTTGCGATCGTATTGGTACCGCTCAGCCACCACTTTGCCATTTTGAAGGACCAGCAACCCGGTGGTTTGGGTCGCGTCCATGAAGTCATCGACACTTTGAGATAACAAACCCCAGCGCCAAGAAATAGTGGGGGCTTGCTCATGATCGGGCAAAGTCCAAGGGTTGCTTGATGGCTTCACAACGGCGTTGGAAGAAATGGGTGCTGGTGCAGACCACGCGCCCACACGGCACTCGGGTTTGATCAAGGCTTGAGCACAAGCCTTGTAGCCCTGCTCTTGCCCCAACTCTTTGGCATTGGGCCCGTCTGCCCTTAGCTTGAGCACTTGTGCTTGAGCCGTTGAAAAAAACAACAAGCCAGTCACAAAGAGCATGACGCCAAAGCCATTCAATTGAGTCTTATTCATCATTCAACTTTTAAAGAATCATTGACAACAATTTGTAGGGCTTGGCTTTTGGTTCAAAAGGATTGACCACTGTCACGCCGTGCCAGGTGAATCCATTTTGAAAATCTTCGCTGACTAAAAGTCTGCATTTGTTTTCAGCTGCGACTGCGAAAATTAACGCATCCCAAATTGAGATTTGGTGATCAACAGACAAATCCATTGCAGATTGAAATGCGGTCCATGTTGTGTCAGCTACAACCACAGCATCTGACCAAGACAGAAGCAGTTCGCGAGCATCAGCTGATGAC
>CALAGS010000024.1 GCA_937891665.1 uncultured Burkholderiales bacterium | reverse complement strand
CAGTGGCGTAGGGCTTCCCATCCGCTGTCCTGTATCAATCATGGCGCCCAAAATGTGATCGTGCTCGGTGCGTTGGCCTTCAAATAGGTCTCTCAGCATTGATGCCGTAAAAGTTGACCCTGATGCTGTGAGCATTTCTAACGCTTTGACGGATGCATCTTTGCCGATTGGATGACCCGATGCTTTGGCCACTTGGCAGCACTCTTCGTACATTTGTATAGTCATGGTTTTACCATGCGGTGTTGCCACGATCTCGCCCACTGAGCCACGGCAAAGTGTCGTCATTCCAGCCAAGGTTGCGAGAAAAACCCATTTATCCCAAAGCACTTGGTCAATATCGCTGGCCATGGCGCTGTCGAAGGGGGTTTGTTTGCAGAACTCAATGAAGGCGTGCGCAAGTTCTTCATGTGCAGGGTCGCGTGCACCCACAGTAAGGCGATGCATGTCTGTGAGTTGTTTGACACCTCCCTCTGGCGTCATAGTGGCTGCAATATGCGCCACACCGCCCATGACCCGACTCTTACCCAGCATCGCATCCAATTTTTCTAAATGATTCAGGCCATTGAGGAAAGGCAGGACTGTGCCTTTGCCAAGAGCACCTTGTAGAGACTGCAATGCATCATCCAAGTCATAAGCCTTGGGGGCCAAGATGATCAGGTCATATTCTGGTTTCAGCACGTCTGTGGTGACGGTTCGCGGCTGAACCACAAAGGCACCATGAGGCGTTTCCACCCGAAGCCCTTGGGCATCGATGAGCGCTTTGCGTTTTTCACGCAGCAGGTAAGTGACGTTAGCCCCAGCTCGGATCAGGTGGGCGCCGAAATAACCGCCAATGCCTCCGGCGCCTAGGATCAGGATGTTCATGGCTGAAGCCTCTTTCGTTCAAAGTGCACCGGTGTATTCGCCGCGTGCGGGGTAGTCCTTGGCCACTGCGAAGTCGACAGCGCCCAGCAGGTCCTGGAATTGCGGACGCGCGAAAGGCATGGTTTGGGTTGAGCCGTAATAGAGCGAGCCGTCAGGGCGAACAATGAAGACGCCCGGTTCACTGAACAGCGCCGGTTCTTCAATTCCAATTGAGGTCTGACCACGGGAGGCACTGATGTACAGGCCCCATTGGCGTGCACTCTGCAGGCTGAGTTGGTAGCCCACACGCAGGTACAACGCTTTGATCTTGTCAGCCATCGCTTGGCCGCGCTCGGCGTTGTCGCTGCTAACAGCGACAACCTGGACACCGCGTTTTTCAAACTCGGGCATTAGGCGCTCGAGTTCCATCAAGTATTTTGCGCAGATGGGGCAATGCAGGCCACGGTAGAAGACGACCATGTCAAACGTGGTTGCAGGTGTGGCGCCCAGCACGTAACGTCCTCCCCCGACCAGAGGGATGCTGAGGGCGGGCACAGGCTGGCGTGGGGTCAAGGCGAGGGTGCTCATGTAAATTCCTTTCAGGTGGCTGCCGTCTCGTTGTAAGGCGGCATGGGTGCAAGTATGCAGTATGATCTGCATCTGTAAATTCAATTAAATTTGCAATTCGTTCAAAATGACAGATTCCAAACTCGATCGACTCTCGGCACTGCTGGAGGGCTTGGCGCCCGAGGTGACGATGCGACTGTCACCGCAAGGGCGGCTGGAGGGTGCGCTGCAGCCGGAGAACGAATGCGCTTTACAACTGCTGTTTCTGACCCGTGGGTTAGCCGAGCTGGAGGTCGGGGGGGTGTCTGAGCGCATTGAGGCTCCGGCCTTAGTGGCGATCCGGGCCTGCCAGCCCTTTGTGCTGCATCAATTCACTTCCGATGATCCCCATCGCCTGATCGCAGCCCATGTGCAGCTGACGGGCCCAGTCGCCACCCTTTTTCTAGAGGAGTTCGATCAGCCGCGAACGGTATGCTTGGCGCATGAGGAGCCGGCACTGCGTCTGGCGATGGCCATGATCGAATCCGAATTGAATGC
>CALAGS010000023.1 GCA_937891665.1 uncultured Burkholderiales bacterium | reverse complement strand
CAAAAGAAATGGCTCACGCGTTTGGCGCAAGGCGAATTGTTGGGCTTGTTTTGTTTGACAGAACCGCACGTGGGTTCGGATGCATCGGCCATCCGAACAACGGCCACGCGCAAAGGGGATGCCTACCTGCTCAATGGTGTGAAGCAGTTCATCACCAGTGGCAAATATGGCGATGTGGCCATTGTGTTGGCTATCACCGACAAAGGCGCCGGTAAAAAAGGCATGAGTGCCTTCATCGTACCTACCAGCACGCCAGGCTATGTGGTGGCGCGATTGGAAGACAAGATTGGGCAGCACTCTAGCGACACCGCGCAAATCAATTTTGAAAACTGCGAAGTGCCTGTTGAGAATTTAATCGGCCAAGAAGGCGAAGGCTACAAGATTGCTTTGTCGGCCCTAGAAGGCGGCCGCATTGGCATTGCTGCACAAAGCATTGGCATGGCGCGCAGTGCGTTGGAAGTGGCCATTGACTACGCCAAGCAGCGCGAAAGTTTTGGCACGGCCATCATCAACCACCAAGCAGTAGGCTTTCGCTTGGCCGAGTGCGCTACGCAGTTAGAAGCTGCGCGTCAATTGATGTGGCATGCGGCCACTTTGCGAGATGCCGGTTTGCCTTGTTTAAAAGAAGCCGCTATGGCCAAATTGTTTGCCAGCGAAACCGCAGAGAAAGTTTGCAGTGCGGCCATTCAAACTTTAGGTGGCTATGGCGTGGTGAGTGATTTTCCGGTGGAAAGAATTTACCGCGATGTGCGTGTGTGCCAAATTTACGAAGGCACCAGCGATGTGCAAAAGATCATCATTCAAAGGGCCTTGGCTTGAACTTGCCTTTGCCAATAACTTCGGCTTTCGCCTCTGGTTCGGCTTCGGCCTCGGCCTTGCACGCTGCATTGCCTAAGCTGTGCCCTTGCGGTGGCGCACCCACAGCCATCAAGCGCAAAGGTGCTGAAGCGGCCTTCGCTGATTGCTGCGGCAGGTACATCGTGCAAGCGCAATTGCCACCAGATGCTTTGCATCTGATGCGCTCGCGCTACACGGCTTTCGTTTTAGAAAATGAAGCCTACCTGTTGCAAACATGGCAAGAAGCCAATCGGCCCGGTCAGCTTGAATTTGATGCTGGTGCCAAGTGGCTTGGGTTGGACATCAAAGACTTTGTGCCAACAGGTTTGCAAGAAGGCCAAGAAACTGCCGAGGTGGAATTTGTAGCCCGCGTGCGAGTAGCTGGCAAGGCCTCGCGCTTGCACGAACGCAGCCGCTTTGTCTGTCAAGACGGACGGTGGTTGTATGTCTCTGGGGTTAACATCTAAATATGAATTTTCAAGCTGTACTTTTTGATTGCGATGGCGTGCTGGTAGACAGCGAGCCCATTACCAACGGGGTGTTGCGAGACATGTTGGAAGAGCGTGGTTGGGTCATGTCCAGCGAAGATTGCTTTCGCTACTTTGTGGGTAAAGCCGTCAAAGATCACAAAGCAGAAATTGAGGCACGTACGGGTATGCCATTAACCGAAGAATGGCTGCGCGATTTTAGATTGCGCCGCAATGACGCACTTCAAGCAGGGCTTCAAGGGATGCCCGGTGCGCACGAAGCCGTCGCATCAGCTTACGAGCTGACTCAGGGTGCCATTGCATGTGCTTCGGGTGCCGACCGATTCAAAGTAGAAATGCAGTTGTCGCTTGTCGAGCTCATGACGTATTTTGAAGGGCGCATTTTCAGTGGCCATGAAATGGCCCGCACCAAGCCTGCGCCCGATGTGTACTTGGCTGCAGCTGCGCACCTCGAATGCGACCCTGCCCACTGCTTGGTCATAGAAGACAGTACGGCTGGCATTGAAGCCGGTGTGGCAGCAGGCGCTACCGTATGGGCCTTGTGCACAGACGAAAGTTTGGCCCCAGTGTTGCTAGAAGCAGGCGCTTCCAAATTGTTCCCTCACATGGGTGTTTTGCCAGAGTTATGGCGCGGCACTTTTTCACAGTTTCAAGAACGCTAGGCAATCCCTAGTTCCGTCCTAGCGTATCAGGAGATTTCATTCATGTCGGTGCTTCAAACCCAGCTCAATAGCCGCTCAGCGGATTTCTTGACCAATGCAGCAGCATTGCAGTCCGTTGTCGATGACCTTCGCGTGCAATTGAAAAAGTCTGCGGCAGGCGGCGGCGAAAAAGCCAAAGCCAAACACGTGGCGCGTGGCAAGCTGCCACCGCGCGAACGCGTGCAAATGTTGCTTGATCCTGGCACACCCTTTTTAGAGTTGGCTCCCTTGGCGGCCCACGCCATGTACCTGAACAAAGAAGGCATTGAAGATGCCCCATGTGCGGGAATGATTGCCGGCATTGGTCGCGTCAATGGTGTCGACTGCATGATTGTGTGCAACGACGCCACCGTCAAGGGCGGCACCTACTACCCCATGACCGTCAAGAAGCATTTGCGCGCGCAAGAAGTGGCGCAGCAAAACAATTTGCCGTGCATTTACTTGGTTGACTCGGGCGGTGCCAACTTGCCCAATCAAGACGAAGTGTTTCCAGACCGCGATCACTTCGGACGTATCTTTTACAACCAAGCCAACATGAGCGCCTTGGGCATTCCCCAAATTGCGGTGGTCATGGGCAGTTGCACGGCAGGCGGCGCTTATGTGCCCGCCATGAGCGACGAAACCATCATTGTTAAAAACCAGGGCACCATCTTTTTGGGTGGCCCGCCTTTGGTGAAAGCGGCCACGGGCGAAGTGGTCAGTGCGGAAGATTTAGGCGGTGGCGATGT
>CALAGS010000022.1 GCA_937891665.1 uncultured Burkholderiales bacterium | reverse complement strand
TTTTGAATCAGGCCTACCAACAATTGCGCAGCCAGGGCCATGCGGTGGGTCCCGCCTTGCGTATCTTGCGCCAGTGGAGCATGGCGCGCTTGCTCGCGCTTGACTGCGATCAAGGCGCGTCACTTGAAACCATTACCTTGGGGGTGACCCACTTGGCGGAAATGGCCTTAGACGAAGCTTGTCAGCAGGCATTTCATGACTTGGATGAGAGGCACGGCCCGCCAATGCTGGCATCTGGCGAAAGAGCAGAGTTTTGGGTGATCGGCATGGGCAAGTTGGGCGCGCGCGAGCTGAATGTCTCGAGCGACATCGACCTTATTTATGTGTATGACGAAGATGGCGAAACGACGGGCAACGCACAGGGCATTGGCAAAATCTCGGTGCAAGAATATTTCAGCCGAGCCGTCAAAGCCCTTTTCACTTTGATTGGCGAGACCACGGAACATGGCTTTGTTTTTCGGATGGACTTGGCACTCCGGCCCAACGGTAACTCTGGGCCCAGCGTGGTCTCTTTGGGTGCGTTGGAAGAATACTTGTTGGTTCAGGGCCGCGAGTGGGAGCGCTTTGCGTGGATGAAAAGCCGGGTCATCGCACCCAGAAGCGCCCTCCAAAATGCTTCAGCTGACAAGCTTCGCAGTGTCGTTTTGCCCTTTGTGTTCAGACGGTATTTGGACTACAACGTGTTTGAGTCTTTGAGAACCTTGCACCAACAAATTCGCGACCATGCCGCCAAGAGAAGTGCCGGACACCCCGAGCGCGCCAACGATGTCAAACTTTCAAGGGGCGGCATTCGTGAAATTGAATTCACGGTGCAACTTTTGCAGGTGGTGCGGGGCGGCCAGTTTCCAGAACTGCGAACTCGCCCCACGCTAGATGCCATACAGCGCGTGGCCAAAGCAGGCCTGATGCCTGCTGAAACCGCACAGGCCCTCACGCAAGCCTATGTGTTTTTGCGCAAAGTGGAGCATCGAATTCAATATTTAGACGATCAGCAAACACATGTGCTGCCCACGCAAGATGCCGACTTACGGTGGATTGCCAGCACCATGGGGTATGCGGAAAGCCATGATTTCCTGATCGATTTAAATGGCCATCGCGAAGTTGTGGCACACGAGTTTGATATTTTGTTGGGCGGTGATCGCCAATGCCAGACTAGTGAAACGAGCGCCGCCAGCGAGAGGCCCGAGCTAGAGGCGGTGTTGGACCTTTTTCAGGGCGAGGCCCGCACCCGCTTGGCGCATTGGCAAGACAGCCCCAAAGTCAAAAGCCTTCGAGACGATGCAAGGGGCCGCCTCATGCGGCTATTGCAACGCACAGCCCAATGGCTTCAAGAAGGTCGGGTTGAAGAGGACGCGGTAGTCCGGATGGCCGACTGGATGGAGCCTTTGATGCGGCGCGAAAGTTACTTGGCCATGATGCTTGAGCGACCCGCGGTCCATGAGAGATTGCTTCGCCTGTTGGGGGCGGCCAAGTGGCCAGCACGCTATTTGGTACAGCATCCAGGTGTGATCGATGAGTTGGCCAATGGCGATGTGTTGCAACAAAGGTTTGTAGCGCAAGACTTTGAGTCTGAACTTCAGGCAAGGCGGGCCGCCTTAAAAAGAACCCTTGAAGACGACGAAGAGAACTTGTTGAATTTGCTTCGCCGGGCGCACCATGCCGAGGTTTTTCGAACCTTGGCGCGAGATGTGGAAGGGCGCCTGACCGTGGAACAAGTGGCTGACGATTTGAGTGCCATGGCCGATGCCGTTTTGCGTGTCACGGCCGAATGGTGTTGGTCGTGCTTGAAAAACCGACACCGTGAAGAGCCGCTTTTTGGCATTGTGGCTTACGGCAAATTGGGTGGCAAAGAGCTGGGCTATGGGAGCGATTTAGACATCGTTTTTGTGTATGAAGATCCGGATGAGCGGGCCCCAGAGGTCTACGGCGCCTTTGTCAGAAAGCTCATCAATTGGTTCACGGTCAAAACCGCAGAAGGTGATTTGTTTGAAATCGATACGGCGCTTCGCCCCAATGGAAGCTCAGGTTTGTTGGTAACCACTTTCGCTGCGTTTCAAGATTATCAACAACAAAGAGGCAGCAACACGGCATGGACTTGGGAGCATCAGGCGATGACGCGCGCCCGCTTTGTGATGGGCCATGAGGCGATGGCCAGCCAGTTTGACCAAGTTCGGCGCAGCGTCATCAGCGCCCCCCGCGATGAAGCCTCTTTGAAATCTGAAATCGTGACCATGCGCAATCGGGTTCGAACAGCACACAGCATCAAGCCCGATCTTTTTGATGTGAAGCACAGTCCGGGTGGCATGGTAGATGCCGAGTTTGCCGTTCAGTTTTTGGTCCTGATGCACGCCTGCGCGCACCCTGAAATGGCAGACAATGTGGGCAATATTGCCTTGCTTCAGCGGGCAGAAGTTGCTGGATTGCTTTCCAAAGACGTTGGCGTCAAGGCTTCTGCGGCTTACCGCGAACTGCGCCGCGTGCAACACAAAGCGCGGCTGAATGAGGCCCCCACCCAGGTGCCAAAAGCCGAACTGCAAGAGGAAAGAGACGCCATCTTGACGCTTTGGCAGGCCGTTTTTCCCGAAGCTGCAAAGGGATTAAACAGCCCGTGACAAGTTAAAAAAATAGAAGTAAACTGTCCAGTCACAAAACAGAATGGACAGTTTAATGCTTAACAACAAACTCATCAAATCGTTGGCTGCGGTGCTATGGGTGCTGGGCATGTCAGTCAGTTGGGCCCAGACATCCGCCCCTCCTTTGACCCCGTCGGCGTCATGCCCTGCTTTGTTGAACCATACATTTCCAAGATTACAAGATGAGAAACCGCAATCGCTGTGTCAATACAGTGGCAAGGTGATCTTGGTGGTCAACACCGCCAGTTACTGTGGCTTTACATCTCAATACAAGGGCCTTGAAGCGGTCTACAGCCAATACAAAGACAAAGGCTTGGTGGTTTTGGGCTTTCCTTCGAATGACTTCGCACAGGAAAAAGTCAATAACAAAGACATCGCTGATTTTTGCGAAAGCACCTTTGGTGTGAAGTTCCCGATGTTCACCAAAACAGCCGTCACAGGCGATGCGGCCGCACCCTTTTTCAAGCAGTTGGCGCAGGACCCCGGCCAAAGACCCAAGTGGAATTTTTACAAATACTTGATTGGCCGCGATGGCAAGTTGATTGACAGCTACAACAGCATGACCAGCCCTGAAAGCAAAAGCTTGGTCCAAGCCATTGAGAAAAGCCTCGCTCGCAAAGCCTCTTGAGCTTTGCATTAGCAGGACCTGTTAAATCCCACAGAGAACGACATCTTGAAGTACAAAAAGATTGCCATTGTTGGCTCGGGCATTTCAGGCTTGGCTGCTGCGCACAGCCTCCAAGGTCACGCAGATATCACACTGTTTGAAGCCGGCGCGTACTTTGGCGGCCATGCCAATACCGTTGACATCAGCTTGCCCACGGACAAGGGCATGCTCACCTATGGCGTGGACACCGGTTTTTTGGTTTTCAACGAAAGAACCTACCCCAACCTGATCAACCTGTTCGCGGAGTTGGGTGTCGAGACCGCCTTGTCAGACATGTCGTTTTCTGTGCAAGCCCCCAAGGCCTGGGGACAAGAGGCCTTGGAGTGGAGTGGCAGCGACTTAGACACCGTTTTTGCACAACGCCGCAATTTGCTGCGGCCGCAATTTTTAAAAATGTTGTATGACGTTTTGCGCTTCAACAAATTGTGTACGCGCATTGCCGAGCAACAAGCAGAAAGTGAAATGCGACAACCACTTTCTGAATTCTTAAATCAGCATGGTTTTGGCGATGCTTTTAAGAACTGGTATTTCTTGCCCATGATGGGCTGCATTTGGAGTTGTCCAACCGATCAAATGTTGGCTTTTCCAGTGGCCACCATGATTCGCTTTTGCCACAACCATGGCCTGATTCAAGTCAGCAATCGCCCACGTTGGTTCACCGTCAAGGGCGGCTCACGCAATTATGTGGAAAAAATCGTGAGCGGCATTGCAGATAAGCGTTTGAATACGCCCGTCCAAATGATTGAGCGCGATGAAGACGGTGTGCGAGTGATGACGCAAGGCCATGCTGAACGCTTTGACGAAGTGGTGCTGTGTACGCACTCAGATCAAGCTTTGCGACTACTCAGAGCGCCAAGCCAGTCCGAGGCGCAGTACTTGTCGGCCATCCGCTATCAAGACAATGTGGCGGTCTTACACACCGATGAAAAAGTTTTGCCAAGCAGACGCAAAGCATGGGCGGCATGGAATTATGTGCGCTCAGAAAATGAGCAGCAAGAAAGCAGCAGAGTGTGCTTGCACTATCTCTTGAACAAATTACAACCGCTGCCTTATTCGCAAGCGGTTGTGGTGTCGCTCAATCCAACGCAAACGATCGACCCGAAAAAAATCATCCAAACCTTCGACTACGCGCACCCCGTGTTTGATTTGCCGGCCATTGATGCGCAACAGCACTTGCATCAGATACAAGGACAACAACGTACTTGGTATTCAGGTGCTTGGTTGGGTTATGGCTTTCATGAGGACGGTTTGAAATCAGGCTTGTCAGTGGCCAGAGAACTGCTCAAGAGGGTCAATGCATGAGCACGGGTGGCGTCCTCTTGGGTCATGGCCTAGTGCGCCATGTTCGCTTGCGACCGGCGCGGCACGCCTTTGATTACAGCGCTTATTTTTTGATGTTGCCGATGCGGCATTTGCAGGCCTTGGCTCGCAGCCATTCAAAAAATGACAAGACAAATCAAACAGAATTGTCTATCAACAGATCGGGCTTGTTGTCGTTTTTTGATACCGATCATGGCGATGGCCGTCAACCCGAAAACGGTGGCGCCTTAGCCTGGATCGAAGAGCTGCTTGAAAGTGAAAACATCCAGGATGCCAAGGGAGAAATTTGGCTTCAAACATTTCCCAGGGTGCTCGGCTATACCTTCAAGCCCGTCAGCTTTTGGTATTGCCATCGACCTGACAATTCGCTGGCCGCCATCTTGGCTGAGGTCCATAACACCTTTGGGGAGCGCCATTGTTACTTGTTGCCAGAACCGAAATTTGGTCGCACTGAACACGCCCATAAAATTTTTCACGTCTCACCTTTTTGCGAAGTTAAAGGGGACTATGAATTTAGGTTCATGCGCACGCTTCAAGCGGGTGCTGAGCGCGTTGTCGCCCGGGTTGACCATGGCGACGACAACGGCCCCCTGATTCAAACCAGCATCAGCGGCGTTTTGCAGCCGGCCACGCGCGCGGAAATTCGGCGTACTTTTTGGCGCTATCCCCTCTTCACATTTGCCGTGATGCTTCGCATTCACTGGCATGCCCTTTTACTTTGGCTTAAACGTGTGCCTTTCTTTTCCAAGCCGGAACCACCCTCTGAATTGGTTTCACGCGGACAAGCGTCTCCATCGATTATTTCCAAAATCAGCTGAACATGAATACCAGCCCCTCAACCAGCACGTCATTAGAACTTCAATCTGCCCCCATGGCAGTTCGCAGAGTTTTGCAATTGCTTGAAAAAATGGAGCATGGCACTTTGACGGTCCAGTTTCCAGACCGCAGCACCAAAGTATTTGGGAAGTCTTCAACCCTTCACGCCGCCATCAGCCTTCAAAACTGGAACGTCTTCACGGCCAGCCTGAAGTCGGGTGACATTGGTTTTGCAGAGACTTACATTGCCGGTGATTGGAGCACGCCCTCATTGAGCGACTTGCTGCGGGTCATGATTCAAAACAGACGCGTGGTTGACGAGTTGATTTTTGGCACGTGGTGGGGCCGAATGGCCTACCGCATCAAACATTTGCTCAATCGCAATCACAAGGCCAATAGCCGAAAAAACATTCATGCGCATTACGACTTGGGCAATGCGTTTTATGAGCTTTGGTTAGATGGCACCATGAACTATTCTTCGGCCTTGTTTGAAGGTGATTACAAGCAAAGCATGGGCGATGCACAACGTGCCAAGGTTCGACGCGCTCTGCGCATGACCGATGTGGGCGTGGGGTCGCGGGTGCTAGAAATTGGCTGTGGTTGGGGTGCTCTGGCCGAAATGGCCACACTGGATTTTGGGGCCAGTGTGACCGGCGTGACCTTGTCGACCGAGCAACTGGCATTTGCCAATGCGCGCATGAAGTGGAATGGCAAAGCCGAAAAAACAGACCTGCGCTTACAAGACTACCGCGACATTGATGACGGTCCATACGATGCCATCTGCTCAATTGAAATGATTGAAGCGGTTGGCAAAGAGTTCTGGCCAACCTATTTCCAAACCGTGAGCCAACAATTGAAGCCCGGTGGCAAAGCTTGCATTCAAAGCATTGTGATTGACGATGCGCTGTTTGATCGCTATGTGAAATCGACAGACTTTATTCAACAGTACATTTTTCCTGGCGGGTGTTTGCCAAGCCCATCAGAGTTCAGAAGACAAGCCCGCATGGCAGGCTTAGAGGTGATTGATGAGTTGAAGTTTGGGCCGGATTATGCAGAAACTTTAAGGCGCTGGCGCCATGACTTCATGGCGCAAGAGGCACAAGTTTTGACCTTAGGTTTTGACACTCAGTTTTTGCGTTTGTGGGAGTTCTATTTGGCTTATTGCGAGGCTGCATTTGATGAAGCCAACACGGATGTGATTCAGTTCACTTTACAGAAAAAACATTGACATGTTGGCTCTTCGCTTTCAGCGTTATTTTTCGTGTGGCATTGCGTTGCTCGCTTGCCACTTGGCTTTGAACTTGGTGCATGCCTCGCCAGCCTTGCTACCCGGCGTTCAGCCCTTGCCCCAACAGCGATTGAGCGTCTGGGGCTTTGATATTTATGACGCGCGCCTATGGGTTCGTCCCGGCTTTTCCATGGCAAGCTATTCAGCGCACGCTTTCGTTTTGGAGTTGTCTTACTTGAGAAGCCTTGAAGGCTCGGCCATTTCAAAAAGGTCCATTGATGAAATGCGCAAAGTAGGTGTCTTCTCGCGCGATCAAGAAACTATGTGGCTGAAAGCCATGTTGGATATTTTCCCCAATGTTCAAAAAGGTGACCGACTGCAGGCGGTCTATGTCCCAACGACCGGCACTGAATTTCTCTTCAACGACAAAGTGATTGGCCGCATACAAGACCCTTTGTTTGCGAAACTGTTTCTTGGAATCTGGTTGCACGAATCAACGACGGCGCCTGCTCTGCGGCAAGCTTGGTTGAAGGGTCTATGAGCGCGCCTCCCCTCATCACACACAAGCAAAGCATGGGCTATGGCTTGTTGGCATTGCCCTTGGCTTTTGTGGCCTTGCCCATGTACGTGAATTTGCCGCACTTCTATGCCACTCAGTTTGCAGTGCCCTTGACAAGTTTGGGGGCCGTGTTGCTGTTCAGTCGTTTGATAGACGCCTTGGTAGACCCCATGCTAGGGCGCTTGAGCGACGCCCTTTATTTGCGCTCTTCTGTGAGTGTGTTGGGCGCGGCCTTGGCCTATGCGATTGGCTTGTTGTTGTCATTTGCCGCGCTTTTTTTCCCGCCCACTTTCACAGACCCTTTTGACTATGTGATTTGGGTAGGCGTGTGGGTGACTTTGTGCCACCTTAGCTACAGCGGGATCAGCATTCTTCATCAAGCTTGGGCCTCTAGGTTGGGCGGCGGTGCAAGCCAACAAAGCCGGGTTGTCGCATGGCGCGAGGGGGCGGGCTTGGTGGGTGTTGTCATCGCATCCGCTTTGCCCGTGATGGCTGGTTGGCTCTCAACCACGGCTTTTTTAGGTCTGATGTTGTTCATGGGTTTGGTCGTTTGGTCTCGTGTGCTGCTTCAAACACGTATTCTCAAAGACAGCCATACTGAGTTGACGGACAAAGACAATTACTTGCCACTGAAGCAAATCAGTTTTCGCAAACTGCTTTGGGTGTTCCTGTTAAATGGCATTGCCAGTGCAGTACCTGCGGGGCTGGTGATGTTTTTTATTGAAGATCAAATTCAGGCATCGGCTGCCATGTCGCCTTTGTTTTTAGGCGTGTACTTTTTGTCAGGTGCGCTTTCCTTGCCCTTGTGGCTCAAACTTGTGCGTGCGCATGGTTTAGCCAAGTCGTGGTTGATCGGTATGGCTTTGGCCATCATGAGCTTTGGCAGCGTTGTTTTTTTAGGCCCTGGCGACGAAATCGCTTTTTTGGCGATTTGCTTGGCGTCGGGCATCGCCTTGGGCGCAGACTTGGTGGTGCCTGCTGCTTTGCTGAACCGAGTGATTGACCAACTGGGACATCGAGGTCGTGCAGAAGGGCTTTATTTGGGCTGGTGGAATCTGGCCAGTAAATTGAACCTGGCATTGGCAGCAGGCCTTTGCTTGCCCCTGCTTTCCTATTGGGGTTACTCGCCAGGCACTCAAACAGCTGAGGGTTTGAGGGCCTTGTCTTTGGCGTATGGCGTATTGCCATGTGCACTGAAACTCTTGGCGTTGGCCGTGTTATTTGTGTTTTGGATTCAACCGTCGGCCCAGCAGCCGGCAACAAGGAGTGATGGATGAACAGACGTCTGTGGTTACAAAATATAACTCAAGGGTTGACTGCGCCTTTTATTGCACGCGCAAGCACAGTGAGCCTGGCGGCTGGAAGTGCGCTGGCTTTATCGGCATGTGCAGGCCCTCAAATTTCTGACTATGCGGCACAAACACCTGCTTTAGATTTGCGCACGTACTTCAACGGCATGGTTGACGCATGGGGTGTCTTCACCGATCGAAGCGGCCGCGTGGTCAAAAGATTCACGGTGGTCATGGACTGCAAGTGGCAAGGTGACGAAGGCGTGCTGGATGAAGCCTTTACCTATTCAGACGGCACAAAAGAACGCAGAATTTGGCGCATGAAGGCCCTGCCCAATGGCAGATACGAAGGCCGCGCAGACGATGTGGTGGGTATGGCGACGGGTCAAACACAAGGCAATGCATTTCAATGGCAATACACCTTGGCCTTGCCCGTTGACGGCTCGGTTTGGCATGTTCAATTTGACGATTGGATGTACTTGATGGACGACCGAGTGATGTTGAACAAGGCAGTCATGAGCAAGTTAGGCCTGACGTTGGGCGAAGTCACTTTGTCTTTCACTCGGCGCGAGCCCGTCGCCGCTGGCGTCGCTGGAGGCAAGCCATGAGTCTTCAAGCCGCCAAAATGTCACCCCCTGTCGAGGGCACAATGCCGCCAGTTGCACTCGCCAAGCGCCGGTGGGGCGCTCCCATGAATCAGCCCATTCAGAATTGGCAAGGTCGCCGCGTCTGGTTGGTCGGAGCTTCTAGCGGCATTGGTTTGGCTTGCGCAAAAGCATTGCAAGAGGCTGGTGCGCATGTGCATGTTTCGGCTCGCGATTTGGGGACTCTGTCAGAGTGGGCCGCTGCCTGCAAGACAAAAGGCTTGCCCGTTGAGCTTATGTCATTGGACGTGACCGATGCCTTGCAAGTGAAATATGTAGCCCGGCAAGTTGCTGCAGGTGGTCCTTTGGATTTCGTGTTGTATTGTGCTGGACACTACCGCGCACAGCGAGCAACTGAATATGATTTGAATGACATGCTCAGGCATCAAGATGTGAATTACAACGGTTTGCTGCGAGTTTTAGACGCTGTGTTGCCCGTCTTTTTGCAGCAAGGCCACGGCCACATCAGCCTGGTCAGCAGCGTGGCGGGTTGGCGCGGTTTGCCAAATGGCTTGGCTTACGGACCCACCAAGGCTGCTATGACGCATCTGGCCGAAACCTTGTACATGGATTTGCAAGACAAAGGCATAGGAGTGAGCGTGGTCAACCCAGGTTTTGTGGCCACCCCCTTGACGGCACAAAACAATTTTCAAATGCCCGCTCTGATTTCGCCAGAAGAGGCGGCGAAAGCCATGTTGGCAGGTTGGGCAGAAGGCTTGTTTGACATTCACTTCCCCAAGCGATTTACAAGCTGGTTGAAGCTCATGCGTTTGTTGCCCTATCGTTTGTACTTTGCGTTGGTTCGACGGTTTACCGGCCTCTGATCATGAACCAGCGCGAAACATTTGCACAAATAGCTCAGCTCTTTGAAGAACTCCAACCGCAGAGTGTTGCGCAACTGAAAAACTTTTACAGTCCAACGGCGCAATTCAAAGACCCCTTCAACCAGGTGCAGGGCATCGAAGCCATTGAGCAAATTTTTCTACACATGTACGCGTCCCTTGAGAGCCCGCGCTTTGTCATCACCGGGCAGGTGATTGATGGCCATCAAGCTTTCATGACTTGGGACTTCAAGTTTCGATTCAAACGTTTTGACACCATCACAGAGCAAGTGGTGAAGGGCACCACGCACTTTGTATTAGATGATCAATTGCGCATCAGTTTGCACCGCGACTATTGGGATGCAGCTGAGGAGCTTTACGAAAAGCTGCCGTGGGTGGGCAGCCTCATGCGCTGGCTTAAAAAGCGCGCCAATAGCAACTGATTATTTGGGCAGGCTGTCAATGAAGCTTTGACGCTGCATGAGTTTTTCGTGCAGTTTGTCAAGGTTGGGGTACGTGTTGCGCCATTGAATGCTGGGAAAGCGGAAATCCAAATAGCCGAGCGCACAGCCAACTGCAATGTCGGACAAACTGAGGTGTGCACCTGAGCAGTAGGGCTTTTCTGCCAAGCCTTGCGACATGGCGCGCAGGGCCTTGTTTATTTTGTCAAGCTGACGATCAATCCATGGCTGACTGCGCTGCTCAGGGGGGCGATGCACCCATGCGGCTTCCATGCGAGCCAATATGGCGGCATCAAGCAGCCCATCGGCCAAGGCCTCCCAGGTTTTGACTTCTGCTCGTTCACGGCCGTTGCTTGGAATTAACTTGCCCACAGGAGACAAGGTATCCAGATATTCCACAATCACGCGAGAGTCAAAAACAGCCTCACCGCCCTCAAGCACCAAACAAGGCACCTTGCCTAGCGGGTTGGAGGCGTGAATGGTGGTTGTGGCTGACCAAACATCTTCGGCCACCATGCGGTACTCGAGTTTTTTTTCTGCCATCACAATGCAGACTTTGCGGACATAGGGGCTGGTAGGTGAACCGATCAATTTCATGGTTTGTTCTTGATAAAAAGAGTCAAAAAGCAGTGCTTACAGTGGCGCATTCTAGAGGAATCCAAAGGGGGTTTCCTTGTAAGGGCTAGAACTTACAATCGGAGCATGACTTCTTCTCCCATCTCCGCCCTTTCTCCGTTGGACGGTCGTTACGCCAACAAACTCAATGCCTTGCGACCTCTCATGAGCGAGCAGGGCTACATGCATCGCCGTGTACAAGTTGAGATTGCATGGTTCATGGCCATGTCGGATGCCGGCTTTGCAGAGCTCAAACCCTTGTCTTTGGGTGCAAGGCGCTACTTGACAGGTTTGGTCGCGCACTTTTCTGAGCAAGATGCATTGGCCATCAAGGACATTGAGAAGACCACCAACCATGATGTGAAAGCGGTTGAATATTGGCTCAAATCCAAATTCAAAGACCGCCCGGAGCTAGAGCAAGCCTCTGAGTTTGTGCACTTTGCTTGTACCAGCGAAGACATCAACAACACCAGCCATGCCTTGCAACTCAAAGGTGCCAGGCACAAAGTCATCTTGCCTGCGCTCGATGAACTGATTGATCAATTGAGAAGCATGGCGCATGCCTATGCGGCGGTGCCCATGTTGAGCCGAACGCATGGTCAGACCGCGAGCCCCACAACGGTTGGCAAGGAGTTCGCCAATGTGGTGGTGCGATTGCGCAACACGCGCGAGAAAATTGCGGCTGTGCCACTCAAAGCCAAAATGAATGGCGCTGTTGGCAATTACAACGCACACCTTTCTGCTTGGCCCGAATTTGATTGGGAGGCCTTTTCCAAATCTGTCGTTGAAATGCCAGAGCATACAGAGGCAGGTGCATCCGCAGAACACTGGGGCTTGGGTTTGTCGTTTCAACCCTACAGCATTCAAATTGAACCGCATGATTACATGGCCGAGTTGTTTGACGCCATTGCGCGCACCAATACCATCTTGATTGATTTGTCTCGCGACATTTGGGGTTATGTGAGCTTGGGCTATTTCAAGCAAAGCTTGAAAGCCGGTGAAATCGGCTCGTCCACCATGCCCCACAAAGTCAATCCCATCGACTTTGAAAATGCAGAGGGCAATTTGGGATTGGCCAACGCCCTGCTCAAGCACTTGTCAGAAAAACTTCCAGTAAGTCGATGGCAACGCGACCTTTCCGACTCTACCGTCCTGCGCAACATGGGTGTTGCATTGGGTTACACCGCATTGGCCTATGCATCGCTCATGACGGGCCTGAAAAAACTGGAGTTGAACGAAGAAGCCTTGGCGCAAGACTTGGAAGCTTCATGGGAAGTCTTGGCAGAGCCTATTCAAACAGTCATGCGTCGCTATGGTGTGCAGGGCGCTTACGAGAAATTGAAAGAAGTAACGCGCGGAAAAACCGTCACAGCTGAAGCATTGCACCAACTCATTCGCCAACTTGAAATACCGCAAGCAGAAAAAGACCGACTCTTGGCCATGACGCCTGGCAGCTACATTGGCAAAGCCATAGAGCTGGCCCGACGCGTTTAACTCGCCCTCATAGAGTTCACATTCAATGGCCCTCAAGTCTACGATCTACAAAGTCAATCTTTCAATAGCCGACATTGACAACAGCTACTATGCTGACCATGCGCTTACCTTGGCGCGGCACCCCAGCGAAACCGACGAACGCATGATGATCCGGCTGTTGGCACTGGCCCTCAATGCCTTCAAGCTACAAGCTGATTTAAATGGTGATGGCGTGTTGGCGTTTGGCTCGGGCTTGTCCGATCCCGATGATCCCGATTTGTCTTTGCGAGACTTTACGGGGCGAACGCGCTTGTGGGTGGAGGTCGGTCAGCCCGAAGATAAACCCCTGAACAAGGCTTGCCAAAAAGCCGATGCCGTGATGGTCTATTGCTTTAACCATGCCGCTGAAGTTTGGTGGCGCGGTATTGAAAACAAGCTCACGCGCATGGAAAAACTGCAGGTGTGGCGCGTGCCGACAGAAGCCAGCCAGGCCTTGGCCAAGTTGGCAGAGCGCAGCATGCAATTGCAAGCAACAGTGCAAGAGGGCGCGCTGACCTTGAGCAATTCAAAAGACAGCGTACACCTTGAAGTGCTGCGCTGGAAGTAATTCAATTGGCAAACTTGAGCGGCACTTGCGCTTCTGCTGCGGCACGTGACAAGCTGCGATCTTCAGCAGCACGCTCTGCATAACGATTGAATCGCCATGAGGTGCCATCTACCGTGATGCGCCGCCAAACAGATCTTTTTTCTCCGGGACTCATTTCCGTCCAATACTGAACCTCTTCAAAAGTACGACCACAGCCTTTGCACTCGGGGTCGCCTTGTGACGTAGAGCAAATGGCAATGCACGGCGTATCGGGCGTGCTGGCATACCAAGTTTGCCAAGCCTCTGCCGCCGGGAGCGGCAGTGTGAATTCGTCGGCTTCATCTTCTTTGAAAAAAATCATCAAGGCATAAATCTCTGCCAGCGCCCTGAGCTCCCGCGGCAGCGTGACGCCGTCTGGGGAGGGGTTTTTTTCGCGCCAGTAATTGATGGCCGCTTCGATGTCGGTGATGTGGATGCCAGCCATAGGTACTTTGAGGGGGGATCGAGATCATAGCGGTTTGTGAAAGGCGTTTTTCTCAAAGTGATGCTGCAAGCGCTTGCAAGCGCCAAAAGAACTTTGCGACTTTAAGATCTGCACATGATTACTTATTTGGTATTCATTAAAGGAATTTTATATGTACGCAAACACTCCAAACACATACACCAACAACCCAGACCTGGGGTCATTCGTTTCTTGGCGTCACCCAGACCTTGCCTCATTGGAGGGGCCACATTTTGTCATTTGGGGCTTGTTAGAGCTTGGCTTGATTCCTCAAGCCCAACTCGATTTCCAGGCCCCGTTTGTCAAAGAAGTGTTCACTGACGGGAATCAAGCCGGCAACATTTTGACGCCAGCCATCACTCCTTCAGAGAGCCCCATTCATTTGGTCGGGGTCTTGGCAGCCTCAGACGTTTTGATCATCGACTATTTTTAAATGAACCAAGGAAAAACAAATGCAAGAATGCAGTATCGAACACACACGCCTAGTTCAAGGTGGCGGATTTTGGGATTTTTTAAAATTTGAATCAGGCACCTCACAGGGTGCGAGAGAAGACGGCAATGCTTTGGGCGCAGGTTGCGGCACCGTTAAAAGTGATGCCTATGTGCCCGACATGTTGTTTGGCATTGATGTGTCGCAAGCGTGCTTTCAGCACGACCAAAGCTACTCAACGTGTGGTTTCAGCAGGGTCACCGCCGACACCAACTTGTCTAACAACATCTTAAATGACTGCAATGCACAAGGCGGCAACGCTTTGACTTGCAATGTCATTGCGGGTGTTTACGGCACCGGCGTTGCCTTGTTTGGTGCCAGCGCCTTCAACCAAGCGCAGGCGCAAAGTTGTTATTGAGCCAAGGTATGTACCAAGAACAACAAGCCAATCGCTTGCACACCTACCTCAAACGGTTTGGGTCTATGGTGTTGGGGGTTGGCTGGTTGTTCTCATCAGGGTGCTCTACAGAATTTTTCGTGGACAAAGGTCTTGTCGATGCGGTTAGCGGTGTTTCGTTTGAAATCAAGCCGCCCTATTTGAATGAAAAAAAAGCGTTCAATTTGAGAGCCGAGAATTTGAGTCCATGGCAACTTCAGCAAATTTCAGATGCAATGCCTTTCATTGCAGCTTTCACACATGCTCAGCTTGGCAATGGTGTTTCACGCGCATTGTTACCGGTCTCTGAAACCAAAGTCAGAAGTATTCGCAACATCCAAAACTTAAATTCAGACACCTTCTTGGCTGTGAAAACCATACAAAACTGGCAAATCACAGCGCAACAAATCCAATTCAACATCGATTACTTTTACACAGGGCAAGACGGACACTTTGTGTTCTTCAGAGACAACTATATTTTTAAAATAAACCAGCAAAAGTGGGGGTTTGAAAAGCATGCCAAGACAGAGCCAGAGGGAGTTTTGGTCTGTGAAAAAAGCCCTCAAGGCTGGCGTGTTTGTGAGCCACTCAATCGGGCAAAGGGTCATTGACTTGCAGTCTTCAGCGGTCTCTTTCTAACATTTGCTCTCTGAAAATGCTTTGTGCAAATCGCAGCCGAGCGTCCACGATGGAAGCTTCAATGTGATCTCCCATTTGCGCAGGCCCTCTTCTGGAAGCATCTTGAGCCGCCTTGAATCTGTCTACCGCAGCACCAAAATCCATTCGCGCAATTTGTACTTCCCCTTCAGCGCGCAAGGATGCCAAAGGCCGACCTTGAGCAGCCAATGCGGTCGCTAGCACCTGCCAGGCCTGGGCATCTTGTGGTGTTTGCAAAACCAAAGCTTGAAGTGCCGCAATGCTGTTGGCCAATAGCTGTGCAGTCTCTACCGAGCTTGAAGTCGCATGCAAGCGAGCGCTTGCCTGTGCCAAAGCAATGAGTTCTGGGCGAGGCCATTGGCGGTTAGCCTGATTGGCTGTTGCATTGAGGGCGCGGAGCGCAGCGCGCATGTCATCTTCTTTGAAGGCCAATTCTGATTCGAACAAACGAATCAATCGCACCGCAGTGGCGTGACCACTTCCAGCTTCTTGCATGCGCGGAATCAAAGCGCGGGCTTGTTTCATATCCCTTAATTGCATCCAAGACAAAGCGGCGCCGTATAAAACGCCCATGCGCTTCGTTAGCACTTGCTTGTCGATGTGTGTGTCAGCTGCCTCATTGGCCCATGCGCGAAGTGCATCAACGCCTGGCTGTGCCAACACGCGAGCCCTAGAAGACATCATGGCTTGAATCAAATCACTTTCCAAATCGGCGGGACGCGGTGTTTGCAGCTGTTGACGCGACTGCATGTCTGCCATGCGTTCGCTGCTTAAGGGGTGGCTTCGCAAATAAGGAAAAGAGCCGTTGTCGTTCAAACCTGCGGCCTGCTGCAATTTACCAAACATGGTGACAAAACCGAGCGTGTCAAAGCCAGCTTCAGACATGACACCATACCCAATTCGATCGGCTTCCCGTTCCATATCACGCGAAAAGTTCAGCTGCGACTGTGCCGCCATGGCTTGACCGCCCACAATCATGGCTTGTGCGCCTTGTGCACTTTTGCTGGCGGCCAACATGCCCAAGATCATGGCACCAATGAGCCAAGGGGTCATACGCGCTTGATCACCCATGGACCGAGAAATGTGTCTTTGCGTCACGTGGCTAAGCTCATGGGCCATGACGGAAGCCAACTCATCGCGCGTCGTGACCACACTGATCAGCCCTAAGTGAATGCCCAAGTAGCCACCCGGTAAGGCAAAGGCGTTCACCGATCGATCGCGCCCAATCAAAATTCTCCAAGCGAAGCGCTCTTGTAATTCAGGTGATAACTCGCCTCGTGCTTGCGCGCCCTTCACAAGCGGTTGCCAGATGTTTTGCAAATACTCATCTAAGACGGGATCTTCCAGATAATCAGGATCCCTGAACAACTCGCGCGCAATGCGGTCGCCCAATTTGCGTTCTGCGCTTAAAGTGATGTCCGCACCATCGCCCAATGCGGGAAGGCTTCCTGTTGCTGCTGATGTGGGCAACTGAGACAAGACCGGCGTGATCCAAAGGGAGATGGCCAACAACGCCAGCAGAGGCTTAGATTTTGGGTGCGCAAGCTTCAAAGTATTTGTACCAACCAGGATGGAGAATCCGAAAACCGTATCATGCTCGAACTCCGTCAATTTTTTGTAAATGGTTTTTACCAATTTTCCAGCCCATTGCCATGCCTCATTCTCAGCCAAATACACCCTCACCCTTGACTCATTTTGATGCTCAAGGTCAAGCCCATATGGTGGATGTCGGTGCTAAAGCCGCTACGCACCGCGTGGCCGTAGCGACTGGCCGAATCCAAATGTTGCCTGCTACATTGGCATTGGTGCAGGCTGGGACCGCCAAAAAGGGCGATGTTTTAGGCATTGCCCGGATTGCTGGCATTCAGGGTGCCAAGCGAACCGCTGACTTGATTCCTTTGTGTCACCCTTTGGCGCTCACGCGTGTTGCGGTTGAGTTTGAAGTTTTAGAAGAAAGCATTCCGACCATCGTCTGCAATGCGACCGCAGAAACAGTTGGCCCAACGGGCGTAGAGATGGAAGCCCTGACCGCCGTGCAAGTGGCGCTGCTCACCATTTACGACATGTGCAAAGCCGCCGACCGCGGCATGACTATCACGGATGTGAAGTTGTTAAAGAAGCAAGGCGGTAAGTCGGGGCATTGGGTGGC
>CALAGS010000021.1 GCA_937891665.1 uncultured Burkholderiales bacterium | reverse complement strand
CTCGGTATCACGCGGTGCATGTCCACCACCATGGCATCGATTTGGCGGCTGCGCACATCAGCGGTACCATCAAGAGGGCCGCGGGGCCAGAGCCAAGGCCTACGCTGATAGCGCCGCGGCCGCCTTCCTGGAGCTGCTTGGCACTGCGGCGAAGCTCGGAAGTGTCCCTCACAATATGCCGCGAGTGGGCCGAGGTAAATTGGCCAACGTGTTCTACAACACTGGGCATGGCCACTTGGGCTGGACGCTATCGGCGGTGACGGCGGACATGGTGGGGGGTGTGGTTCATGGCGCCATGAGCACAGCGTCGTAAGCTGTCATCAGAATTGAACCTGCTAGTTCAATGCCTTAAGCTCACCGATCCCGCTGCTGTAAATTTGAGCTCTTCTGTCGGCAAATCCGTCAATCATCAAACCGACACCTGCAAAAAATACGAGTGCAATTCCAAAGCCACGCAAAAAATCTGAAGTGGTCAAAAGTCTTAGCCCAAGGCCAACCATTGTGAAGACGACCCAGATGGCAAGGTACCAGCGCCACGCATGATTGACTGTTTCCATTCGAATGCTCTCTGATTTGATAGTTCCAGCCGGATCAACCGAATAGGATTTTTGAATTTGTGAAGTTTGCGCAGGGGTTCGAAAGCCCACGGTTCCACCAATGACTGCAATAACCAGCCCCATGGCGATGAACGGTATCGCTACACCTCTGGTAAAGCCCGGATGACCTTCTGACAATAGCCAGCCTCCAAAAACCAAGCACAACAGACCTATTGGCAAGATGAACACAAGCGCTTCTATTTTTTCTCCTTGAAAGTAAGGCAGCATAGTTTCTAAGAATTTCATATTTGATTCCAATGATCTGACCTGACCTGCGCAAATTTGCGCAAGATGGCCGGTTAGGTTCTTCTGATTAAACGGGTTGAGTAAGTTGCTTGATCAAAGCAGTCACCCAATGACGTGGCGTGAATCGAATACTTTGCGCAATGATGTTGTTCATCAAACCAGTAATGTGAACCCGTTTTCCTCGCACAGTGTGGCTGACAGTGTTGTATCTTTAAAATCACCAAAGGTTCCATAGCCTTGGATCTGCATTTTTGCAACGCTTCGAGCAGTCAACATCAGGTCGTAACCGTCTTTGGCGAATTCTTCGCACAAGGAGTGACCAATGCCACTGGATGCACCAGTGATCAGCGCGATAGGTTTTGTTGTTAGCATGAATTCCTTTTTGGGTGATAGGTCGAAACATATCGACGGATAGTGAAAAAAAACGATCAAGCGCAAGCAATTTCGCTTTGCTCAATCAATAACTTGAGACGACCAATAGGCTCATCCCAGAGCAAACTATAAAAATTTTCTCTGGACTCTCTGGTCAAACTGACCATCCCGGCATCTTTTAGAACCTTCAAATGATGAGAGATAGATGGTCGGGCAAGATGCATCAGTTCAGTGATTTGATTCACATTCAAACGATCATGTTCGGCAAGGAGTAAAACAATTCACCTACAAAAAACTACCGGTTTCAAAAATAAGTGTGTTTTCAATGAGGTGGGCCCACCAAGACTGCCAATTACAAAAACAGCGCATCGTCAAAAATAGCGACCGCTCGGGTCCAACCCGCTGATGCACCCCTGATTTTGTGCGGAAAGCAACTGATGTAGAAACCTGAAGCCGGCAATACCTCTAAGTTGTGCAGCTTTTCAATGTGGCAATAGCCAATGTCTCTGCCTGCTTTGTGGCCTTCCCAGATCAATGAGGCATCGTGCGAGGCTTTGTATTTTTCTGCCGTATGCACAAAAGGTGCATCCCAACTCCAAGCGTCTGTACCAGTCAATCGAACACCCTTTTCCAGCAGGTACATGGTAGCTTCATAGCCCATGCCACAGCCTGTAGCCACATAATTGGCGTGACCATATTTCATGCCTGCCGCGGTGTTGATGACCACGATCTCTAGGGGTTGCAGTTCGTGCTTGATTCTTTTTAATTCTTCTTCAACATCTTGAGCGGTGACCACATAGCCATCGGCAAAGTGTCTGAAATCAAGCTTGACGCCAGGCTGAAAACACCATTCAAGTGGCACATCGTGAATGGCAATGGCTGGTCTCTTTTGGCCCAACGCGTTGTCCATGGTCGAATGAAAGTGGTAAGGCGCGTCTAAGTGTGTTCCATTGTGCGTTGACAATTGAACAGTTTCAACGGCCCACCCCTCGCCATCAGGCAAGTCTTCTTTTTTGAGCCCTGGAAAAAATGGCGCGATCTGCTCAAACGAATTTTCGTGAGTGAAATATTCAATTTTGGGCGCAAAAGCCGGAGGATCACTCACCACATCGTTTTCAAGAAAGATGGACAAGTCTACAAATTTTCGTGCCATGGTTATCGGTTCTTTCGTTTCCAAAAAATCAAAATAAGTTTACAGTCAGTCGTTACCCTAAGTAAATTAAATTCAAATCACAATGTCTACTCAAGCCTTAGAACCAGCCAAAGTCAATGCCAAAGATTTGCTCATGGTTCTCATTGTGACGGTTTCATGGGGCATGAACTACCCCATCATGAAGTTTGTCGTCAACAGCTACCCCCCCTCTGCCTTTAGGGCTTACACCTTCATTGTCGGTTTTGTCTCTTTAGGTTTGTACGCCTATTACAAGGGCATATCATTGGCTGTGCTCCCTACAGAAAGATGGCCTGTGTTCAAACTAAGCCTGTTCAACATGGTCGGGTGGCATTTGGCCATGATCTATGGGGTCAGTATGCTCAATTCTGGGCGGGCCGCCATCATTGGTTACACCATGCCCGTTTGGGCCTTGTTGGCCAGTGCCTTGCTGTACAAAGAAAAAATCAAAGCCCGATCTGTTGTCAGCATTGTTTTGGCCATGTCCGCTGCACTGCTACTGGCCTGGGGCAGTCGCGAACAGTGGGGTAATCACCCGTTAGGCGTTGGCATCATGGTAGTGGCCGCAGTCATTTGGGGCATTGGCAATGCCATGATGAAAAATTCAAAACTTGCCCTGCATGGCGTAGCGCTTACCTTCTGGGCCTTGTTCATTGCGTTTGTATTTTTCTTTTTCATCACGCTTGCCTTTGAGACAGAACAATGGGCTTGGCCCAACTTTTTGCAATGGTTGGCCATCCTGTATGGCGGCGTCATAACGTTTGCACTGAGCTATGTGGCTTGGTTCCATGTTGCCAGGAAACTGTCTGCTGTATCTAGCGGGCTCTCTATCATGTTGGTACCCGTCTTTGGCGTGACGGGGGGTGCACTGGTGCTAGGCGAAACTGTCATGGCGCCCGATATTGCAGCCCTGTTTTTAATTTTAATGGCCATGGTGGTGGTGCTCTCTCCCAACCTCAACATCAAAGAATTTTTTAAACCCAAAGCAGAAAATTAATTTTTTGAAGGAAGCAAGATGATTCAAACACGCCATCTATTCAGCATTAAATTGTCAGTCCCCAGCATCATCGATTTGGGCCAAACACCCATGGGTGGTCGCAAGATTGCTCAGGTCAGTGGTGGCGAATTCACTGGCGATCGCATGAAGGGCACCGTGGTGCCAGCGCCCGGTGGCGATTGGTTGCTTTTGCGTTCAGATCAAGTTCTGACTCTAGATGTGCGTCTGACTTTGCTCACAGACGATGGCGAATACATTTACATGTCGTATCGGGGCTTAAGACACGGCCCAAAGGAAGTGATGGATCAACTTAACAAAGGCGAAGCTGTCGATCCGGCCTTGTATTACTTTCGCATGACCCCCATCTTTGAAACTTCAAGTACCCAATACGCTTGGATCAATCGCATCATTGGCATAGGCTCAGGCCGACGCGAGAGCACCGGACCTATTTACGAAGTCTACGAAGTTTTGTAAGCCAACAGCTTAGAGCTTCGCCGAAGTGGCCTCGTAGTTGATGACAAATTCTTCGGGCACGGCGGGGCCCCACAAATAGAAAGAGTCGTGCTGGGGGTAGTTACCTGTGGCCCAGTCGTGGTCGGCAGGCACAAAGTCAATGTCAAAAGAAAATTCGCTGTAGCTGCCCCAAGGATCTCGAGAATAAAAGAAATAATTGGAGCCCAGCACATGACGGCCAACGCCCCAACCCTTTGCATAGCCAGCCTCTAGCATTTGAGCCATGCCCAGCCCCACATCTTCAAGTTGCGCAACGTCCCAGCTAAGGTGATGCAAACCTGGGCCTTCCGACTGCACAAAAGCCAACATGTGGTGATCGCTGCCATGAATTCCGTGCATGAAAACGATGAAGTTGTCGGAACGATCGGTAATTTTCAAACCCAAGACTTGCGTGAAAAAATCAACCGATTCCGCCACCTTGTTAGAAAACAAAAGTGCGTGTGATAAACGTCTAGGCTTAACTTGTTGAATGCTAGAGCGTGTGGGTGCATTGCCCTTGCCGACGGGTGCTTTAGGAATGGCCAAGACTGGTTTTTTTTCTTGCGGGGAACATTGGGCTGCTGCAATGATCTGAACAAAAAATCCTTCTGGGTGAACCACCCAAATGCCCTCAGCACTGCCCAAAGGATGGGGGGTGCCATGGCTGTAAGGCAATGATTCAACACGTTTTCTAATTTCGGCCATGTCTTCATCAAAGGCCGCGAAAACCAAGTACTGCAAAACCTTCTTAGACCCACCCTGCAGAATACTGGCCCAGCATTGCGAATGGCCATGTGTGTGCAAATCGACTTGTTGGGCAGAGTGCCTAACGTCTAAGCCAAAAGCACTGTAGTAATCAACAGCAGCCTTTAGATCGGGTACCGTGAAAACGACCCGATCTAAAGAGTGAACCACATTGGTATTTTTTCGATGAGAAGATTTACTCATGGTGACACCTATCTTGACCTCATGGATACTGGTGATAGCATTACTTCAGAACACACTATCGACCTTCAAAAATTTAGGAAAATTATGCCTATTCACTCTTTGAATCATTTTTTTATTCGTTCCGAAAACCTTGAACTTACCAAAGATTTTTACATGACTGTATTGGGTTTTGAAGTTATGGCAAGACCCGATTTTCCCTTCCCCGGTTATTGGCTAGGCATCAATGGCTCGATTCAGGTTCACTTGGGCCCCTCCAACATTCCTAATCGAGAAAAATACTACATTGGCACCGGCAGCGATGCCGCCAACGGCCAGACGGGCGTCATTGACCATGTGGCATTTTTGGCGGAAGAGCCAGAAACATTTGTCGAGCGTTTTCAAGAGAAAAACATCAGCTTCAGACCTAGGCATTTCCCTGAATCCAACCTCTACCAGCTGTTCATCAGAGACCCCAATGGCGTCATGATTGAGCTCAATTTTTTCAACATCACCCAAGCACCCGCTTGGAATGGCGAGGACTACTCCAAAATGACGCGTGTGACCGAGACGCCCACCTGACTCACTTTTTTATATTTCCCGTACAAAACTAGGGTAATAGCGGATACCAGTTTGAATTCTCTCTTTTATGATCAAAAAGTAGTTCTTTTATTTATCTAGGAGACATTCATGGACAAGATTAGGCGCAAGATATTAGAAACAGGTGGAGCAGGATTGCTTGCAGCCACAGTGCCAGCCAGTTTGGCATTTGCTCAAGGTACGCCCTTGAAAATCGGTATGAGCATGCCCTTGACGGGTGGTCTTGGCGGCGGCGGTCAAGCTGCATTGCTTGCACTGAAAATGTGGGTGGAAGACACCAACAACAAAGGAGGCTTGTTAGGTCGAAAGATTGAATTCACATCATATGATGACCAATCCAATCCCGCCAATACGCCAGCCATTTACACCAAATTATTGGATGTCGACAAGGTTGATTTGTTGATCGCTCCCTATGCAACAGGGCCTACAGCGCCCATTATGCCGCTGGTCAAACAACGCAAAAAATTGTTGATGGGCAATTTCTCATTTCAAGTCAATGCCAAAACAAAGCATGACATGTGGTTCAACAACGCCCCATGGAACACCGCAGATGGTTGGGCCAAAGGCTTTATGGAAGCCGCAAAATCAGCTGGTGGCAAAACAGTTGCCATCTTGGCGGAGGATGGTGAATTTGCACAAAACTTAGCTGACGGCGCACGCCCCTACTTTAAGTCATTGGGTTTGAACGTCGTTTTCGATCAAAACTATCCGCCCACCACCAAAGATTTTTCTTCATTGGTTCGAGCCATTCGCTCGTCAAAAGCAGAGATTGTTTTCATTGCCTCTTACCCTGCAGGCTCGGCAGCTATTGTCAACTCAATCAGCGAAATTGGCTTGGGCCCACAGGCCTTGATTGTGGGGGGTGGCATGGTCGGCTTGCAGTTCACACCTATTGCCGTGAATTTGGGGAGTAAGCTCAACGGCATCGTCAACTATCACTCTTATGTGCCAGGCATGCCAACTCCTGGCGTTGACGAATTCTTAAAGCGCTACACCGTTCGCGCCAAGGAAGCGAAAGTTGACGAACTCGGCTTTTACCTTGCACCCTTCAACTACGCTATCGGCGAGATGCTTGCACAAGCAATTACAGCTACAAAAAGCATTGAAGATGCAAAATTGGCTGACTACATTCATAAGAATGAAATGAAAACAATTGTTGGGCCTATTCGCTACGATGCTGATGGGGAGTGGTCCAAACCAAGATTGCTGACCACGCAGTTCCGTGGTGTGAAAGATAAAGATCAAGAACAGTTTCGCAGCCCTCAGCGGCAAGTGATCTTGGCTCCTGCTGCTGACAAAACGGGCAATTTCATTGCACCTTTTGATGTAGCACGCAAGGGTAGTTGAAGCGCCTCCAACCCGATGAGGGGTGAGCTGTTGCTCACCCCTCTATCTTTATTGAATCATGTCTTTTCCTTTTGACTTATTTTTTGATGCCCTCTTGTTTGGCTTGATGCTAGGCTGCTTTTATGCAGCGGTCAGTCTTGGGTTGTCCGTCTCGTTTGGCTTGCTTGATGTCCCGCATGTGGCCCATCCGGCTTTGCTCATTGCAGGTTCATACGGCGCTTATTTGCTCGGCGACTTTGGTTTAGATCCCATACTTTCTGGGATTCTATTGATGCCTTTGTTTTATCTTTTTGGTATTTTGCTGTACCGCTTTTATTACGAAACCTTTGAAAGCAGAGGCAATGCCGCAGGTGTCAATGGCTTGGCATTTTTCTTTGGTTTGGCATTTATCATTGAAGTTGGATTGATTGTATTTTTTGGCGTTGACCAGCGCTCTGTGTCTGCCTCTTACATCGGTAAAAGCCTTGAGCTTGGAGACATACGGCTTCCCTTTCGGCTTTTGGTAGCAGCCGGTGTGGCCTTGTTTTTAACACTGACGCTGTCACTGTATTTTTCAAAAACGTTTACGGGTCGGGCCATTAAAGCCGTTGGGCAAGACGAAGGCGCCTTGCGTTTGATGGGCGCCAATCCCATCAAAATTAAACAACTGGCCTTTGGCATTGCGACTGCTGTCAATGCATTGGCGGGTGCCATGCTGATCGTCGTCAGTCCTGTCGAGCCTACTATGGACCGCATTTATATTGGCAGAACATTCTGTGTGGTCGTATTGGCCGGCATGGGAAGTATGAGTGGCACTTTGGTCGCCGGATTGTTGCTTGGAGTGGCTGAGTCAATTGTGCTAACCATGTTGGGCGCTTCATGGGCCACTGCCGTGTCCTTTGGTATCTTGTTATTGATCTTGGCTGTGCGTCCGCAGGGTCTCTTTGGTAGGTGAGCTCGATGAAATACTGGTTAATTTGTCTCTTAACTCTAATGGGAATGGGTGCTTTGGCTTTATCGGGTGCCAATGAGTATTTATTTTTTGCTGGATTTGTCGTGTTGCAATCCGTTGTTTTAGCCACTGCTTGGAATATCTTGGGTGGCTATGCTGGGTACGTCAATTTCGGTGTCCCAGGATTCGTTGGCGTTGGCGCCTATTCCGCGTTGTCCTTGCGATTGCTGTTTGATGCACCTTTGCTTGTTCAAATCGCAGGTGGCGCTGTAATGGGTGCCCTTTTAGGGTTTGCAGTTGGTGTTTTCACCCTAAGACTTAGAGGTATATTTTTCTCTATCGCCACGGTCGCAATTGTTTTCATCCTTGAAGCGGTGGTCATGAACTCCCGCTTCTTAGGGGGCGCAACCGGCATCCAGTTGACTCGCCCTGGAGGAGCTTGGATATTCGAGAGTTACACCAGAATGCTGTTTTTTGTGATGACTCTTATGGCCATCATCGCAGTATCGGCAGCGCGATACGTCCAAAACTCACACATTGGCCAAGGTCTAAAAGCAGTGCGCGATTCTGAGGAAGCCGCGGAATGTTGTGGCGTGCCCACATTAAAACTCAAACTGATTGCTTGCAGTATATCGGGCGCATTGCTGGGAGTGGCAGGTGCCCCTATGCCGATGTACCTGAGCTATATAGAACCCGCCTCCACATTCAATCTTCACTATGCAGTGATTGCTTTGGCAATGCCAATCATTGGCGGCACTTCACATTGGGTAGGCCCCTTAATTGGCGCATTGTTACTTGCAAGCATTCAGCAAATTGTGACAGTCACGATTTCAAGTGAGCTCAATGTTTTGGTGGTGGGAATGTTGTTGATTGTGTTCGTGGTCGGCGCACCCGATGGCATTGTTGGATTGGTTAAAAAATGGAAAACATCCTCCAAGTAAACGGTCTTGTCAAAAACTTTGGAGGCTTTACAGCCTTACAGGGTGTTGACTTGCATATTGCCCCCGGTGAGCGGTTAGGCTTGATAGGACCTAACGGTTCAGGTAAAACGACATTGATCAGTTGTATCGCGGGAGCCCTTCAAAACGACAGCGGCACAATTCGTTTTAATGGCGATCTAATCGGTCATATGCCCGCTTATGTCCGAACGCGAAAAGGCATTGCACGCAGTTTCCAAATTCCCCGGCCTTTCACCAGTATGACCGTGGTTGAGAACCTCATGGTTCCTCTGGCTTATGTGGGTGGCATGACAGGCACTAAGGCTAAAGACCAAGCGATGCAAATTTTGGCTGATATGGGCCTTGCAAGCAAAGCTGAATCAGCCATCAAGCATCTGTCTCAAGTCGAATTGCGGAAAATGGAATTGGCCAGAGCAATGGCTGCCAAACCGAAGCTACTCATTTCGGATGAAGCCATGGCGGGCTTAGCTGGCGCAGAAGTGGATGAAGTACTGCAGATTTTATTTGACCTGAACAAAACGGGCATCACGATCATCATGATTGAGCACATCATGCAGGCGGTGATGAAGTTTTCTCAACGGGTGGTGTGTTTAGACGCGGGTAAAATCATATGCGAAGGTACCCCAGAAGATATCGTTAAAAATCCAGAAGTACAGAGGGCCTACCTTGGCGATTAATCTCACCCTCAAAGACATTGACGCTGGCTATGGCGCTGTTCGCGCATTGCATGGTGTTTCGCTCAGCATTGACAACGGACAAACAGTCGCTCTACTGGGGACCAATGGCAATGGGAAAAGCACCCTGATGAAATGTGTCATGGGCATGGTCAAGCCCGACAAGGGCACAATTATTTTCGAGATAGATGGCGTCAAACATGATCTCACTCAGCTTGCAACCGAAGAAATTGTCAATCTTGGCATTGCTTTGGTGCCCGAGGGACGCCGCCTTTTTCCAAAACTCACTGTTGAAGAAAACATGCTGCTCGGCGCATTCAGAGAATCCTCACGGCCACAAATTCCAGAAAATATGGCGTTCTGTTATGAGGCTTTCCCCGTACTCAAAGAACGCCGCAGTCAATTGGCAGGCTCTATGTCTGGTGGACAACAGCAAATGTTGGCCATTGCCCGAGCCCTGATGTCTTCGCCCAAATTGCTCTTGGTCGATGAGCCCTCAGTGGGCCTGTCTCCCCTTTTGGTTTCTCAAACCATTACCAAACTGAAAGAACTGAAAGAGAAATACAAACTCACCGTGCTCATGGCTGAGCAAAATTTCAAGCAAGCCATGCGCATTGCAGACCACGGTCACATCATTGTGCATGGTGAAATTGTGTTCAATGGCGATGTTGACACACTCATGAGCAATGACCTGGTGAAGAGCTACTACCTTGGCGTCTCCAAATAAACACTGATTCTCAATGCTTCCATAGCTTGTTTGTGAAGAGGAATTTTCAATGAAGTCCCCAGAGTTTTCATACTTCAAAGCACAAACCATGGCTGATGTTTTTTCAGCCCTTCAAACGCACGGTGACACTGCGCAAATATTGGCAGGTGGCCAAAGCCTTTTGGCCATGTTGAATTTGCGCATGGCCAACCCCAAGATACTCATTGACATCAGCGGCCTTGAATCACTCAAAGGCATTCAAAAAACTGGCGATGTGGTGCGCATTGGCGCTTTGACCACTCACCACGAGGTTCTTTCTTCCAGCCTCGTGCAAACGCATGTGCCCCTGCTTGCGCAAGCAGTACCCTATGTGGCCCATTTGGCCATTCGGAACAAAGGCACCATAGGGGGCAGTTTGGCTTTGGGCGACCCTGCCGCTGAATACCCTGCTGTGGCTTTGGCATTGAATGCCACCCTGGTGATTCAAAGCGCAAGCGGTGAGCGACGGGTCAAGGCCACTGAATTCTTCATCAGCTTGTACCGCACAGCCGTGCAAGCGCATGAAGTGCTCATTGCGGTCGAGTTTCCCGTGGCCACTGCAAACCAACGTTTTGTGTTTTCAGAATTGGCCAGGCGAAAAGGCGACTACGCCATGGTGGGCATGGCCTTGGCCATCAGCTTAGAAGGACAAACCATTCGAGATGCTTCCTTGGCTTTCATGGCCATGGACGACAAGCCCATTCTGGCGCCTCACGCCATGAAAGCCATGGTGGGTCAACCCATCAACCAGCAGACCATTGCAGAAGCCCAAAAGGGTCTGGATGCAGACCTCCATCCAGCGGGCGATTTATTGGCCAACGCAGCCACCAAAAAACATTTGTCACGGGTTCTTTTGTCAAGGGCCTTGATGCAAGCGGGAGCGACACATGTCTGAAAATTGCATGCATGCACAATTTACCGTCAACGGCGAAACTGTTGATGCCCAAGTGCCCGTTCGTATGCACTTGGTCGATTATTTGCGCGATGAACTGGGCCTCACGGGTTCGCACTTAGGTTGTGAACACGGGGTGTGCGGTGCCTGTCAAGTCATGGTGGACGGGCAAGTTGTGCGGGGGTGCCTGACTTTGGCCATTCAAGCCAATGGCAAACAGGTACAAACCATTGAAGGCCTCACTGAAAGCCGTGAACTGCAACAATTGCAGGCTGCTTTTTTAGCGCACAACGCTTTTCAATGTGGCTTCTGCTCATCGGGCATGTTGCTCACTGCCCTGGAAATTACCAAGCACCACAAGCAGGCCACGCGCGAAGAAATTCGAGAATTAATTTCTGGCAACTACTGCCGATGCACTGGCTATCAGGCCATCGTGAATGCCATTGAGTCGGTCTTGGTCAAATCTTCTTCTGAAGCAGGAGTCAAGGTATGAACGCACCCCACGAACTGCCGCTGCACGCTGATGGTGTGGCCACCCAAGAAAATTATGTGGGTCAAAGTGTGCCGCGCTCAGGTGCCAAAAAATTACTGGAAGGACGCGGCACCTACTTAGATGACTTGCGCCTACCCCGCTTGGTGCATGTGGTGTTTTTCAGAAGCCCCCATGCCCACGCAGTCATCAAGCAATTAGACCTATCCCATGCACGCAAACAACCTGGCGTGGTGGCGGTTTTTGACGGCCATGAAGTGGCCAAATTTTGCACCCCTTGGGTTGGTGTTTTAGGTCACCTCAAAGGCATCCGGTCGGCACCGCAGTACGCCATTGCCCCAGAAAGAGCCTGCTGGCAAGGCGAAGCAGTGGCGGCCATAGTGGCCCAAACAAGACGTCAAGCAGAAGACGCGCTAGACCATGTGCTGGTTGACTGGGGCCTCTTGCCCGTTGTGACCGACATGGAAGCCTCGCTTGCCGGCGACGTGGTCATTCACCCTGATTTGGGAGACAACAAATGCTTCAGCCGCGAACTGATCACCGAGAATTTTGAGGCAGAGTTTGCCAAGGCCGATGTGGTGGTCGAAAAGGTTTACGAATTCAGTCGACACACTGGCGTGACCAATGAACCGCGAGGCATTTTGGCAGACTACAACCCTGCCGAAAACTTGCTGACTGTTTACCAAGGCACACAAACACCCAATATGATGCAAGATATTTTTTCGCGTCATCTGGACATCCCTGAGTCCAATGTGCGTGTCATTTGCAAAGATGTGGGCGGCTCGTTTGGCATCAAGGTCCACGTCTACCCCGATGAAATGGCCACCGCTGCTATTTCAGTGATGCTGAAGCGCCCCGTTAAATTTTCCGCCGACAGAATTGAGTCGTTTCTAACTGACATTCACGCGCGCGAACACAAAGTCAAAATCAAACTGGCCTGCACCCACCAAGGTGACATCATTGCCTTTGACATGAATGACTTAACAGGCATTGGCCCCTACTCTGTCTACCCTCGCACCAGCGGCATTGAAGGCAACCAAGTGGTCAACCTGACGGGCGGCCCCTACAAGCACAAGCACTACAAAGCCAAGCTAGATGTGGTCTTTACCAACAAGAATGTCACCTGCCAATACCGCGCAGTAGGACATCCCATTGCCATGGCGATCACTGAAGGCATTGTGGACGAAGCGGCCAGAAAAATTGGCATGGACCCTGCAGAATTTAGGCGCAGAAATTTAATTGCAGACGACGCCTACCCCTACACCTTCCCTTCTGGTGTGAAGTTTGAAAAGCTGTCACACCACCAGTGCCTAGATCAGCTCATGAACCTGATGGACTACAAAGGCTTGCGTCAAGAGCAAGCTAATTTGCGCGCCCATGGCATTTACCGCGGTATCGGATTGGCCGCCATGATTGAAGTCACCAACCCCTCCCCTGCGTTCTATGGCGTAGGCGGAGCACGCATCTCTGCTCAAGATGGCGCCACCATTCGACTCGACCCTGCAGGCATGGTCAATGTGCTGGTCAGTGTGACCGAACAAGGCCAAGGCACAGAGGCCGTGTTTACGCAAATTGCAGCCACCGCGGTGGGTGTCAAAGTAGAAAACGTCCGTGTGATCACAGGCGATACCGCCATCACACCCTATGGCGGTGGCACTTGGGCCTCAAGGGGCGCTGGCATTGGCGGCGAAGCGGTGTTGCAAGCAGGAAAGGTTCTGCGAAAAAACATTTTGGATGTGGCCGCCGCCATCTTGAAGGTTGAATCTGCCACGCTCGATTTGGTCAACGGCGTGGTGTTAGACAAACTCAGCGGCCAAGAACAAATGCCTTTGAGTGAAGTGGGCCGTGTGGCCTATTTCAGGCCCGACACATTGCCCATGGATTTCCAATCAGAGCTTACTGTCACGCGGCACTACACACCGCGTGAGTATGGTTTTACTTTCACCAATGGCATTCAAGCCTCCTATGTCGAGGTAGACACAGAAACCGGCTTTGTCAAACTGCTCAAGCACTGGTGTGTGGAAGACTGCGGCACCATCATCAACCCCATGCTGGTCGATGAGCAAATTCGCGGCGGCATTGTTCAGGGCATTGGTGGCGCCATGTTTGAAGAATGCATGTACAGCGAAGACGGCCAATTGTTGAATGGCTCGATGGCAGACTACTTGGTGCCCATGGCAGGCGAGATGCCCGACATGGTCATTGGCCATGTGCAAACCCCCACCAAAACCTCAGAGCTTGGCGCCAAAGGTGCTGGAGAAGCTGGCACTGCAGGCGCACCTGGCGCCGTGATGAATGCGATCAACGATGCCTTGGCACCCCTCAATGCCAACGTGAGCGTGCAGCCTTTCACACCTCAGCGTGTGTTGGCTGCGCTGGGCAAAATTTAAAACGCTTTAGCGCTCGCCCGCCATTCTTTCCAAGACGGCATACACGGCGGCTGTGTCGTCTAGTGCATGGCCTTGCGACATGGCAGCGTTGTAAATGGGAATGCATGCGGCAAACAAGGGTGCTGGCACTTTCAGATCGTCAAGTGCCTGGTAAATGATGGACATGTCCTTTTGCCAAACCTCGTTTTTCATGGTGGCTTGACTCCAAGTTTTGGCAACCATCATGGGGCCACGCACTTGAAACATGCGCGAACTGCCAGCGCCATCGCCAATGATGCTGACCAAGCTCTTGGTGTCTAGGCCCAGTTTCTTGCCAAACAAGATGCCTTCAGCAGCAGCCACGTTGTGAATGGCTACCAGCAAATTGGCCACCAGCTTCATCTTCATGCCATTGCCAAACTCACCGACGTTGTAGTTGGTGCGCGAGAAGCCATCAAATATGGCGCTGAATGATTTCACATCTTTGGCATCGCCACTGGCGTAAATGCTCAAATCTTTGGTTTTGGCTTGCGCCCCTGTGCCAGACAAAGGCGCATCGATCATGTGAATACCGCCCGCCAACAAAATGTCGCGTGCCGCCATTTTGTCTTTCAAGGTCAAGGTGCTGGTTTCCATCAAAATGGGGCTGCCCTTGATTTTGAGAGCTTGCTTTGATTCGCACAGTGCATGGCAAACATGCATCAAAGCTTTGCTAGAAGGCAGTGAGCTGATGAGCTTGAAAGAGTGTTGCAAGATGGCTGAAGGGTCGGCGTGAACATCTGACAACAGCGGCTTCATTTTTTTGCGTGTAGGTGCGTGCAAATCGACGCCATGCACATCAAACCCAGACTTCTGCAGATTGGATGAAATGGACGAGCCCATAATGCCCAAGCCAATCACGCCTACTTTGGTTTTTTCATTTTTCATTCTGTGTGTCCCTTCATTTCAAAACAGCACTGGCAGGCACTTGCGAGCTATACCACTGCGCTATTTTTTCACCCGTCATGATTTGGACTTCTGGCTTGGCCAGCACGGCATCTAGCAACTTCTCAAAGGCATCGATACGGTGTGGCACGCCCGTGATGTAAGGGTGCACGCTGATGGCCATCATGCGGGGGATGGTGGCGGCGTCACGCCACAAGCGGTCAAGTTGCAACACGCCGCGGTGGTACATTTCCTCGCTTCGATGGTTTTGAAGCGCCATCATGGGAATGTCATTCAACTCCACCGTATAAGGCACAGCAAGCACTGGTTTGGGTTTGGCATGCAGCCAAGTGGGCAGATCATCTAAAACCCAATTGGCAACGTAAGAGATGCCTGCTGCTGACAAATAGTCCAAGGTGTCGTCTGTTTCAGTCAGCCCAGGGCTTTCCCAACCCACGGGAGCCTTGCCCGTGAAGTTTTTGATGGACTGCATGGTTTGATCAATGGCTTTGACTTGGTCTTCCACCTTGTGCATGGGCCCCTGAACATAGCCGTGGCCCATGAACTCCCAATCGGCTTTCAGGGCAGCTTGTGCAACGCTGGGATACGACTCGCACACAATGCCGTTGATGGCCATGGTGGGCGTGATGCCGCGCTTTTGCAAAGCATCAAAAATTCTCCAAAATCCAACGCGCATGCCGTACTCATGCCAAGACCAATTGGCCAAATCTGGCAGCAGCGGCTGCCCCATGGGTGGCGACAAGACAGAACGTGGCATGGCACGCTCAATGGACCAATGCTCCACATTGACAATGATCCAAACCAACATGCGATTGCCATCGGGCAATTGCAAAGCGGGCCTGTCCACAATGGCTTGAAAAGGGGCCCGATCGCTGAGTAATTTGTTCTGCATGCTCATCTCTGTCTCCCAAAATTAGATTACGCTTAATTTTGCACGCAAGACCCGCAAATTCTGTTAAATTTTTAAAACTTTAAAGTGCAAGGGTCATCCATGTTTTACGGCGAAATTGAAGGCAGCGGGTTCCAAGTCATCGAACCCGAATTTGCCGCCTGCTTTGTAGGCCATGCACGCGTTGAAAGACTTTGGACAGGCGCACGTTGGTCCGAAGGGCCGGCATGGTTTGGTGGCGGTCGCTACTTGCTGTGGTCCGATTTACCCAACAACCGAATCATGCGCTATGACGATACCGACGGCTCGGTGTCAGTGTTTCGCCAGCCCTCAGGCTATGCCAACGGCAACACAGTCGACCTGCAAGGCCGTTTGATCACCTGCGAGCACTACAACCGACGGGTGACCCGCACCGAGCACAACGGCAGCATCACGGTGCTGGCCGATGCCTTCAATGGCAAACGCTTGAATTCCCCCAACGATGTGGTGGTCAAGTCAGACCATTCCATTTGGTTCACCGACCCCGATTACGGCATCATTGCCGACTACGAGGGCAAGATGGACAGCATGGAACAAGACGGTTGCCACGTCTACCGCATTGACCCCCACAGCTTGGAAGTGACCCGTGTCGCCCAAGACTTTGACCATCCCAATGGTTTGGCATTTTCAACCGATGAAAAGCATTTGTTCATTGCCGACAGTGGCGGCACCGAGGGCCCTAACCGACCCAAGCACATTCGCCGCTTCAATGTAGACGCCTCGGGAAAAACCCTAGGTTCCTCCTCCGTGTTTGCAGAATGCCCCGATGGTTTTTTTGATGGCTTTCGAATCGATCAACAAGACAGGCTATGGACCAGCTGTGCGCAAGGCGTGATTTGCTACAGACAAGATGGGCGGCTCATTGGTAAAATCAAAATACCCGAGATGGTGGCCAACCTCACATTTGGCGGTGCTCAACGCAATCGACTTTTCATTTGCGGAACCACATCGCTTTATGCGGTCTATCTCAAGGTCAACGGATAAGGGACAAACATGAATCTACGCGTCATTTCCAAACCTACTCGAGCCCTTCAGTCAGCGCCTGTGCTCACGGCACTTGAAGCCGTTGCCATCGCCAGAAAACTTGCACCCAAATTTGCCGAGCGCGCAGCGCATGCAGAAAAAATTCGCCGAGTCCCTGAAGAATCAATTGAAGAACTCAATGCCAGCGGCCTGCTGAGGCTCATGCAACCCAAACGCTTTGGTGGCTCTGAATTAGGTCTGGGCTCTTTGATGGATGTGGTGCTAGAAATATGCAAAGGCTGCTCATCGACGGCTTGGGCTTATTCCAATTTAGCGTCGCACGCTTGGAACATTGGCCAGTTTGAATTGCAAGCCCAAGAAGATGTCTGGGGCACAGACCCCTTCGCGCTGGCAGCCACTGGCTTTGCATTTCCATGCGGCAAAGCGGTGCCTGTGGAAGGCGGCTACAAGGTCTCAGGCAAATGGCCATTTGGCAGCGGCGTTGATGCCTCCACATGGATGTTGGTTGGCGCCATGACAGAGCAAAATGGTGGCGCGCCCCAAAGACGTTTCTTTTTAATTCCCCAGGCAGATTTCAAAAGCCAAGACAACTGGCAAGCCTATGGCCTAGGCGGCACAGGCAGCCACGACGTGCATGCCACCGACGCCTTTGTTCCTGAACACCGCAGTGTGTCTGCCGAAATTTTTGCTGCAGGTCAAAACTTGCCGGGCGCCAAACTTTACAGCAACA
>CALAGS010000020.1 GCA_937891665.1 uncultured Burkholderiales bacterium | reverse complement strand
TATCTCATCAGCGTGGAAAAATACTAAGAGCATTTGATAAGGTTGCCGATCAATTGCCACCAACATCTTTATCATGTGCAGCTTCTATCTCTTTGGTTTGTGCGCTTGGATATCTAGATTGGCGTCAACCCATTGCTTGGCGTTCTGATTATCCGATGGTGGCTGATTGGCTGAACCAATTGTCAGCGTTAGAGCCCGCTGTTGCCGCTACTGCAGTCCCTGTTTAAAGTGATTTAATGATGCGTTACATCCCACCTAAGTTTGAAGATTACTCCGACAGACAGAAGGAAATTCACAACACGATTGCCAATGGTCCACGGGGCCAGGTTAGGGGTCCATTAGCCTTGTGGTTACACCGCCCTGAGTTGGCCGCGAAGGCGCAAGATTTGGGCAGATATTGCCGTTACGAATCCTCGCTTGCGCCACTGCTGTCGGAACTTGCTATTTTGGTTACTGCGCGTCACTGGTCTGCTGAATTCGAGTGGCAGGCCCATAAACCGTTTGCGCTTCAGGCTGGTGTTTCTTTGGACATTATTGAGGCCATCCAGGAAAGGCGAACCCCTGTTTTTCAAGATCCTAAGATGGCGGTTGTGTATGACTTTTCGTCAGAGCTGACAACTGAAAAACGCGTTTCTGATGCCGTTTTTCAAGAGGCAATCGAGCGCTTGGGTCGCGAGGGCGTTGTCGATTTGACGGCTGTGCTTGGCTATTATTCCTTTGTCTCCATGACCTTGTGTGTTTTCGAGGTCCCAGCTATTTATCCAGACCAAATTGAAATGGCCTAAGTTCCCATGCCTAAGTCCGCAGATATAACTTACCACCCGCATCCTGGGCCTAGACAATTTGTTTTGCCTGCCGGTGCGTGTGATGGCCATTGCCATGTTTTCGGCCCGGTAGCGCAATTTCCCTATGCCTTGCATGCGCGGTTTCGACCCGGGGATGCGACGAAAGAGACTTTGTTCGCGCTACATGACCGTTATGGCTTTGAGCGTTGCGTCGTCGTACAGTCAGGGTGCCACGGATTTGACAACAGCGCCACGGCAGATGCTGTCGGCGCCCGCTCAGGGCGCTATGTGGGTATCGCGCTGCTGCCCCACGACGTTGCAGATGCTGACATCCTTGCGCTAAAGGCTCAAGGTTTCAGGGGTATTCGGTTTAACTACATGGCCCACTTGGATCCAGGTCCAGATCCCAAGGAACTGGCAACCTTAGCCGCCCGTTTGGTGGCATTCGACTGGCATTTGCAAATTCACATGGACAGCAGCTTCATTGAGCCGATGACGCCTTATTTGTCCAGTTTGCCGGTGCCGGTGGTGATTGATCACATGGGCCGCATTGATGCTTCATTGGGCTTAAAGCAGCCTGCGTTTGAAGCACTCAAGGCACTCATGCGTTTTGACAACATGTGGGTCAAGGTGAGCTGTTGTGAACGCGCTTCTCGGCAAGAATCCCCTTACGTGGATGCGGTCCCGTTTGCCCGTGAGTTAGTTGCTAGCTTTCCTGAGCGGGTTTTGTGGGGTACAGATTGGCCCCATCCAAACTTCAGGAGTTCACCCCCAGACGATGCTGACTTGGTGGCTCTGTTGCAAGTTATTGCGCCGACAGATGATTTGTTAAACAAACTGCTTGTCGACAATCCGATGCGACTCTATCAATTCCAAAAATAGCATTCACAGGAAAGTAATTCATGACTGGAAGACTTGAGGGGCGTGTGGCCATTGTTACGGGGGCAGGTTGTATTGGGCCTGGTTGGGGCAATGGCCGTGCAAGCTGTGTTCGCTTTGCGCAGGAAGGTGCACACGTTTTGGCAGTTGACCTGAATTTGAGTTCAATGGATGAAACCATTGAAATGGCGAAGGGCAGTACGGGCAAAATTGAACCCTATG
>CALAGS010000019.1 GCA_937891665.1 uncultured Burkholderiales bacterium | reverse complement strand
GGCTGGGTTTCTGGATCGCCCATTCGGCAGTTGAACTCCAATGTTTTAGGTTGACCTTTTTCATCAATCATGAGGCCGGCATACAAAAAGCCGGTGTAGGGAATTCCGTCTTTTTCCATGCCCTTGATGGTCGGCATAATCACTTCACGCATAGCCCTGGCATGAACTTGCGCCGTGACAACGGGCGCAGGCGAGTAAGCACCCATTCCGCCTGTGTTGGGGCCTTCGTCATGGTCTAACAAGCGCTTGTGATCCTGGCTGGTAGCCAAGGCCACCACATTTTTGCCATCGCACAACACAATGAAGCTGGCCTCTTCGCCTTGCAAAAATTCTTCTATCACAACGCGTGGCACAGCAGCGCCATCTGCTCCAGCGTTGTGGACTACGCCCAAGCTGTTGTCTAGCAACATGAAGTCAATGGCCTCGTGAGCTTCCGCGGCCGTGATGGCCACTACCACGCCTTTACCTGCCGCTAAGCCATCTGCCTTCACAACAATAGGCGCACCCATTTTGTCGATGTAGGCATGCGCAAGTGCTGCATTCGTGAAGGTGTCATAGCGTGCAGTTGGAATGCCGTGGCGATGCATGAACGCTTTAGAAAAAGCTTTTGAGCTTTCCAATTGCGCGGCTGCTTTCGTGGGTCCAAAAATTTTCATGCCATGCGCCCGAAACTCATCCACAATGCCAGCGGCCAGTGGGGCCTCAGGCCCAACCACAGTGAGATCGATTTTTTCTTGGTGCGCCCATTCGCGCAGTGCCTTCACATCGGTGATGGGCACATCAACCAAGTTGGGATCGCGCGCTGTGCCGCCATTGCCTGGTGCTACAAACACTTTTTGAATGCGTTCTGATTGCGACAACTTCCAAGCCAAAGCATGCTCGCGTCCGCCACCACCTACTACCAATACTTTCATTGATCAAGCCTTATTCAGAAATGGTTGCGTTGTGGAAAACGTTTTGCACATCGTCCAAATCTTCCAAGATATCCAAGAGTTTTTGCATTTTGGCAGCATCATCGCCTGAAAGGTCAATGCTGTTTTCTGCGCGCATGGTAACTTCGGCCATGTCAGCCATCAAACCAGCGGCTTCAAGGGCATTTTTAACTGTTTCAAAATCTGTCGTCGACGTCAGGACTTCGATGGCGCCATCAGCATCGGCAATGACATCTTCAGCGCCTGCTTCTAGTGCCACTTCCATCACTTTGTCTTCTGAGGTACCTGGCGCAAAAATCAATTGCCCGCAATGCTTAAACTGAAAAGCCACAGAGCCTTCTGTGCCCATGTTGCCGCCGTGCTTGCTGAAGGCGTGCCGAACTTCTGCCACGGTGCGAACTCGGTTGTCAGTCATGGTGTCAACAATGATGGCCGCACCGCCAATGCCATACCCTTCATACCGAATCTCTTCGTAAGTCACGCCTTCCAAGTTGCCCGTGGCCTTGTCGATGTTTCGCTTGACGGTATCGGCTGGCATGTTGGCCGCCTTGGCCTTCTCAATGGCCAGGCGCAAACGGGGGTTGGCAGTAGGATCACCGCCGCCGGTTCTGGCAGCCACCATGATCTCTCGGACGACACGGGTCCAAATGCGCTGGCGTTTTTCGTCCTGCCGGCCCTTGCGGTGTTGAATATTTGCCCATTTACTGTGGCCAGCCATCTCAAATTCCTTGATGTAATTTAAATCGTCGAGGCTAGATTTTACTTTTCATCTGAGGGCAGATCGAAAGCACTCGGCTTAGCTTGTGCTTGCGCAACAAAAAAGCCGGACGAATCCGGCTTTTTTCAGTTGGCAGTTGCCTCTTCAGGCTCGTGGGGTTCAGATTTTGAATTGCGGCCTTCTTTCTTGGGCAAAGGCTGGATGTCCAACAATACCTCGTCCTTTTCGTCCAAATCGACGCTCAAACGACCACCATCGATCAATCGGCCAAACAACAATTCGTCGGCCAAAGCCTTTCGAATGGTGTCTTGAATCAAACGCTGCATCGGTCTTGCGCCCATGAGCGGGTCGAAGCCTTTTTTGGCCAAGAACTTGCGCAAGTTGTCGCTGAACGTGACATCAACTTTCTTCTCTGACAACTGTGTTTCAAGTTGCAACAAGAACTTGTCGACCACGCGCATGATGATTTGCTCGTCCAAGGCCTTGAAGCTGACCATGGCATCCAAGCGATTGCGGAACTCTGGGGTGAATAAGCGCTTGATATCGCCCATTTCGTCGCCAGCTTGACGCGGATTGGTAAAGCCAATGGTGGCCTTGTTCATGGTCTCTGCGCCCGCATTGGTGGTCATGATGATGATCACATTGCGGAAGTCAGCTTTGCGGCCGTTGTTATCCGTCAAGGTGCCATGGTCCATGACCTGCAACAATACATTGAAAATATCAGGGTGTGCTTTTTCAATTTCGTCGAGCAACAAAACGCAATGCGGTTTCTTGGTCACGGCTTCTGTCAGCAAACCACCTTGATCAAAGCCGACATAGCCTGGAGGCGCACCAATTAAACGGCTAACAGCATGTCGCTCCATGTACTCTGACATGTCAAAGCGAATGAGGTCGATGCCCATGATGTAGGCCAACTGCTTTGCGGCTTCAGTTTTGCCCACACCTGTGGGGCCACTGAACAGGAAGGAACCAATGGGCTTGTCTGTTTTACCCAAGCCAGAGCGCGCCATTTTGACAGCGGACGCCAACACTTCAATGGCCTTGTCTTGCCCAAACACCACACTCTTCAAATCACGCTCGATGGTTTGCAATTTGCTGCGATCGTCGTTAGACACATTGGCTGGCGGAATGCGTGCAATCTTGGCCACGATGTCTTCCACTTCGGCTTTGCCAATGGTTTTCTTGCGCTTTGAGGGCGGCAAGATGCGTTGGGCTGCGCCAGCTTCGTCAATCACGTCAATGGCCTTGTCGGGCAAGTGACGATCGTTGATGAATTTAGCTGACAATTCAGCAGCGGCCTGCAAGGCGGCATTGGCATACTTCACGCTGTGATGTTCTTCAAAGCGAGACTTCAAGCCCTTCAAAATGTCCACTGTTTCTGCCACAGTGGGCTCGACCACATCGACCTTTTGGAAACGACGTGACAAGGCGGCGTCTTTTTCGAAGATGCCGCGGTATTCGGTGAAGGTGGTGGCGCCAATGCATTTCAACTGACCGCTTGAAAGCGCAGGCTTGAGCAAGTTGGACGCGTCCAGGGTGCCACCCGAAGCGGCGCCTGCACCAATCAGCGTGTGAATTTCATCGATGAACAACACCGCATGGGGCCTGTCTTTGAGCGCTTTCAAGACGCCCTTCAAGCGCTGTTCGAAGTCACCACGGTATTTGGTACCCGCCAAGAGCGCGCCCATGTCGAGTGAGAAAACCACGGCCTCGGCCAAAATTTCAGGCACGCTGCCTTGCGTGATGCGCCAAGCCAAACCTTCTGCAATGGCCGTTTTACCCACACCGGCTTCGCCCACCAACAAAGGATTGTTTTTACGGCGACGGCACAAGATTTGGATGGTGCGCTCAACTTCATATTCGCGACCAATAAGCGGGTCAATCTTGCCCTCTTTGGCCAACTGATTCAGGTTCTGAGTGAACTGCTCTAAAGGCGATGCCTTTTCGTTTCGTTCAGAGCCGCCACTGCCCTCTTCATTTTCAGGCGCAGGCGCAGAATCACTGCCCTTGGTGGCTTCAGGTGGATCGCTTTTGCGAATACCGTGCGCGATGAAGTTAACAACGTCCAAACGTGTAATGCCCTGCTGGTGCAAGTAGTACACGGCGTGCGAATCTTTTTCACCAAAAATAGCAACCAGCACGTTAGCGCCTGTCACTTCTTTTTTGCCACTGCCGGTCGATTGAACGTGCATGATGGCGCGCTGAATCACACGCTGAAAACCCAATGTGGGTTGCGTGTCGACTTCTTCGGTTCCCGCCACTTGGGGCGTGTTGTCTTTGATGAAGGTGGCCAGCGATTGACGCAAATCGTCGACTTGCGCCGAACACGCGCGCAACACTTCTGCTGCGCTGGGGTTGTCTAGCAATGCCAACAGCAAATGCTCTACGGTAATGAACTCGTGTCGCTGCTGACGCGCCTCAACAAAGGCCATGTGCAAACTGACTTCCAATTCTTGGGCAATCATGTGATTTCCTTCAATGCCTTGCGGAGGTTAAAAATATTAGGTTGGGTAGATTTGTTAGATTGCAACTGCTTTATGCCACATTCTTGCCGACTTTTTGTGCGATTCATGCCACAGGCTCGCTCACACACTGAAGTGGGTGTCCCGCCTGGTTGGCCGCATCTAGCACTTGGTCGACCTTTGTAGCGGCCACATCACGGGAGAAAACACCACAGACGCCCTTGCCGTCCAAGTGAATTTTCAACATGATTTGTGTGGCAGCTTCTCGGTCTTTGTTAAAAAACTCTTGAAGCACCAAAACAACAAACTCCATGGGGGTGTAGTCGTCATTCAGCATGACAACTTGGTACATCTGAGGCGGTCCAACTTTGGCAGGTCGTCTTTCTAAAACCACAGAATCGCTATTTCCTGGGGTACCAGCAGGATCCCCAACCGATCCTGGCGGGTTTGGTGAATTTGGTTTTTTAGGTTTCTCTGTTGCCATGATTTCATTCTATAGAGACTGAGCGGGGTTCTGAGCCGACCCTCTAAAAAGTCCTTATGTCGCAATGCAGCAATTTTGCATCAGTCGGGTAAACCTTGAATTGACAACGTCAAAAACAGTGCTTTAAATGTGTTCTATAAATCTAACGGATGGAGACATGCATGCTCAACGGAACAGTGAAATGGTTCAACGACGCTAAGGGATTTGGATTTATTCAGCCCGATGGTGGTGGCCCAGACGCTTTTGCGCACTTTTCTGCCATCACCATGGAAGGCTTTAAAAGCCTTAAAGAAGGTGCAAGGGTGAGCTTTGAACTGACCGATGGCCCCAAGGGCCCAATGGCCATTAACATTCGGTCTGAGCAGGATTCTGCGCAAGAAGCCAAACCCGAGGCGTTGTGACGTCACCACAATTGCAAGAAAAAAGCCCTTAAGAATTAATTCTTAAGAGCTTTTGTCAAACATCAATGGTCGGCGTGGCGGGATTCGAACTCGCGACCCCTTGCACCCCATGCAAGTGCGCTACCAGGCTGCGCTACACGCCGACAAGCTTTAAATTATAGCCCGAGATTGCTCTCAATTTGAGAGCAGGTCTCTGATATCCATCAATTCACGGCGCAGGGTTGGCAGGCTGCTTGAAGCTTGAAGCGGAGCAGCCCGCTGCGCGCTTTCCATGGCCATGACTGTTGTTTGATCATTCACTGAGAAAGCTTCAGTGTCTTCGTCGAACTCCTCCATGCCTTCATTGTCTTCAGTGCTCAATTCAAGCGCATCTTTTTTCAAGCCTTTTTGAGATTGAGCCAGTTCTTGCATTTTGTTGCGGGCACCACTGATGGTGAAGCCTTGCTCATAAAGCAAATCACGGATACGGCGAATCATGAGCACTTCGTGGTGCTGGTAGTAACGGCGATTGCCGCGGCGCTTGACGGGCCGAAGTTGCGTAAATTCCTGCTCCCAATAGCGCAGTACATGCGGCTTGACACCGCAAAGCTCGCCCACCTCACCAATGGTGAAGTAGCGCTTGGCTGGAATAGACGGGAGGGAGTTCTCCATTGAAATCACTAACTTGCTAGGGGGATTGCAAGCTTACTCTACGCACGGGGGCCGAGTAAAGGGGCAAATGATTAAATTTTTGGAGGAATCCAAAAAAATTACAGGGACTGCAAGTCAGTGAAATTCAGTGAACGCCAGTTTCACAATTTTTCTTCGCCTTGAATGGCCGCTTTCAGCTTGTGGCTTGCATGAAAGGTGGACACGCGCCTGGCTTCAATGGGGATCAATTCACCGGTGCGAGGGTTGCGACCTGGCCGCGGCGCTTTCTCACGAATTTGGAAATTGCCAAAACCAGAGATTTTGACATCTGTCCCTTCAACCAATTGCGTCGCAATCAAATCAAAGAAAGAATCAACCATGTCCTTAGATTCGCGCTTGTTCAAACCAATTTGTTCGAACAACAAATCAGCCAGGTGAGCCTTGGTGAGGGCTGGCGTTTCGAGGCTTTCAACAGAAAAATTCATATCCACTTTCAGGCAAGCATCAGGTGCGCAAACGGGCAGCTAACTTCAATGCCAAATGATCCAACACAGACTTGACTGTGGATTCAATTTGCACGTCTGTCAATGAGGCTTCGTCGCTGTTCAAAACAAGTCGCACAGCCAAACTTTTTTCAATACCCAGCGAGGCCTGAGGGCGGAACACATCAAACAACACTGCACTTCGAAGCAGGCCTGATGTCGGGGCTTCGTGAACTGCGGCCATCAACTCAGAGTGCGTTACTTTTTCGGCCACCACGACTGCAATGTCTCGCTCTACGGCTTGGAATTTTGCGACACCTTGCGCCACTGGCACGTCTCGCTGAAGGACGGCATCCAAATCGAGTTCAAACAAAATAGGCGCCTGCTGCAGGTCCCATGACTGACGCCAACGAGGATGCAACTCCCCCACATGGCCAACCACATGGCCATGCAAAGAAACTTGCGCACATCGCCCAGGGTGCATGGCAGGATGTTCAGCCGACACAAACACTGGCTTGGCGGGTGCCAACAAAGCCTCTACTTCACCCTTCACGTCAAAGAAATCGACGTTTCGAACCTTGCCGCCCCAGGAAGTGGAAGACACAGGCCCATAAGCGACGCCCGACACGCGCATGGGCTGGCTCAAACCTTCAACGGTGGTGTCTGAATTCTTTACCGAGGCATCGCGCAAAAACACCCTTCCCAATTCAAACACACGTACGCGATCGGCTTTGCGATCTAGGTTGAACTTCACAACTTGCAATAAGGATCCCAGCAGGCTGGTGCGCATCACACTCATTTGACTGGCAATGGGGTTGAGTAATTTGAGAGGCGCAGGGTTACCCGCCAACTCTTGCTCCCAGCGTTCTTCCACAAAACTGAAGTTGATGGTCTCTTGGTAACCAAGCGCTGCCAAACTGCGACGCACTGCAAAGGGGCCGCGCACACTTTCTTTGCGAATTTTGGCCGTGATGGGGGCTAAGGGAGGCGTGGTAGGTAGCTGGGTGTAGCCCACCATGCGTGCAACCTCTTCAATGAGGTCTTCTTCAATTTCCAAATCGAAGCGCCAGCTGGGAGGATTGACGGTGATCAAGCCTTCTGTTTCTGAAACCTCAAAACCCAAGCCACGCAGTGCATCGGCACATTGCTTCTGGCTCAAGGTCATGCCAATGACTTTGTTGGCACGCGCCACGCGCAATGCGACGGGCTTGCGAACTGGCATGTTCAACTTTTGATCATCGACAGGGCCAATTTGCGTTGCTGGTGTACCGCAAATATCAATCACCAATTGGGTGATGCGCTCAATGTGTTCAACCGTGCTTTCAGGGTCGACACCGCGCTCAAAGCGATGGCCCGCGTCGGTTGAAAAGTTGTAACGGCGTGACCGGCCTGCAATGGCTTTGGGCCACCAGTAGGCTGCTTCGATGTAAATGTTTTGCGTGTCATCAGACACCGCAGTGGCATCGCCACCCATGATGCCTGCCAAGGACTCTACTTGAGCGTCGTCTGCAATCACACCCACTTTATCGTCTACCGTCACGGTGCTGCCATTGAGCAGTTTGAGTGATTCATCGGCGCGGCCCCAGCGAACTTGCAAACCGCCATGAATTTTGTTGAGGTCAAAAATGTGAGAAGGCCGCCCAAGCTCAAACATCACGTAGTTTGAAATGTCCACCAAGGGGCTGACACTGCGTTGACCACATCGCGCCAAACGGTCCACCATCCATGCGGGCGTTTGGGCTTTGGGATTGACACCCTTCACCACCCTGCCACTGAATCGCCCGCACAAGTCAGTGGCATGCACGGCCACTGGCAATGTCTCTTGAACTTGTACCGCGAGTGATTTGAATTCAGGCGCTTTCAAGGGCGCACCCGTTAGGGCAGAAACTTCTCGGGCAATGCCGTAGACACTCAAGCAATGTGCCAAATTAGGCGTGAGTTTGAGTGTGAAAAGCGTATCGTCGAGCTTCAAATAAGTGCGAATGCTTTCGCCAAGGGGGGCATCGGCAGGCAACTCTAACAAGCCGCCATGATCGTCTGCAATTTTGAGTTCTTTGGCTGAGCACAACATGCCCTGGCTTTCGACACCGCGCAGTTTGCCCACTTTGATCAGGAAGGGTTGGCCATCTTCGCCGGGTGGTAAAGCTGCCCCCACCATGGCGCAAGGGATGCGAATGCCTACACGCGCATTAGGAGCGCCGCAAACAATGTTGAGCAAGGTGGGTTGGCCGACATCAACTTGGCAAACGCGCAAGCGGTCTGCATTGGGATGCTGTTCTGCACTTTTAATTTCACCAACAACCACGCTGGAAAACGGTGGCGCTACAGGCATAAGTTCTTCAACCTCCAAGCCCGCCATGGTGAGGGTTTCGGCGAGTTGTTCGGTCGAGAGAGGTGGGTTGCAAAACTCACGCAGCCAAGATTCAGGAAATTGCATGGTCTTTAATTTATTGAAATTGACTCAAAAAGCGAACGTCGCCGTCGAAGAACAAGCGCAAATCATTGACGCCATATCGGAGCATGGTGAGACGGTCGGGGCCCATGCCAAAGGCAAAGCCAATGAATTTTTCTGGGTCGAGTCCCATGTTGCGAACCACATTGGGGTGCACTTGGCCAGAGCCAGCCACTTCTAACCAGCGACCGGCCAAGGGACCGGTTTGGAATTGAATGTCTATCTCTGCGCTGGGTTCTGTGAACGGAAAGAAGCTGGGGCGGAAGCGCAGAACCAAGTCGTCGCTTTCAAAAAACGTACGGCAAAAATCAGTAAACACCACCTTCAAATCTTTGAA
>CALAGS010000018.1 GCA_937891665.1 uncultured Burkholderiales bacterium | reverse complement strand
AGTCACTGACGCTGCACAGCACCCTTTGCCGCAGAGAAGCGGGCGCTTTTCAAAATGCCATTCAGTCGGGCCAAGAAGTGGTGGTGGCCTGCACACAAGAGAAAAAACTTTTTTCAGAACTGGCCCTTCAAACTCAAGGCGCTACATCGCCCATCAAGTTCGTCAATATTCGAGAAATGGGTGGGTGGAGCCGAGATGCCCAAAACGCCAGCCCCAAGTTGGCTGCACTCTTGGCAGCAGCGCACTTGCCAGAACCAGATCCTGTGCCTGCAGTGCCTTTCAAAAGTGAAGGCCGATTACTGATCATTGGCCTCCTTGATCAAGCCGAAAAAGCGGCGGCCTTGGTGTCAGATGTTTTGCAGGTGGTGATCTTTTCTCAGGGTGCTGGTGAAGCCGGCGGCGCACAGACAAGACAATACCCCGTCATTGCAGGGCAGTTGCAAAAACTGACGGGATGGCTAGGCGCATTTAGTGTGTCTTGGACCGAAAACAATCCGATCAATTTGGATTTGTGCACCCGTTGCAATGCTTGCGTGGAGGCCTGCCCCGAAAACGCCATTGGCCTCGACTATCAAATTGACATGAACGCGTGCAATTCAAGCCGCGCATGCGTGAAAGTTTGCCAAGCGGCCGGCGCCATTGATTTCAATCGTGTGCCTGCAGAAGCCACAGAAAATTTTGATTTGATTTTGGACCTCAGAGGCGCTGGCGCAACAGGCCCTGGCTTTTTGCAACACGCGACGCCCCAAGGCTATTTCAAGTGGGATGGCCAAGATCTTTCTACCCTGCTCAAGTTGCGCGACATGGTGGGAGAGTTTGAAAAACCCAAGTTCTTCGCCTACAAGCAAAAGCTTTGCGCGCACAGCCGCAACGAAACCGTGGGTTGCAATGCGTGCGTTGACATTTGTTCAGCCGAGGCTATTTCAAGCGATAAATCGCGGCAACAAATTAAAGTCAATCCCAACCTTTGTGTGGGCTGCGGTGCGTGCACCACAGTGTGTCCTACAGGTGCACTGACCTTCGCTTACCCCAAAGCACAAGAGCAAGGTTTGAAAATCAAAACCTTGTTGTCCACCTACCATGCTGCTGGCGGGAAAGATGCCACGCTCTTGCTCCATAGCCAAGAGGGGGGTCAAGCATGCATCGAAGCATTGGGCCGCTCAGCCCAATTGAAATTGGCACAGGGCGTGCCGGCCAATGTGATTCCCATGTCTTTGTGGCACACCGCCAGCTTGGGCTTGGAAGTTTGGCTCACAGCCATTGCCTATGGCGCCAAACAAGTCTTGGTGCTCAACACCCACGAAGAAGCACCGCAATATGTGGAGGGCTTAGAAGCGCAAATGGCGGTTGCCCAAAGTTTGCTGGCGGGCTTGGGCTACACCGGTGAGCATTTTCAAATCATCAAGGCCAAGAGTGCCATGGATTTAGATGCCAGTTTGCAGGCCAACTTGCAGGCGCAGAAACAAGCGTCTGCCAAGAACAACCATCAAGTACCCGCCGTGTTCGCCAAATATGCGGTGGCCCCTGAAAAGCGCGGTACGCTTGAACTGGCCTTGGACCATTTGAGCGAACACGCCCCTGCAGTTTTAAATGATGCCAACAAAGTCATCGCACTGCCTAAACCTGCACCCATGGGCAGCTTGAAAGTCAATGTCGACAAATGCACCTTGTGTTTGAGTTGTGTAAGCGCTTGCCCCGCCAGTGCTTTGCAAGACAATCCTGAATTGCCTCAATTGCGGTTCATTGAAAAAAATTGTGTGCAGTGCGGCCTGTGTGCGACCACTTGCCCAGAAGACGCCATTGAGTTGGTACCGCGTTTCTTGCGCACCCCAGAGCGCAAGCAAGCGCAGGTGTTGAACCAATCGCAGCCCTACGGCTGTGTGAAATGCGGCAAACCCTTTGGCACCTTGAAGGCCATCGAAGCCATGTTGGGCAAATTGGCTGGCCACAGCATGTTTCAAGGCGCGGCCTTGGAGCGTCTCAAAATGTGTGGCGACTGCCGAGTGATTGACATTTATTCAAATGCTGACGAAGCCAAAATTGCGAATATTCCGCCCAAGGGCTGAAGCTATTTACGCCAGCCCAGAAATTTTTACCGAATTAAAACGCCATGACTTCTAACTTGCTATCTTCCTCAGCGCTAGACGAAGAAACCGCGCGCGCAGAAATTTATGGCTTGTTAGCCCAACTTTTCTACCAGGTGCCATCACCTGAATTGCTGGCGCAAATGCGTGTAGCGGTGACCGACGCGCCTGTGGCTGGGGGATTCTTGGAAGAGCCTTGGAGGCAAGTGGTTGCGGCTGCCCGCCAATGCTCGGACGATGAAATTGCCAATGAATACAACAAGCTGTTTGGAGGGGTGGGTAAACCCGAAGTCTATTTGTACGCCTCTCATTACGTCAGTGGCTTCCTAAACGACAAGCCAGTGGCCCGTTTAAGGGATGATTTGGCCGCTCTGGGCCTGGAGCGAGACGACAGCATGGTCGAGACCGAAGATCATTTTGCTTGCTTGTGCGAAGTGATGCGGTATTTGATTGCGGGCGACGACGTGTCGGTCTCCAACTTGACGCACCAAGGGACTTTTTTCGCAGCGCACATTCAGCCTTGGGCTCATGAGATGACCGAGGCCATTGCCAAACACCCTGCGGCGAAATTTTTTGCAGCTCTGGCGGAATTTACGCAAGCGTTTCTAGGCATTGAAACGCAAGGTTTCGACTTGTTAACTTAGGACAGTTCGCCTAAGGGTTTTCCCATTGTTTCTCTCTTGTAACCTGATACGATAGCCAGCGTATGCAAAGCATTTCCTAAGCATCTTTCGAGGAAACATTCATGAGTTCTCAAAATCCAAAAGTTTCTCGTCGCACATTGTTTGCTGGCGCTGGAACAGTCGGTGTTGTGGCCGCAGCCACTAGCCTCCTACCTCAAGTTCAAGATTTAGCGCCACAAGCTATCAAGAAAGCCAAACCCGAGCGCGGTGGTGGCTACGAGCTCTCAGAGCACGTCAAGCGTTACTACAAGACCACTTTGGTCTAAGTCCTTTCTCAAACACTCACCTCTTCTGGAGAGTTTCATGTTGTTGACCAAAAAGAATTCTGGCACCTCTGGTGCGCCATCGTCACCGTTTGTGCACAGCCTGCGCCGTGGCCTTACTCAAGCACTGCCCACTCTCGACCGTCGCACCTTTTTGCGCCGTTCTGGTTTGGGTGTGGGTGTTGGTTTAGCCGCATCGCAACTTAGCTTGGTGAAAAAAGCCGAAGCCGGTATGACAAACGGAAGTGCAATGGGCGCTGGCAAAGTAGAAGTCAAGCGCACCATTTGTACCCATTGCTCAGTCGGCTGCGCGGTAGACGCGGTGGTTGAAAACGGTGTCTGGGTTCGCCAAGAGCCGGTGTTCGACTCCCCCATTAACTTAGGCGCTCACTGCGCCAAAGGTGCTGCATTGCGCGAACACGGTCATGGCGAATATCGCCTGCGTTACCCAATGAAGTTGGTCAAGGGCAAATACGAGCGTATCAGCTGGGACCTGGCCTTGAAAGAAATCACAGATCGCATGCTTGAGCTGCGCAAAACCAGTGGCCCCGACAGCGTCTACTATGTGGGATCTTCCAAGCACAACAACGAACAAGCGTATCTCCTGCGCAAATTTGTGAGCTTCTGGGGCACCAACAACACCGATCACCAAGCGCGTATTTGCCACTCCACCACGGTAGCTGGTGTGGCCAATACGTGGGGCTACGGCGCCATGACCAATTCGTACAACGACATGCAAAACAGCAAGTGCGCCATCTACATTGGCTCCAACGCTGCAGAGGCGCACCCCGTCAGCATGTTGCACATGTTGCATGCCAAAGAAAACGGCTGCAAGATGATCGTGGTCGACCCGCGTTTCACGCGCACAGCCGCCAGAGCCGATGAGTACGTTCGCATCCGTTCAGGCACCGACATTCCCTTCTTGTTTGGTTTGCTGTATCACATCTTTAAAAATGGATGGGAAGACAAAAAATACATCAATGACCGTGTGTTTGGCATGGAGGCTGTCAAGGCCGATATCATGGCCAAATGGGCACCCGACAAGGTGGAAGAAGCTTGCGGCGTCAAAGAAGAGCAAGTGTTCAAAGTAGCCAAGATGCTGCACGACAACAACCCCAGCACCATCGTGTGGTGCATGGGCCAAACACAGCACACCATTGGCAACGCCATTGTTCGCGCCTCTTGTATTTTGCAATTGGCTTTGGGCAACGTGGGCAAGACAGGTGGCGGCACCAACATTTTCCGCGGCCACGACAACGTGCAAGGCGCTACCGATGTGGGCCCTAACCCCGATTCATTGCCCGGCTATTATGGTTTGGCAGAAGGTTCTTGGAAGCACTTTGCCAAGGCGTGGGATGTCGATTTTGAATGGATCAAAGGCCGCTACGCATCACCCGCCATGATGGGCAAAAACGGCATCACCGTATCACGTTGGATCGATGGTGTGCTCGAGAAAAATGAGCTGATTGACCAAGACAGCAACTTGCGCGGCGTGTTCTTTTGGGGTCATGCCCCCAACTCTCAAACACGCGGTTTGGAAATGAAGCGTGCCATGGACAAGCTTGACTTGTTGGTGGTTGTCGATCCTTATCCGTCTGCCACAGCCGCCATGGCAGCCATGCCAGGCAAGCCTGAAGATGTGAACCCCAACCGTGCGGTGTACTTGTTGCCTGCAGCCACACAATTTGAAACCAGCGGTTCATGCACCGCTTCCAACCGCTCCATTCAATGGCGCGAAAAGGTCATAGAGCCCTTGTGGGAAAGCCGCTCCGATCACATGATCATGTACCAGTTGGCCGAGAAGCTGGGCTTTGGCAAAGAGTTGGTCAAAAACTACAAGATGCAAAAAGTCAAAGGCATGGACGAACCCGTGCCTGAAGACATCTTGCGCGAAATTAACAAGAGCGTTTGGACCATTGGCTACACCGGCCAAAGTCCAGAGCGCCTCAAAGCGCACATGCGCAACATGCATTTGTTCGATGTCAAAACGCTCAAATCTAAGGGCGGCAAAGACAAAGAAACAGGCTACGACTTTGGTGACGATTACTTCGGTTTGCCATGGCCTTGCTTCGGCACGCCCGAACTCAAGCACCCAGGTTCGCCTAATTTGTACGACACCTCCAAGCACGTCATGGAAGGCGGCGGTAACTTCCGCGCCAACTTTGGTATTGAGCGTGAAGGTAAATCTTTGTTGGCTGAAGATGGTTCGCACTCCAAAGGCGCCGACATCACCACCGGCTACCCCGAACTCGATCACGTGTTGCTCAAGAAACTGGGCTGGTGGGGTGAACTCACTGAGGCCGAAGCCAAGGCAGCCGAAGGCAAAAACTGGAAGACCGACTCTTCTGGCGGCATGATTCGTGTGTTCATGAAGAACCACGGCTGCCATCCGTTTGGCAATGCCAAGGCCCGAGCTGTGGTTTGGAACTTCCCAGATCCTATTCCTCAGCACCGCGAGCCACTGTATGGCACCCGTCCCGACATGATGGCCAAGTACCCCACGCACGACGACAAAAAGGCTTTCTGGCGTCTGCCCACTTTGTACAAAACCATTCAAGATAAAAACATTGCCGACAAAGTGCATGAGAAGTTCCCTCTCATCATGACGTCGGGTCGTTTGGTCGAATACGAAGGCGGTGGCGAAGAAACTCGTTCCAACCCTTGGTTGGCCGAGTTGCAGCAAGAAATGTTTGTCGAAATCAATCCGCAAACAGCTTCTAAGCGTGGCATTCGCAATGGCGACCGTGCTTGGGTTAAATCACCCACGGGCGCTCGTTTGAATGTGCAAGCCTTGGTCACCGAGCGCGTTGCGCCGGACACCGTGTTCTTGCCTTTCCACTTCTCAGGACGTTGGCAAGGTGCAGACATGCTGGCGCATTACCCTAATGGTGCAGCGCCTATCGTGCGCGGTGAAGCCGTCAACACGGCCACCACGTATGGCTACGACAGCGTCACCATGATGCAAGAATCAAAAACCACCGTTTGCGATGTGGAGAAAGCGTAAAGCTTTCCACACACACAGGAGTAAAACATGGCAAGAATGAAATTTATCTGTGACGCAGAGCGCTGCATCGAATGCAATGGTTGCGTCACGGCTTGTAAAAACGAACACGAAGTGCCTTGGGGCGTCAATCGCCGCCGCGTGGTCACATTGAACGACGGCGTGCCAGGCGAGAGATCCATCTCTGTGGCGTGCATGCACTGCTCAGATGCACCTTGCATGGCAGTTTGCCCCGTCAACTGTTTCTATCGCACCGAAGAAGGTGTGGTTTTGCACGACAAAGACGTGTGCATTGGCTGTGGTTACTGTTCTTATGCCTGCCCATTTGGCGCGCCTCAGTTCCCAAGCGCTGGCACCTTTGGTGTTCGCGGCAAGATGGACAAATGCACGTTCTGTGCAGGCGGCCCCGAAGCCAATGGCAGCCAAGCCGAATTTGAAAAATATGGTCGCAACCGTTTGGCCGAAGGCAAGTTGCCTGCGTGCGCTGAAATGTGTTCTACCAAAGCCCTGCTCGCTGGCGACGGCGACGTCGTGGCCGACATCTTCCGCAACCGCGTGGTGCAACGCGGCAAAGGTGCAGAGGTTTGGGGCTGGGGCACTGCCTACGGCAGCAAAACCGATGCGAAAGGCGCCAAATCATGAGCAGCTTCAAACGACTGACGGGCTTGGCCATCGCACTGACGGTGGCAGTAGGCCTGACCGCTTGTGGCGACAAAGCCCAAGAACTGGCTGGCCAGCCTAAGTTGGACGCCGCGCCTTACACAGGCACCGGCGTGAAAGTGTTCACGGAGTCTGACTGGAAAGCGGGCGACAAGAACAGCTGGGCCCAGCAACTCAAAACTCGCGCCCAGTATGGGCAAAACGATCACTCGCGATCCAACTGAACGTGGGAGTGCCAGCATGAACCGAGCTTCGGTAATGAAACAGATCAAGACCCATTTACTCATGGGTACTTTGGTCTTAGGCGCGGCCTTCAGTGTGTCGGCCCAAACCCCTGCAACACCTGCAGCAGCAGCTGAGCCCAAAGCAGCGGCGCCTGAGGCGTCCAAAGCAGGCGCGCTGGGCGTGCAAAGTGCCAATATTTTCTCCATTGCGCCCGATGCCAACACCGATCCAAAGTACGCAGACCAAAACAATGGTGAGCGCGACAAGGTTCAACCTGGCAACAACGCACCTATGTGGCGACAAGTGGGCGCTGGTGTCAATGGTTACACCAGTTTGCCTGCATCGGTAGCACCTGAAGCGGGCAACCTCATTCAACCCTTTGTGCAATACCCCGGCTCTAAGCTCACCACAGCGGGTGAGGCATGGCGGCAAGTTCGCAACAATTGGATCATTCCCTACGGCGGCTCATTGTTGCTGATTGTTGTTTTGGCTATTGCCTTGTTCTACTACGGCAAAGGCACCATGAAGCTGCATGGTGCTGAAACAGGTCGCAAGATTGAGCGCTTTACGCCGCTAGAGCGCGCTGCCCATTGGACCAACGCCATTGCTTTTGTTTTATTGGCTGTTTCAGGTGTGGTCATTGCTTTTGGCAAGTATTTCATCCTGCCTGTTATCGGCACCACCTTGTTTGGTTACTTCACTTATTTCCTGAAAAACGTTCACAACTTTGCCGGCCCCTTGTTTGCGGTATCGCTCATCATTGTGTTTTTCACTTTCATCAAAGACAACTGGCCTAGCAAAGAAGACATCACTTGGATGTTGAAGGGCGGCGGCATGTTCTCAGGCCACGAAGTCCCTTCACACCGCTTCAATGCCGGTGAAAAGGTGGTGTTCTGGTTGGGTGTGTTGGGCTTAGGCGTCATTGTGGTGGCTTCTGGCTTGGTACTCGACATGCTCATTCCTGGTCTCATCTATGAGCGCAGCACCATGCAAATTGCCAACATGATTCATGGCGTGGCCACGGTTCTGATGATGGCCATGTTCTTGGGCCACATTTACATGGGCACCATTGGCATGCAAGGCGCTTACAGTGCCATGCGCACTGGTTATGTGGATGAAACCTGGGCCAAAGAGCATCACGAACTTTGGTACAACGACATCAAGGCAGGCAAAATTCCTGCCCAAAGATCTCCCGAAGCAGTGGCCCATGGTGGCGCTGCTTCCACGTCAGCATCTGCTTGAAGTTTGAGGATTCAAACCATGAAAAAAACTTTCATCAGCATGGCCACTTTGGTGTTGGCCTCTTTGTTCAGCCTTTCCGCTATGGCCAAGTTGCCTGCGCCAAGCGACGAAGCCAAAGCCAAGGCAGCAGAGGCAGCCGCTAAAACAGCCCACGGCAACAAAGTGGCAAATTTTCAATTGTGCAAGTCACGTGAAAAAGTGGCGGCTCACTATTACAAAACAGCCAAGGCCAGTGGCAAGCCCACTAATCCACCCGTGGCGACGCCCCCATGCGTTGACCCAGGTGCCTTTGTGGCGGCAGCCCCAGCGGCAGGTGCTAAGCCTGCAGCGCCTGGTGCTGCAGCCCCTGCTCCCGCTGCTGCCCCAGCCAAAAAGTCCTGATTTTTCCCTGAATTCTTCAGGTTGAAAGTCCCTCGCTGCATAAGCGCGGGACTTTTTGCGTTAGGCTAGGCCTGAATCTTTGAATGCCCCATGTTGCAAGCTAACTCCCTTAAACCCAGACTGACCCAAGCCCGCGCAGAATTGACGCGTCAAATCAGTGTGGTCAATGAGTTTGGTGAAACTTCCCAAGTGCACATCCCTGCCGAGCGTGCGCTCACCGTCTACTTAGACAAAAAAGAGTTGGTCACCCTCATGACCTTGGGTGCCAGCCCTGAGCACTTGGTGTTGGGTTTCTTGTTGAACCAACGCTTGATTCAATCGGTGAGTGAAATTGAATCGGTCACCGTTGACTGGTCCTTAGGTGAGGGCGAAATGGGACAA
>CALAGS010000017.1 GCA_937891665.1 uncultured Burkholderiales bacterium | reverse complement strand
CGCATGCCACCCAAAAAGGAACATAACAAAATGCCACCCAAGCCCAGCAAAATACCAATTTCAAACTGCACCCCCGTGAGGCGTGATGCAATCAGGCCCACACCATAAATTTGCGCAACGACATAAGTGAATGAACACAAAATAGCCGACCAAGCCGCCAACAATCTTGGCCAACGCCCGCCAAAGCGCTGACTGAAAAAGTCTGGCAAGGTATACAAGTTCATAGACCGCAATTGGGGCGCAATCAGCAACGCGACCAAGCAAAATCCGCCGGTCCATCCCATGACGTAAGCCAAACCGCCGGCTTGATCGCCACTGCCTGAGAAGCCTTGCAAGTAAAGTGCGCCGGCCAAACTGATGAAGGAAGCCGCACTCATCCAATCAGCAGCTGTGGCCATGCCGTTGTAAAAAGCGGGGATACGTCGGCCGGCTACGTAGTATTCGTCTGCATTGGAAGTTCGACCTGCGACACCTATCAAGGCGTAGATCATGACCGTCGAAAATAAAAAGATAGGGCCTATTAAATTTCTAGAAAGGCCTTGATGTTCCGCCCAACCCATGATGCCCATCAAGCAAAGCAGCAAAATAACGTACGCCAAAACGTTGCGATGCAGCCGCCACTGGTAGGCTGCATACTTTTGCTGAAATGAAGCCGATGGTTTCAATCGGCTTTTCCAAGTTGCGTCCAGGTTTCAACCACGGTGTCTGGATTCAATGAGATGGAGCTGATGCCCTGCGCCATGAGCCATCGCGCAAAGTCTGGATGGTCGCTTGGGCCCTGGCCACAAATGCCCACGTATTTGCCCTGACGCAAGCACGCCTGAATGGCCTGTGATATCAAAGTTTGAACTGCCAAATCGCGTTCGTCAAAATCGACAGCCAGCAACGCCAAGCCGGAGTCGCGGTCTAAGCCCAAAGTGAGTTGCGTCAGGTCGTTAGAGCCGATTGAAAAGCCATCGAAGTATTCCAGGAACTGCTCAGCCAAGATGGCGTTGCTGGGGACTTCGCACATCATGATGATTTTCAGTTCGTCCTGGCCGCGCTTCAGTCCATGTTTTTCCAACAACTGGGTGACACGATCGGCTTGACCCAGGGTGCGAACAAATGGCACCATGACTTGCACATTGGTCAAGCCCATCTCGCCGCGGACACGCTTGATGGCTTCACACTCCATGGCAAAGGCCTCGCCAAAATCTTCGCTGATATAGCGCGCTGCACCGCGAAAACCCAACATCGGATTTTCTTCTTCGGGCTCATAACGGCTACCGCCAATGAGTTTGCGGTACTCATTGCTCTTGAAATCTGACAAGCGAACAATGACTGGCTTGGGCCAAAAAGCGGCGGCAATGCTGGCCACGCCTTCTGTGACTTTGTCGATGTAAAACGCCTTGGGTGAAGCATGGCCTCGGGCCACAGACTCCACCGCTTTTTTCAAGTCAGCATCGATGTTGGGATAATCCAAAATGGCTTTGGGGTGAACACCAATGTTGTTGTTGATGATGAACTCTAAACGCGCTAGGCCAACGCCTTGATTGGGCAACTGCGCAAAGTCAAATGCCAACTGCGGATTGCCTACGTTCATCATGATTTTGGTAGCAATTTCGGGCATGGTGCCCCTGATCACTTCTGTCACTTCCGTTTCAAGCAAGCCATCGTAAATACGGCCTGTATCGCCTTCAGCGCAACTGACTGTCACCAGGGTGCCATCTTTCAATTGGTCCGTGGCATTGCCACAACCCACTACCGCAGGAATACCCAGCTCTCTGGCAATGATGGCCGCATGACAAGTACGCCCCCCCCGGTTGGTCACGATGGCACTGGCGCGCTTCATGACGGGCTCCCAATTGGGATCTGTCATGTCAGTCACCAACACATCGCCGGCTTGCACTTGGTCCATCTCTGAAATGCTGTGCACCAAACGCACAGGGCCTGTGCCAATTTTTTGGCCAATGGCACGACCCTCAGCAAGCACCGTCCCCTTGCCTTTGAGTTTGTAACGAAGTTCTGCGGTGCCTTTAGATTGGCTCTTCACGGTTTCAGGACGAGCCTGCAAAATATAAATCAAGCCGTCGGTGCCATCTTTGCCCCATTCGATGTCCATCGGGCGGCCGTAGTGCTTTTCAATCACCATGGCGTATTGCGCCAGCTGCGTAATGTCTGCATCGGACAAGGAGTAGCGATTGCGCAACTCCATGGCCACATCCACCGTTTTCACCAGCTTGCCTGAGCTGGCTTTTTCTTCGGGTGTGGAGAAAATCATTTGCAGGAGCTTGGAGCCCAAGTTGCGTCGAATGACGGCTTTGTGGCCTGCGGCCAGCATGGGCTTGTGCACATAAAACTCATCAGGATTCACGGCGCCCTGCACCACTGTTTCGCCCAAGCCATAACTGGAAGTGATGAACACCACATCTTCAAAACCTGTTTCGGTGTCAATGGTGAACATCACACCTGCAGCGCCCAGGTCAGAACGAACCATTCGCTGTACCCCGGCTGACAATGCCACTTCTGAGTGTGCAAAACCTTTGTGCACGCGGTAACTGATTGCACGGTCGTTGTACAAGGAGGCAAACACTTCTTTCATTTTGTGAAGAACATCCTCAACGCCAACCACATTCAAAAATGTTTCTTGCTGGCCTGCAAACGACGCATCGGGTAAATCTTCGGCAGTGGCCGAGGAACGCACCGCAAAGGAGGCTTGCGCATTGCCCGCGCTCAGAACTGCAAATTGTTCACGTATGGCCTTCTCCAAGTCTGCAGGAAACGGCTGCGCCTCAACCAAGCCTCGAATTTCTGCACCCACTGCGACCAGGGTTCGAACATCTTCCACATCCAAATCGTTCAATTTTTGGTTGATGCGATCGACCAAACCGCCGTGCTTTAAAAACTCTCTAAATGCATGCGCTGTGGTGGCAAAGCCTGTAGGGACTCTGACACCGTTGGGCAGTTGCGAGATCATCTCGCCCAAGCTGGCATTTTTGCCCCCAACAGATTCAACATCCGACATTCGAAGAAGTTCAAAGGGAACGGCCAACGCGTCCTTTGCAAAAAGCTGAGACATAAAAACTCCAATATTAAAAAACGGCTTTGAGCCCGAACCAACTCTCAGAATCTTGATTGTTTTTAGACTGGATGACTGAGCGCCAGCAGGCGGTAGATAATGAAAGT
>CALAGS010000016.1 GCA_937891665.1 uncultured Burkholderiales bacterium | reverse complement strand
CCTTAGGCGGGTTGTGCTGAGTTAATCAGCTGATCCAATGCGTTTGCATCTAAATTTTCAAGATTCCAAAGCGCATCTAGCAATCGCGCAGTAGGTGCTGCGCCTATGACTGGCTCTAACAAATCTTTTGCTTTTTCGTGAATTTCTGACCTTGGCATAGGATCGCCCCAAGTACCGCGTACGTGTTGCACATGTTTGTGCAAAGTTTTTTCATCGTGCGTGGTTATTTTGACAATGGCCTGTCTTCCGCCAGACTTCATCAATGCCTCACTGGCAATGAGTTGAATCTTGCTGCGAATGTCGCGCACTCTGGGGTCATCCATTCGGCTGTAATCGTGCACTGAATCAAAAGTTAGTTTTCGATCAACCAGATAAAGCGCAACCAAGTGTTGCAAGCAAATATTAGGCATGTCGCGGTTGTCAACAATAAAGGCTTCGTCTGATCGAATCTCAACACTGATGGATTTAATTTGATCCATAGCAGGCAAAGTTGGCAGCAAGGCTTGAACACAATCTAAGGGCGCCTGAGCAGGCGATCCGACACACCATTTTTTAATGTTGGACCCCAAAATTTCGCGGCCTAAAACCAATGGTGGCTCCATGCTACGTCCTTTTGCAGGCTGCGCACGCGCTTGAAACAAAGTGCGAGGTCCTTCTAAAGCTTCTTCAAGTCCCGTCCATCCAGATTGCACCAACAAAGCTGAAGTAATGGCGTTCTTGGCTCCCATGGCGCCAAAAACATAGGCCTTTTGAACATGGTCGTGCTCAGCCATCCAACAGCCCAAACCAGAAGATTCATGTGCAAGATAGGAAATGAGACGGCGTACTTGTGCACTGTCAAAATTGGCCAGCACACTGGCGCACGCACCTGAGCCAAAGACAGCGCCCATGGCGTGGGAAGAAGTGCCCGCATTGTTCAAAGCCATGGCGCCAAGCGCTTCCGTGAGTCGTGGCCCTACGTCGTAGCCCGCGCACACAGCACGAATGAAATCCATGCCGCCTTTTTTTTCTCTTTGCGCCATAGCCATTGCGGTTGGCACAATGCCGCAGCCTGGGTGGGTAATGGATGTTTCGTGTGAGTCATCCGTTTCGTCAGCATGCGCCAACATAGCGTTGAACATGGCAGCCCAGTAGGCGGGGTAGCGTTTCTTTTGTCCAAATACAGTGGCTTCAGGCAAGCCCTCAAACGAAGGTAAAGCTTTGAATGATCTTTTTCCTACATCTAATGCTGTTCCAGAAATCATGGCAGCAATGGTGTCAACAATGTGGTGCTTGGCTTTCTCAATGGTCTTCTCGTCCAATTGAACATGGCGTGCTTCATCAAGAAATGAGCAAAGATTGTTTGTAATTTGAGTCACGATGAATGCATTAATTTGAGAAGAAAAGATTGAACTTATTCAACCTTCAGCCCCGAGCTGCGGGTTAAGGCTTCCCATTGCTGCCCATCTTTTTCGAAGAACACTCTGAGGGCCTCAAGGTTCGGAAAAATAGAAGCTGTTGAACCATCTGAATCAAGGCGTTTCTTGTACTCATCAGATACCAAAACCTTGTTCATTTCTGCGTGAAGTTGCGCCAGTAAAGCAGGCGGCGTATTGGCTGGGGCGTAAAGTGCAACAAAGCCAACAATGTTGGGATAGCTTGGCAATACCTCGTTCACGCCTGGTACATCGGGTGTGACTTTATTGCGTACGTGGCCAGCCACGGCAAGTGACTTTAAGCGACCTTGTTTAACCAAGGGCGTAGAGCTTTGCACTGACATGATGGCCATATCGACTTGCTTGCTGGCCAGTGCCGCTAATAGATCAGGCCCGCCCTTGTAAGCAACTGGGATGCCTTTGACTTTGGCCGATTGCTCCATAGCCACGCCTAAAAAATGACCTAAGCTGCCGTTTCCGCCAAAGGCCCAAGATAGCGTGCTGGGCGAAGTGCGCGCAGCTGCTAGAAATTCTGGCAGGCTGTTGTGCTTGCTATCGCCGGGCACAATGAAGGCATAGGGAAAAGTGCACAAATAGGCGACCGGTACAAAGTCTTTGTAGGCGTCATATCCGGAATTGCGAACCATGACCGGGTTGGCATAGTGGTTCACACTGGTCACTAAAAGTTGAAGCTCTCCAGAGGAAGTTACTTGCGATTTTGCAACTTGTACCGCTGCAATGTTGCCGCCTGCACCTGGCTTGTTTTCAACTATGACGGCAGCGCCTGCATTTCGAGTTAAGTTTTCGGCCACGGCTCGTGCCAAGCCATCAACGCCACCGCCTGGCGAAAAAGGAACAACCAAACGGAATTTTTTATTGGCCAAGGGCTTGGCATCTTGGGCTTGCGCATGTTGTGCTGTGCCTAGGTTGATCAGTCCGCACAGTAGAGCCAGACTTAATGCTCTGCGAGGGGTGACAATGGGGGAGAGAAATTGAAGCTTCATGATGTCGTTATCCGAAAGTAATTGACCATTCTTCATATTACAGTGGAAGCCAATCAGCCCCATTAGGGTAAATCTGATAGCCGCCGACCATGTGAATTTGGCTCACACCATAGAAGTCTCAATTATCTATTTTGCTTCCTAAACTCCCAAGGCGGGGTTGGATTTTTGTCTGTCCAGATGCCAACAGTTTTCGTTCTTGCTTCAAGTTCAGCCTGCGCATAAGTTTCGCGGTCTTCTTTGGGTTGATCAGACTTGTACTGCTTGTAATGCCAAGCCA
>CALAGS010000015.1 GCA_937891665.1 uncultured Burkholderiales bacterium | reverse complement strand
GCTGAGGCTTATTTGTATGGCTACCCATTGGTAATGATGGAAACCACGCGTGTTCAAAGCGCGAAATACATCGGTCCTGAAAATCAGTTGCGCATGGTCCGGCAATTTCCCAACGCTCACTTTAAAGATGTGGTGCGGCCCAATGTCGATACGCTTTACACCACAGCATTTATCAGCATGAAAGAGGGGCCGTGGGTGTTTGAAATGCCCGCCAACGACAAGCGTTACGAGTTAATGCCTTTCATGGATGCATGGACCAATGTGTTTGCTTCTCCTGGCACCAGAACTTCGGGCAATCAAGGCGCCACTTATTTATTGACCGGCCCAGAATGGGATGGCCAGGTGCCAAAGGACATGACTCTTTTAAAGTCTCCCACCGACATGGTCTGGCTCATTGGCAGAACGCAAACTAACGGCGCAGCAGATTTTGCAACTGTGCACGAATTGCAAAACCGTCTGCGGCTTACAAAATGGCCAACGCCAGAAAACCCCACATCAGCCAACACCGACTCTAAAAGAGATGCAATACCAGATTGGCAAGTCAGCCTTGAACCTAGCTTAGCGCCAGTGGCACAAATGAAAGCGCTCAGTACCCCAGAATTTTTCAATCGACTCATGCAACTGATGGTGAGTCACCCAGCTTCAAAAGAAGATGCCCCTCTGATAGAGAGACTGGCACACCTAGAAATTAAACCTGGCCAAGCCGTCCATTTAAGCTGGTCGAACGCATTGAGTTTCAGCTTGGGTCGATGGATTGCCAACCAGCGCGTCTTGAGAGCATTGAACACCAAAGCTCAAGATGGAAGCTGGTCTTACCCGCCTTTGAATTTGGGCCGATATGGCACCGACTACAACACGCGCGCTGCGGTTGCGATGGTAGGGCTTGGCGCCAACTTGCCAGAGGATGCGGTGTACCCCAACACCGCCCTTGACCACCAAGGTCAAGCACTGAATGGCAAGCACCGATACCGCTTGCATTTTGCAGCCAATGCGCTGCCACCCGTCAAAGCTTTTTGGTCGATCACGGCTTACGGAGCAGATGAGTTTTTAATTGACAACCCGATGCAAAGATTTGCCATAGGTGACCGCGATCCCTTGGTGTTCAATGCAGATGGTTCTCTGGACCTTTGGGTGCAAGCCACACCCCCTTCGCAGAAAGAAGCTGCGGCCAATTGGTTGCCCGTTCAAATGGGCGCTCCTTTTTTACTCAATGCGCGCCTGTATTGGCCAGAAGACAAGGCATTGAATGGGCAGTGGAAGATGCCAGTGGTTGAACGGCTGAACTAAGACACTCAAGTGACTTGTTTCAAAACCAGATAGTTTGAAATCAAGCCTTGCAGATAGGCTCTGATGTTGGGTGGATTCACAGGCCGACTTAAAGCCTGATAGCCACCCACAATGGCCAAATAAAGAAGCGCAGCCAAATCACGCGCCTTGGTTGGGTCTTTCAAAATCACCAAAAATTTGGACTCAAATAAATTGATGCGCTCTGCGTCAACTTCCACCAGCATTTGAGCTGCACCTTTGTGAAGATGACTCAAGGCTCTTAAGGCTTGTTCAAATCGAAGGTTCTCGAGTTCTGAGCCGGCTTGGTTGAAAGCAGCATCCACCACAAACTCCAAATCTTGAATAGGATCTTCGCTGCGATGCGATTTTAATTTCTCATCGAGCTCAAGTTGGGCCAATTTCCAACGCATCAACAAGCTGCCAATCAAGTCGGCATGATCAGTGAAATGCCAATAAAAACTGCCACGCGTCACGTTGAGTTTTTCAGCCAGCGCCAACACTTTGACATTTTCAAAGCCACCCACGACAACAGCTTGAAAGGCTTCGTCAAGCCAATTATCCCGCGTCAAACGTGCGCCATCGGAGGCGGCCGATTTTGGCTTTTGATTTTGAGCTTGTGAGTCCATCAGTGTCATGTCCCATTTGTAGCACATCAAATTCATCTGAATAAAAGCTCTCGCTAGCGAAAACCCTAGAGTGGTATTCATCTTTGCTGTGCTAGAGTGAATTGTCAATACACATGTGTACTGATTCCACTTATCATTTTTGGGAGACATCCATGATTCATGCCGTGCACAAAGCTACGCCCCGTCAATTTATCTTGGCTACTTTGCCATGGGTTTCTTTATTGGCATGTAGCTTCAACGCACAAGCAGCCGAAAGCTTCAAATTGCGCCAAGCACCCATCGGCGCATTTGGTGGAGAAATTGCAGCCCCTGCCGACAATCCAGGATTTTTTGGAACAGCCAGTCTGACCAATTTGCAGATTTACAAAATCGCAGATGCATCTGGCAACGATGTAGCCCCTCCTGCCATTTCGCCTATTCAGCTGAATCCCGCACTGCCCTACAGAGTGGCATTTCCAGCAGGTAAGTTGGCATTCAACCAAGATCAAACCCAATTGAATTTGGTGGGTGGCTATTTGACTGAAGGCACCTACGCCAATGGCCACGTGGCTTTTGCCATCAACGTGCCTTTCATTCAACAAAAGCGCACTTATTTGGTCACTCAACCTGCTGGCACACTCACTCCCGCAGCCACTGTTCCGCCCTTGAGCGCTCCGATAGTGGGGCAACTGAATGCGGGTACAGCCGTCGCCAACGCGCAAGTTCAGGCGCGCATTGCAGCAGCCAGCGCCACCCAAAATCTTGAAACCTCAGGCGTGGGTGATGCCGAACTGACGACTGTGTGGGTCCGCCATGCCGATCGCTTGAAGGTTGCCGCGGGTGTTTCCCTGTTTGTTCCGACAGGCTCCTACGACAAAAATCGCGGCCCCAACCCAGGCTTTGGTAATTTCTACACATTGCGCCCTGGTGTCGCCGTCACTTACAACTTGAATCCCAAGCACTCTGACTCCACTTGGGACGCTGGTGTCACAGTAGCAGGCCGTGTTTCTTATGGCATCAACACCCGCAACAAAGATACTGATTACAAAAGTGGCAACTTTCTATATGCCGAAGCTGGCATCGTCAAAGTCAGTGGCGATTGGGCCTATGGCGTGAATATTTTGTCGACACAACAAATTTCTGATGACACGGGCACGGGCGTTCCATCTGGCGGTAATCGTTACAAAACCAATGGCGTTGGCCCCTTTGTCTCCTTTAAACTTCCAGGCAAAGATGCCGGTGTGAATTTGCAGTACAGCGACAACTTTGGTGGCCGCAATGCCATCGTCGCCAAGTCATTGCAACTTCGCTTTGTCAAAGCTTGGTAATTCAAGCTTGACTACCGAAGGTCAGTGCGCTTGAAGTTTCAAACCTAACGCCAATGGCCTTCAGAAGTCTCAAAAGTTGGCTGATGCCTGCCATCAGCCAACAATTTTTATCTCGCAGCCGCCTTCTTGCGCTTCGTGAAAAAGTAGAAATTAAGCGAAGCGCTCAACAGCGCCCTCATGTTTTGCATTTCTTCCACGAGTTGGAAGATCCCTACTCCCTCTTGTTAGCACAAGCCATTCCGCTGCTACAAAACAAATTTTCGGTTTCAGTCGTGCAACATTTGGTAGGGCAACCTGAAAATTCTGCGGTACCAGAGCGCGAAAAATTAAAAGCCTATAGCCAAGTTGATGCTTCTCGATTGGCTCAACAGTATGGGCTTCAATGGACAGGCGTGCCAAACTCTTCGGTAGCGCTCACCCCCATCAGCAAAGAATCACTTCTCACTTCGCATCGCTTGAGAAAAAAATGGGGGCACTATTTAAGTGGCGTCATTTATTACGAAGGTGAATGGTATTGGGGCATTGATCGACTGCATCACCTAGAAGATCGGCTTCACGCTCTGGGTCTTTCAAAGCAAACTCATCTGTCAAAAGAGGGGCAACGCGCGCCCCTCTTTTTCACACCGCAATATCAAAGCTTAGACCATGTGCCAGAAGGCACCAGCATCGATTTCTTTTTCTCTTTAAGAAGTCCCTACTCCGCCATCGGCTGTGCCAAATTGTTTCCTTGGGCCAAGGCCAATGGCGTTCAAATCAACTTGCGCTATGTTTTGCCCATGGTGATGCGTGGCTTACCAGTACCCGCCGAAAAAAGAAAATACATTAGCCTCGATGCTGCTCGCGAAGCCTTTGTGCAAGGCGTACCATTTGGCCGACTCAATGACCCTGTGGGCAAACCCACTGAGCGAGGTTTGGCCCTGATCCCGTTCGCACAAATGCATGAATTGGCTGAAAACTATGTCAGTTCTTTCATGCAAGGTGTTTGGTCTGAAGGTTTAGATGCTGGCACAGATGCGCATCTCAAAGTCATCGTCGAGCGAAGTGGCCTTAACTGGCAAGCAGCCAAAGATATTTTGAAGAGCGAATCCAATGAGCAACATTGGCGCGCAGTTGCAGAACAGAACAGAGAAGCACTTTTTGCGCTGGGTTTGTGGGGTGTTCCCTCTTTCAAATTTGAAGACACCGCAGTCTGGGGTCAAGACAGATTCTGGGTCATTGAAAAAGCTTTGCACGATCGATTTGATCTGCCTCCCTCCTATTGAACCATGACATTCACAAGCAGTACCCTCAAATCTTGGCTGGCACTTTGCGCCTGCGCCGCACTTTTTATTTGCACACCTGTGTGGGCCAAGCGGCCAAACATCGTAGTCATGCTGGCAGACGACTGGGGCTTCAGTGACGTTGGAGCATTTGGCAGTGAAATTCAAACACCCAACCTGAACCAGTTGGCGCAATCTGGCATGCGCTTTTCAAATTTTCATGTTAGCGCGTCTTGCTCACCGACGCGGTCCATGTTGCTCACAGGCGTGGACAATCACCTGAATGGCGTAGGCAACATGCGAGAGACCATTCCCCAGTCGCATGTGGGTCGTGCGGGTTACTTGAGTGTTCTGAATCAACGTGTGGTCACAGTATCCAGCTTGCTGCAGGACAGTGGCTACAGAACCTATGTCGCCGGCAAATGGCATGTCGGCAAAGAGCCGCACAACTTACCACCTGCCAGAGGATTTGATCGGTCCCTGGTGATGGGCGACAGCGGTTCGGACAATTGGGAAACAGATAAGCTTTACTTAGACCTCACAGACAAGGTGTACTGGTACGACAACGGGCAAGAAGCAAAGATGCCCAAAGAGTTTTACTCCACTGAGTTTTACATCAACAAAACACTCGAGTACCTTCAAGCCGACGCCAAATCAGACAAACCCTTTTTTGCGTATATCGCATTCCAGGCCAACCACATCCCTCTTCAGGCACCTCAGTCGTTCATCGACAAATACAAAGGTCGCTACGACAAAGGTTGGGATGTATTGCGCAATGAACGACGCGACAAAGCCATCGCCCTTGGACTGGTGCCAGCCAACTCCCAAATGGCCCATTTACCTTCAACCCATGTGGCATGGAATTCATTGAGTGCATCAGACAAAGCCTATCAAGCACGTCGCATGGAGGTTTACGCTGCCATGGCAGAGGCCATGGACTTTCACATTGGGAGGCTCATTGCTCATTTGAAAGAAACAGGTGAATTTGATCAAACTGTTTTTATGTTCTTGTCTGACAATGGTGCAGAGGCCTCCGATCCTTATGCCTTGGCTGTGGGCCGTTGGTGGTTGGATCAAAATTACAACCGCGACATCGATCGCTTGGGCAGCAAGGGCGCCTACAGTGTCATTGGCCCCAACTGGGCAAGTGCCGCCACAGCACCCCTAAGCACTTATAAGTTTTTTGCAGGTGAAGGTGGCATTCGCGTGCCCTTGATTATTTCAGGTATTCCCAACATGCCAAAGTCTGCCAGCAATCGGATACATGCCAGCCTGACTCATGTGAATGACATCGTGCCCACCCTGCTTGACTTGGCCAGCATTCAACATCCTGGCACCCTCTACAAAGGGCAAACCATCTATCCCTTAACAGGTCACAGCCTGATGCCAGTGATCACTGGCGATGCGACAAGAGTTCGAAGGCCTGATGAGATATTGGGATACGAATTGTCAGGCAACCGCGCCTTGTTTAAGGGTGACTATAAATTGGTCAGCAACTTAACTCCGGTAGGCGACGGTCAATGGCATCTGTACAACATTGTGAAAGACCCTGGTGAGACGCAAGACTTACAGCAAGAATTACCCGATCTGTTTTTAAGCATGCAAGCAGACTATGCCAAATGGGCCAAGGCCAATGGTGTGCTTGAAATGCCAAAGGGCTACGACCCTATTGAACAGGTCATCATCAACTCTCTGGTGTTTGTCTATTGGCCCAGATACAAACTGCATCTGATCGGCATCTTTGGCGTGCTACTTTTGGCAATATTTTGGTTTTGGCGCCGGCGCACACGAACCCCTCTCAAGCAGCCAGCTCATTGAGCAATAGACATGGCACCCTCTGGTTACTATGACAGTCCGTGGCCTTGCGAGGACGCAGGGCCCTCTAGACTTCAAACACCACACACCACCCATGGCTTAGATCTACAACCTGGCATGAAGTTAGCATGTACGTCAAAACGCACACAGATGTCGACCATGACTGTATTGGGTACATCAGGGGAAGTGTTTCTGCTGACGCATTCTGTACTTCGTTCTTACCTAGGCATCGCCACAACGGCGCAAGTTTCTCGCATTGACCCCATCACACTTCAAACACTTGAAAGTTCCCCAAGCCTTGAGGGTGGCCCCATGTGGCCAGGCGGCATGGCTGTTCATGCCAATGGGGACATCATTGTGGTGTACGGCCGGTATGCTCACAAACTCAACCGGCAATGCAAACTGATCGCTTCTTATCTGTTGCCCGTGAATGAAGCCTACAACAGCTTTGTCGTGCTCGACAACGGATTGATCGTGACCAAAAATCTGTCGGATACAACACCGGCTCAACTCACTGCGCTTCACCCAGACAGCTTCAAAGTCGTTAGCAGCGATGTGATGTGCCCCGAAGCATCCATTGCCCGTTTAAGTGCCCACGGCAACACGGTGTATGTGGTGGGCGTTAGCCGCGTTTTCAGATACCACTGGCATGAAGCTTCGCAACAATTGGTTCGCGATGCCAATTGGGAGTTTCATTACCTGGAAAACTCAACGCAAAGCTATGGCTGGGACATGGTGATCGACGGTGAGCATGGCTGGTTCATGGACAACGGCAAGCACAACTACTTCATGAGCATGTTGGGTGCGGGTATTCACAAAGCCGCCAACCGACTCATTCGAGTGTCACTGAAGAATGCTCAATCACATCAAAGCTGGGAAGTCAGCGGCCTGCCGCATGGCAGCGTTACAAACCCACCCCTGATCGATTTGAAACGACGCATTGTGGTGGGCTACGACTCTGCCAACCGACATTTACGGGCTTGGAAAATTAAGTCAATTCAAAACGGAAATGAGCACGATGTTGAATTGTCGCCCCTTTGGCACCATGAAAATTTTGGTGCTGCCAGTCACATGCTGCTATTTGCCAATACGGGTGAAGTGTGTGCCAATGACTACAGCCGCTTTAATGAAAAGGTACTGGTGTTGGACATTGAGACCGGCCAAGAAAAAGCACGCGTTAAAACCGGGGGGCTCATGCAGGGCGTGGTATTTCCAAGCGCTGGTTGGAACCGAGATTTTTACTGGTGTTCTATGGACCGTCTTTCGCGCATTTACGTCCCTTCTGTTTAAAGAATCGAATTTGGCATGTCTAAAACTATTTTGATCACTGGCGCGGGCTCTGGTATCGGCAGAGACTCAGCATTTGCCTTGGCTGCCAGAGGGCATCGCGTGCTGGCCACCACCCAAACTCAGGCGCAAGCTGAAGCCCTAAGCCTTGAGGCGCAAAGCAAGAGCACGCCTCTCGAGGTTTTCAAGCTAGACATCACCTTGGAAGCTGAAAGACAACTCATCGAGCCGTATGCCATTGATGTTTTGATCAACAACGCAGGCATGGGCGAATCAGGTTCGTTGGCGGAAGTCGACATACAACGTGTTCGGAAAATTTTCGAAGTTAATTTATTTTGCACACTTGAGCTGACACAAGTTGCGCTGAGCGGCATGATTCGGCGCGAAAAAGGTACTGTACTCTTAGTGAGCTCTATCGCTGGCAGAGTACCTATGCCCTTTCTCATGCCCTACAGCATGAGTAAATTTGCACTGTCAGCGGCGGGGGCCGGCCTGCGCGCTGAAATGGACCAACTCAAGAAAAACATACACATCTCGCTCATTGAACCTGGTGCAATTCACACTGGTTTCAACCAAGCCATGACTGACAGTAAATATGCCTGGATGGGAAGCTCTTCTTACTTTGCACATCAGGCCGAGAAAATGCAGAAACAAGAGCGTGCTACTTTTAAATTCTTAGAAGCAAAAAGCACTGCAGGCATTGTGAAACAAATTGTCAAAGCGTCTGAGGCCCATCGACCCAAGTTGCGGTACGTCTCACCTTGGATCCAAGGCTTTGGCGTTCGATTAGCCAGAATTTTTGGAGTTTAAACATGAGAATTGGAAAATTGGGCTCAGCCCTGATTGTGGTTGCACTTTTTGCTGGCAGCTTGTATGCCTTCAGAGAACCTATCAGCATGGCAGTGGCGAAGCGCGTGACAGCTCAGAGAATGGCCAGCAATCCACTCAAAGATTTACCCGATGGTTTGCACATTGCTGTTTGCGGTGCAGGCTCTCCCATGCCAGACGAAAAACGAGGTGGCCCTTGCACTTTGATCATCGCGGGTCAACAATTGTTTGTGTTTGATGCTGGCAACGCCAGCGCACGCAATATCAACAAAATGGGTTTTAACCCAGGCCTCATTGATGGGATTTTCCTAACGCACTTTCATTCTGATCACATCGATGGAATGGGAGAGTTATTGCTTCAACGCTGGGTCTCAAATTCCAATTCACAACCCGTCAAAGTTTATGGGCCAGAGGGTGTGGACACTGTTGTCAATGGGTTTATGCAAGCCTACAGCTTAGACCAAGGTTATCGTGTTGCGCATCATGGTGAGGCCATTGTTCCGAGGAGTGGCTTTGGCGCGCAAGCCGTCCGTTTCAACACCCAGCCATTTGAAACAAGCTTGGTCTTTGAGGCCCAAGACACTCAAATTCACGCTTTCAGTGTGGCGCATGCGCCGATCCATCCTGCTGTTGGCTACAAAATTAGCTACAAAGGCAGGAGCATCGTCATCAGTGGAGACACCACCCCTTCTGTTCATGTGGCCAAGGCGGCTGCAGGGGCAGATGTCCTGATTCATGAAGCCATGTCCATGGAACTGATGCAGTTGTTACAAGAAGGCGCAAAAACAGCCAAGCGAGACAAGCTTGAACAAATCATGAAGGACATCACCGATTACCACACTTCGCCAGTTCAAGCTGCCGAGATTGCCCAGCAGGCACAGGTCAGTTTTTTGTTGTTGCATCACATTGCGCCACCCTTGCCACTACCGGGTTTGGTTGAAGTATTTTTAAAGGGCACCAAAGATGCCTTCAAAGGCACGATTCAAGTAGCCAAGGATGGTGATTTTTTGAGCTTGCCTGCAGGCCAAAAAACCATCAAAACGAGTCAACGTTTTTAGTCAGATGATGTACATTCATCTATGAAGAAGTACCCTATGCGCGCATTACCCCTTGTTCAAAATTTCCTTCGCACGCCGGAGGAAAGATTTCATCATCTTCCTGACTTTCCTTACAACCCTCACTACACCGAGATTGGCGGCTTGCGCATTGCCTTCATCGATGAGGGCCCCAAAGACGGGCCCGTTGTTTTGCTCATGCATGGCGAGCCTGCATGGTCTTTTCTTTACCGAAAAATGATTCCAGTTTTAGTCAATGCTGGCATGCGCGTGCTGGTTCCAGACCAAGTGGGTTTTGGCCGCACCGACAAACCTGCTAAGCGCTCAGACTACACCTACGAAAACCATGTGCAGTGGATGAGCGCTTGGCTTGAATCTGTCGATGTCAATGACATCACTTTGTTTTGCCAAGACTGGGGCTCTCTCATTGGCCTTCGCATGGTGGCCGAGATGCCAGACCGGTTTGCACGCATTGCTTTGAGCAATGGCGGCTTGCCCACTGGCAAAGAAAAGATTCCAAAGGCATTTCACATCTGGCGTGCCTTTGCCATGTACAGCCCTTGGTTTCCCATTGGCAAAATTGTTCGATTTGGTTGTGCTCAAGGCTTAAGTGATGAAGCTGTGGCCGCTTACGATGCACCCTACCCCAACAGCCGCTACAAAGTAGGCGCTAGGGTGTTTCCCACCTTGGTGCCCATTGACCCAAGCGATCCCGCTCGTGAAGCCAACGAGCGAGCGTGGGACATGTACAAAGCTTGGACCAAGCCCTTTATCACCTTGTTTGCTACGCGCGACCCCGTCACAAAAGGTGGTGAAAGGATGTGGCAAAAATTGGTGCCGGGTGCAGCCAAGCAGAACCATACCAAAATTAGAGGCGCTGGCCACTTTGTTCAAGAAGACAAAGGGGAAGAAGTGGCGCAAGCTTTGGTGGCATTTATTCGCGCCAACTAAGCGACACAACCATCAAAGCATGCAAGCCTGATCGGCTTGCAGCTTGCATGAGTTCAGTTGCTGTAATAAATGTATTCGTCGGTTGGCAGCGTTTTTTGCCGCAGATGTTTATCAATGGCAATGGCAGCCTCCGCCATGGAAGGCCAGCTAGGCTTCACTTGCGTGGCATTGAAGGCTTCTAATTCTTTCTTCATGCTGGCCACTCTGACGGGCTCTTGGGTTGCCAAATTGACTTTTTCAGTTGGGTCTGTGGCCAAGTTGTAAAGCCAGTCTTTTCTGGGGTTTTGCGTCACTTGCAATTTCCAATCACCTTTTCGAATCACCCGATACGTATCGGTTCGCCAGAACAATGAACGCTCTGGCCCCTTGTCAGCAGGCTTGGCGATTTGGGGCAGTAGGTTGATGCCATCCATAGGCCTGTCGGCGGGTAACTTGGCACCTGTAGCAGCTGCCACTGTTGTGAAAATATCCATGTGGTTGACTGGCAGTTGCGGCTTCACACCTTTGGGAATGCCTGCGGGCCAACGCATGAACATCGGAACTCGAATGCCGCCTTCAAAAAACGTGGCCTTCCAGCCGCGGTAGGGGCTGTTCAAACCATCAAGGCCCACATAATGCGCGCCGCCGTTATCGCTGGTAAAAATCACAATGGTGTTGTCGTCTAAGCCCTTGTCCTTGAGTGTTTGCAGCACACGGCCAATATTTCGATCTAAGTTGCGAACCATGGCGGCATACACACGCAGTGTGTGGTCTTCAATGTGCGACAGCGCTGCGTAGTCTTCTTTGGTGGCTTGCAGTGGCGTGTGCGGCGCGGTGTAGGCCAAGTAAAGGAAGAAGGGCTGATTGCGATTGGCCTCAATGGCTTTTTCGGCTTCGTCAGTGAGGTAATCTGTCACATAACGCTTAGGCTTGAAGAGTTCGCTGTTGTTAAAGCGCATACCAAAACTGCCTGCGGCCCATTGAAATTTATCAATGATGTCAAAAGATTGCTGAGCGTTCACCACATTGGGATCTTTCTCTGGCAAGAAAAGAGAGCTAGCATGCGGAAATGACAAAGACTCATCAAAGCCATGCTCATAGGCTCTAAATTCTGGTGCATCACCCAAATGCCACTTGCCCACGTGCAGGGTTCGATAGCCTTGCCCCTTCAGCAACTTGGCCATCGTGATTTCTGAGCGAGGCAGTCCCATGGTTTCATAGGGAATCAGATCCTTCTCACGATCAGCATGATAGATGGCGTCATGCGCTTGGTTGGGGCCCTTGTAGTGGCCAATGACTTTCATGAACTGCTTAGGCGTCGGCGTGAATTCATAGCCAAAGCGAGTCGGGTAGCGCCCGGTCATCATGGCGGCACGTGAAGGCGCACAGGTGGCATTGCCCGAATAGCTGGTCTCAAAATTGGCACCTTGCTGCGCCAAACTGTTGATAAAGGGGGTGGGCACGGTGCCTTTGGCCAAGCCGCCGCCGTTCAAGCTGATGTCGTTGAAGCCCAGGTCGTCGGCCACAATGAGTACGACGTTGGGAGGTTTGGCGCCCGTTCTGGTTTCAGAACTGGCTGATTTAGCCGCTGGCATGGCCCAAGTCACTTCCCTGTTAGGCGCATGCTCTTCTCTGATGAAGATTTTGACCACCCAAAGAAGAATCTCTGCTTGGCCGCCTTTGACATAAAGCCCGCCCACCAGCAACACGAGGGCGGAAATGAACAATCCAAAAACAATGGCAATTTTCTTCAACATGCGTGGCCCATAGAAGTGGGTTTCAGAGGCTTGAATGGTAAACCTTCAAGACTTTGCTCTAAATCAGAGAAAAACCCTTTAAAAACAAGGATGTCACAAAAACATACATTCATGTATGGAAAATATAGCAAAATAATACTTTGCCGAGAAGCCCTCCAAAACCCTCGGTCCTATTGAAAGATCCTCATGTCTGAACTTGCAGTTAGAAAATTATTGGTTGACCTCACCACGCCTTTTGAAAAGCGTTGGTGTGGTGGTGACGCTTTCAAGTCAGCGTTCTTCAATGCTTTGTCTATGAGCTTTCCTGTGGGCGAGCAGTTTTTCATCGATTCAGTCCGCGAAGGCGCCAAGCAAATGGACGACGTCACACGGGAAAAATTTGCAGAGGAAGTGAAAGGCTTTATAGGACAAGAGGCGACTCACCGCCGCATCCATGCGCTGTTCAATGGCCACATAGAATTGCAAGGCTTCGCCAACAAAATTGCTGAGCGCTCAGCCAAACGCATCAAAGCCAATGCCCATCAAAACGTACGCCAGCAATTGGCGGCCACAGCAGCAACCGAACACTTCACGGACATTTTTGCCGATTGGCTGTTAAGCCACTCTGAAATTTTTGAAGGCACAGAGCCACGCCTTAGAACCATGTGGCAATGGCATGCTGCCGAAGAAGCCGAGCATCGTTGCACTGCCTTTGATGTTTACAAAGCTTTAGGTGGCAATGAAGAATGGCGCATTCGCATTTTTCATTACGTGACCGTGACTTTCATTGGCGATGTGATGCTTCAAACCATGCACAACCTATGGCGCGATGGCAGCTTGTTCAAACTCAGTACTTGGAAAAGCGGCTATCAGCTGTTGTTGTCCAAAGACGGCTTGTTCAGAAGCAACATTGGCCACTGGAAGGCCTACAAAAAAGCCGACTTCCATCCTGCACAGCAGAGCGACTTGCTGTCACAGCAATGGCTGCAAAACAACACCAGTGCTTACAGCTTGGTAGGCCGCAACGCTTAAAAAAAATCGAGTGTCAGACACTCGATTTCTGATTCAGTCAGCTTTGATGTTGCGAGATTGAATCAAGTTTTTCCAACGCGCAAATTCAGAAGCTTGATAGGCCGAGAATTGCTCTGGCGTGTTGGCCACAATTTCAAAACCCAACTCCAGTAATTTGGGTTTCGCTTGCGGGTCGTTCAGAGCGCTCACAATGGCAGCATGCAATTTGGCCTTAACGTCTGAAGGCAAGCCCTTGGGCGCTGCAACGGCTTGCCAAGAGTAAACATTGGACTCCTTGTCCGCCAAGCAAATCGATCATGACAGGACCACCGCCTTTGTAGGGCACATGAATGCCCGTGGTGTTGGTTTGTTGCCAGAACAACTCGGCCGTCAGGTGATCACTGCTGCCATTGCCCGAGGAGGCCGTGGCACTAGAAATGCATACAGCAGATAACAATCCACTCGGTATTTTTTTCCCGTCGCTTTGAATTTTACAAACGTATCAAGTAATCGGCGCAGGATTGAACAACACCAAGGCATTGTGCAGCTTCCAATGCTCCGCCCACGTTTTTTGGCCGCTGGCCACTTCTAACAACAACTTGAACAACTCCCAACCGCCCTCTTCAATGCTGATATCACCATCGGCCACACGGCCTGCGTTCAGGTCCATCAAGTCGTGCCAGCGTTTGGCCAATTCTGTTCGAGTAGCAATTTTCACCACCGGACAGGCTTGCAAGCCATAGGGTGTACCTCTGCCTGTGGTGAAAACATGCAGGTTCATGCCCGCTGCCAATTGCAAGGTGCCACAAATGAAATCGCTGGCAGGCGTGGCCGCAAAGACCAAACCCTTTTGATTTGGCTTGAGTTTTTCGCCAGGCGACAACACATGTTGAATGGGCAAGCTGCCGCTCTTCACAATAGAGCCCATGGCCTTTTCCACAATGTTGGACAAGCCGCCAGCTTTGTTGCCCGGTGTGGTGTTGGCACTGCGGTCTGCGTGGCCTCTTTCCAAATAGCGGTCGTACCAATCGAGTTCTCGCACAATGCTTTGCGCCACTTCAAGGCTGCTGGCCCTGTGTGTCAATTGTTCAACGGCATCGCGTACTTCGGTGTTTTCACTGAACATGATGGTGGCGCCAGCACGAACCAACAAATCGGCCGCAAAACCTACAACAGGGTTGGCAGTGACGCCAGAGAATGCATCGCTGCCACCACACTGCACGCCCACCACCAACTCGCTGGCAGGCACTGTTTCGCGGCGTCTGGCATTCAGGCGCGCCAAGTGTGGCTTGGCGCCTTCCACAATGTGCTGCAACATGGACATAAAGCCCACATGCTGGTCGTCTTGCAAACAAATGGTGTCGGGTCCGTCAGTTGCCGTTCGTTCGTCGACCAATGGAAAACTGCCTGGCGGCAACAAGCGCTGCGGTGGTAATTTTTCACAGCCTAGACTGATCACAAACACTTCATTGCCAAAGTTAGGATTGAGGCTGATGTTGCGCAGGGTGCGAATGGGAATGACGGCATCAGGCGCATCGATGGCCACACCACAACCATAAGTGTGCTCAATACCCACCACATCGTCCACGTTGGGATAAAAAGGCAACAACTCATCTTTGATTTTTTGCACCGCAATTGATACAACCCCCGCCACACATTGAACGGTGGTGGTTACGGCCAAAATGTTGCGCGTTCCCACGGAGCCGTCTGAATTTCGGTAGCCTTCAAAGGTAAAGCCCGTGAGCGGCTCTGTGGGAGCTTGTGGCGCGGTGGCCATGGGTAAATTTTGAAAGTCTCTGGCGGCTGGAATGTCGAGCAAGCGTTCATGCACCCAACTGCCCGCTGGAATGTCGACTTTGGCATTGCCAATCTTGACGTTGTAGCGAATGACAGCTTGACCCGCTGCTATGGCACTTAAGGCAACTTTGTGTCCTTGCGGCACAGCATTCAATAAGACCAGGCTGTCTTGGGACAAACCTTTTCGAACTCGATCTCCCAGCTTCAAACCTCCCGCCGTCACCACAATGGCCACGTTGTCTGCAGGGTGCATCACAATGCTTGAATAAATGTCAGGGTTCACGAGATCAATGATAGCGTGTCGTCCTCATAGAATGACGCAGACTAACCCGAACATACCCTATGACCACCACTCACCACACCCCGACCGTTGTGAAACTGCAAGTCATTCCCGTCGCAGGCAAAGACAGCATGCTGTTGAACCTCAGCGGCGCTCATGGCCCCTTCTTCACACGCAACATCTTGATCCTGACCGACTCTAGCGGCAACACCGGCATAGGCGAAGTACCGGGTGGTGAGAAAATTCGCAAAACACTGGAAGACGCTTGCCCTTGGGTTGAAGGTCAAAGCATTGGCAACGCCAAGAACTTGCTCAACAGCCTGCAACAAAAATTTGCAGATCGCGATGCCGGTGGTCGTGGCAATCAAACCTTTGACTTGCGCGTGGCCATCCATGCAGTCACGGCCATCGAAAGTGCCTTGCTTGATTTATTGGGTCAGCATTTGGGCGTGCCTGTGGCAGCCTTGCTGGGGGAGGGACAGCAACGCGCCCAAGTTCAGGTCTTGGGCTATTTGTTCTACGTTGCCGATCGGCAAAAAACAGACTTGCCTTACAACGCCGAACCCAATGCCAACAATGACTGGCAGCGTTTGCGACATGAAACTGCTCTGACGCCTGAAGCCATCGTGCGCTTGGCGCAAGCGGCACAAGACCGCTATGGCTTTCAAGACTTCAAACTTAAAGGCGGCGCCCTACGCGCCGAAGAAGAAGTCGAGGCCATTGTGGCCTTGCATGAAAAATTCCCAGAAGCGCGCATCACGTTGGACCCCAACGGTGGTTGGTTGCTGAAAGACGCCATTCGTTTGCTGCGCGATCATCGCAACACCATGGCCTATGCCGAAGACCCCTGTGGTGCAGAGGGCGTGTTTTCTGGCCGCGAAGTGATGGCTGAATTCAAACGGGCCACAGGGCTGCCTACGGCTACCAACATGGTGGCCACTGACTGGCGCGAAATGGCGCACAGCATTCAATTGCAGTCTGTCGACATTCCTTTAGCTGACCCCCACTTCTGGACGCTTCAAGGCTCTGTCCGTGTAGCTCAGTTGTGCCAGATATACGACCTCACTTGGGGCTCACATTCCAACAACCACTTTGATGTTTCTTTGGCCATGTTCACGCACTGCGCTGCAGCAGCCCCTGGCAAAGTCACAGCCATAGACACGCATTGGATTTGGCAAGATGGGCAGTACCTCACACAAGAGCCGCTGCAAATCAAGGGCGGCATGATCGATGTCCCCACGGCACCCGGTTTGGGCGTCAAGCTGAACATGACCGCAGTGGAAGCGGCACACCAACTTTATTTGCAACACGGCTTGGGCGCGCGCAACGATGCCATGGCCATGCAATATTTGATACCTGGCTGGACCTTCAACCCCAAAATGCCAGCCATGGTCAGATAAACGACTCATTTCAAGGAAGCTTGCATGCTGAACCCCAAAGTGTCTCCCCTTGTATTTCCAAGACTTCTGCTCACCGGTGCCGCAGGGCAATTGGGCCGTGAGTTACGTCCGCGCCTAAAGGCCTACTGCGATGTGCTTCGGGTCAGTGATCAAAATGATTTGGGTATGGCGGCAGTTGGCGAAGAAATTCAAACAGCAGATTTGGCCAATGCATCGAACATGCAAACGCTGCTCAAAGATGTGAATGCTGTCGTCCATTTAGGCGGTGTTTCTACAGAGCAACCCTGGGCGCCCATTTTGGCCAGCAACATTGTGGGCATGGTCAACCTTTATGAAGCGGCACGCGTGCAAGGCACCAAGCACATTGGCTACCG
>CALAGS010000014.1 GCA_937891665.1 uncultured Burkholderiales bacterium | reverse complement strand
GTTGCAAAGCTCGAATTTGAATGCCCACCAAGTCGGAGTGAAACACCCCCATCAAAATATTCGGTGCACCTGCGGGATTGGTCAGCGGCCCCAAGATATTGAACATGGTTCTAACACCTAACTCTTTGCGCAAAGCTGCCACATTTTTCATGGCGGGATGGTGGTTGGGTGCAAACATAAAACCAATGCCCACCTCTTTCACGCACTGTGCAATTTTCTCTGACGACAAATTGATGTTGGCACCCAAGCTTTCTAGCACATCGGCACTGCCCGATTTGCTGCTCACGCTGCGACCGCCGTGCTTGGCTGTCTTTGCGCCCGCAGCAGCAGCCACAAACATAGAGCAAGTGGAAATATTGAAGGTGTGCGAGCCATCACCGCCGGTGCCGACAATGTCTACCAAGTGACGCGTATCGGGCACGTTGACCTTGGTTGAAAATTCCCGCATCACTTGCGCAGCAGCGGTAATTTCGCCAATGGTTTCTTTCTTTACGCGCAAACCTGTAATGAGTGCGGCTGTCATGACAGGCGACAACTCACCATTCATGATCATGCGCATGATGTGCAACATTTCATCGTGAAAAATTTCACGGTGCTCAATGGTTCTTTGCAAGGCTTCCTGTGGCGTGATGGGCATGTTGGTCTCTGTTTTTAAATTCAAGAAAATGGCAAGGGTGCTAAGGCCTTGACAATCAAGCGCCGAAGAACTGGCGTATGACCGCAATGGCGCGGTCAACACCGGCACGGTCGACATCCAAGTGCGTGACAAATCGCAGGCGATACAAACCGTTCATGTCAATGCCTTCATTTTTCAGATGCGCTTGCAAGGCCACGCCGCGGGCTTTGGCATCACCCACCAAATCAACAAACAAAATATTGGTTTGAGGTGTTTCAATTTGCAGCCCTGGAATGCCCGCCAAGCCTTGCGCCAAATGCGACATGAGTTGGTGGTCTTGCTCAAGCCGTGTGACATGGTGATCTAAAGCATAAGAAGCGGCCGCTGCCATGAAACCCGCTTGACGCAAACCGCCACCCGCCATTTTTCGCAGCCGATGCGCTTTGGCAATGAACTCTTTGGAGCCGCACAAGGCCGATCCCATGGGCGCGCCCAAACCTTTGCTGAAGCAAACCGAGACACTGTCAAAACATTGCGTGATGTTTTTGACTTCATCGTAAGCTGATGTGCCCAATGCTGCAGCTTGTGCCGCCGCTGCGTTGAACAAGCGGGCACCGTCGAGGTGACGGGCCAATCCTTTTTGCTTTGCAAAGCTGCTGAACTCGTTCAAATAACTTTGCGGCAGCACTTTGCCGCCCCATGTATTTTCCAAGCACAGTAGGGTGGTTTTTGCAAAGTGCGCATCATCGGGTTTGATGGCGGCCTCTATGTCTTGCAATAACAAGCTGCCATCGGCTTGCTGCGTCAGCGGCTGCGGCTGAACGCTGCCAAACACCGCGGCGCCACCACCTTCCCACCTGTAGCAGTGGGCCATCTGCCCCACGATGTATTCATCGCCACGCTGGCAATGCGACAAGATGCCGCACAAATTGCTTTGGGTGCCCGTGGACATGAAGAGGGCTGCTTCAAAGCCCAACATCTTGGCAACTTTTTCCTGCAACTCATTCACACTGGGGTCATCGCCATACACATCATCGCCCACCAAAGCTTGGGTCATGGCTTCACGCATGCCAGCGGTTGGCCGTGTGACGGTGTCGCTTCGAAGATCGACGCGCGCTGAAGTTGTGGTGTTGTTCATGTCAGTGGTCTTCCAAGAAATTTTTCAGCATGGCATGGCCATGCTCCGTGAGAATAGATTCGGGGTGAAACTGAACCCCTTCAATGGCCAAACTTTTGTGGCGCACACCCATGATTTCACCATCATCGGTCCAAGCGGTAATTTCCAAATCGGTTGGGCAACTTGCGCGTTCAATGGCCAATGAATGATATCGATTGACTGTGAATTTTTCGGGCAAGTTTCTAAATACGCCCTGCTGCGTGGTTTGAATGACACTGGTTTTGCCGTGCATCAATTCTTGCGCTCGCACAATTTTGCCGCCAAATGCCGCCCCAATACTTTGATGGCCCAAGCAAACGCCCAAGATAGGCAGCTTACCGGCAAAGTATTGAATGGCCGCCACGGAAATGCCGGCCTCTGCAGGTGAGCAAGGCCCAGGCGAGATGACCAAGCGGTCGGGCTTTCTTTGTGCAATGCCCTCAAGGTCAATTTCATCGTTGCGAAAGACTTCAATGTCGGCACCCAGCTCGCCAAAGTATTGGACGATGTTGTAAGTGAAGGAGTCGTAGTTGTCGACCATCAACAATTTGATTTTTTTCATGTTGATTACTCCAAGCCTTCTTCCACCAACTCACTGGCACGCAACAAGGCGCGCGCTTTGTGTTCGGTTTCTTTCCACTCCAGCTCGGGCACAGAGTCGGCCACCACACCCGCCGCGGCCTGCACATACAACACTTGGTCTTTGATGATGCCTGTGCGAATGGCAATGGCCACATCCATGTCGCCTGCGTAGCTTAGGTAGCCGCAAGCACCGCCATACACACCGCGCTTGGTGGGTTCGAGTTTGTCGATGAGTTCCATGGCATGAACCTTGGGCGCGCCAGTGAGAGTGCCCGCTGGAAACGTGGCCTTGAGCACATCCATGTTGGTCATGCCCTCTTTCAAAATGGCTTCGACATTGCTCACGATGTGCATCACATGGCTGTAGCGCTCTATCGCAAAGGCTTCGGTCACTTTCACAGAGCCTATTTTGGCAATGCGCCCAATGTCGTTGCGTGCCAAGTCAATCAGCATGACGTGCTCGGCGCGCTCTTTGGGATCGTTGACCAATTCGAGTTCGGCTGCTTTGTCTTTTTCGGGCGTTGCCCCGCGGGGTCTTGTGCCAGCCAAGGGCCGAATGGTGACTTTGACACCTTCTTCGGTTTGCTCTTGGCGCACCAAAATTTCGGGGCTCGCACCCACCACATGGAAGTCACCAAAGTTGTAGAAGTACATGTAAGGGCTGGGGTTCAGTGACCTGAGCGCGCGGTACAAAGACAAGGGGCTTTCGGTGTAGCGCTTTTTAATGCGCTGGCCCACTTGAACTTGCATGAAATCGCCGGCCGCAATGAGCTCCTTGGCTTCCAACACGGCCTTCAAATAGTCTTCTTTTTTGAAATCACGTTCTGCCGGATACGTTTGCGTTGAATTGACCACCGGTGCGCTGACTGAATACTTCAATTGCTCTTTCAAATCACGCAAACGTTTTTTGGCTTTGGAATAAGCCTCAGGCATGCCTGGGTCTGCATAGACCATCAAATAAAGTTTGCCAGACAAGTTGTCAATGACGGCCAACTCTTCGCATTGCAGCAGCAAAATATCGGGCGTTCCCAAGGTATCGGGCGGGCATGAGTTTTCGAGTTTTTTCTCGATGTACCGCACTGCGTCGTAGCCAAAGTAACCGGCCAAGCCGCCACAAAAGCGCGGCATGCCTGGCCTGAGGGCCACTTTGAATCGCTTTTGATATTGTTCAATGAAGTCGAGGGGGTTGCCGGGGGCGGTTTCAATCACCACGCCGTCGGTCACAACTTCTGTGTGCGCTTCATTGCCAAAGCCTCGAGCCTGTAAAAAGGTGCGCGCTGGCAAACCAATGAAGCTGTAGCGGCCAAAGCGCTCGCCGCCCACCACCGACTCCAGCAAGAAACTGTAATTGCCACCATCTTTGTGATGGGCCAACTTCAAGTACAGCGAGAGCGGGGTTTCTAAATCAGCAAAGGCCTCTAGCATCAGAGGAATGCGGTTGAAGCCTTGTTGGGCAAGGCTTTTAAATTCTAGTTCTGTGATCACGATCTGGGCTCCGTATGTTCAGCCGATTCATTCAAGGGGTTAGGGTTAAAGCACGAACCCCACTTTGGCAGCCAAGGTGCTGCCGGTTCTAGGCAAATTTAGACTGGCTGACGCCAAGACCAGGCTCCCCGGCTCAAAATGGCCGGCAGCTGGACTGCAAAGAATGAATGAATCAAGATCATGAGGTTCACAGTGTACCAAAGCTCTAGCGACTGCTCAATTCCTTGCGCATGGCCTGAATGACGGCGGCGTAATCGGGTTTGCCAAAAATAGCACTGCCTGCCACAAAGGTATCGGCACCGGCATCGGCCACGCGGCGAATGTTGTCGACCTTCACGCCGCCATCGACTTCAAGGCGGATGTCTTTTCCAGAGGCCTCAATCCATTTGCGTGCGAGTTCAATTTTGCGCAATGCGCTCTCAATGAAACTCTGACCGCCAAAGCCTGGGTTAACCGACATGATCAAAATAAGGTCAATGTCTTCGATGACCCACTCCAACACGTCAAGTGATTCAGCAGGGTTGAACACCACGCCGGCCTTGCAACCCTTGGACTTGATGGCTTGCACACTGCGGTGCACATGGGTGGAGGCATCGGGGTGGAAACTAATCAGATCGGCTCCTGCATCGGCAAAGGCGGCGGCCAAGGCGTCTACGGGTTGAACCATGAGGTGCACATCAATGGGCACGTCTTTGCCATCGGGTGTTTTGGCATGCGGCTTGAGCGCCTGACAAATCATGGGGCCGAAAGTAAGGTTGGGCACGTAATGGTTGTCCATCACGTCGTAGTGAATCCAGTCGGCGCCGGCGGCAATGACGTTGCGCACTTCTTCGCCCAAGCGGGCAAAATCGGCAGACAACAACGAGGGGGCAATGCGGTAGGTGGTCATGTCTTTATTGTCGCATTTTGCGCCCCTGTTGTTGAGGCGCCGCTTGAGGTTATGCTTGGGTTTATGGGCGAGTTTGATCTGATCGAAACCTACTTCAAACGCCCCCCGCGCCATGCCGTGCTGGGGGTGGGAGACGATTGCGCCTTGCTGGCCGTGAAGTCGGGCCAGCAACTGGCCATCTCAAGCGACATGCTGGTTGAAGGCAGGCACTTTTTACCGACCGTGAACCCTGCGTATTTGGGGCACAAAGCCTTGGCCGTTAACTTAAGTGATTTGGCGGCTTGCGGTGCTCAGCCCAAGGCCTTCTTGCTATCGCTGGCTTTGCCCGAAGTGGTGCCGCAGTGGCTGTCTGAGTTTTCAAAAGGCATGTGGGCCTTGGCCGACGCCCACCATTGCGATCTCATTGGCGGCGACACCACACGCGGGCCCTTGAACATTTGCATCACCGTCTTGGGGGAGGTGCCACAAGCGATGGCGTTGCTGCGAGGCGGTGCCAAAGTAGGTGATGACATTTATGTCAGTGGTCATTTAGGCGATGCGCGTTTGGCCTTGGAAGTTTTTCGGGGCACATTGAGTGTGCCGCAAGCTGTGTTTGAAGCCGCGCGTCTGCGCATGGACAAACCCACGCCCAGGGTGGAGCTTGGTTTGGCGCTGCGCGGGCTTGCCCACTCAGCGGTCGATGTCAGCGATGGCTTGTTGGGCGATTTGCAACATATTTTAAAAGCCAGCGGCGTGGGCGCAGAAATTGACACGCAGCAAGTGCTGAGCACCATGGCTTGTGGGCAGAGTTCAGGTTTAAAGCCAGAGGATTTGCTGCGTTTGACTTTGGCCGGTGGCGATGATTACGAGCTGGTTTTCACGGCGCCTGAAAACCAACGCCAAGCCATTGCTTCTGCCAGCGCAAGTTCGGCCACCCCGGTTACTCGCATTGGCAAAATTACCGCACATCCGCATCTGAGTTTGCTTGACAACAATGGCCAGTCCCTGCCCCATGCGTTTGAATCTTTTGACCACTTTAAAACACCATGAGACCTGATGCCAGCTTCATGGTTCGCCATCCTGCGCACTGGATTGCCTTGGGTTTTGGCTCTGGACTTTCACCCAAGGCACCTGGCACCATGGGCACACTCTGGGCATGGCTCTGTTGGTGGGCGTTTCAAAATCATTTCACTGTGGGTGAACAGGCTGCCATCATTGTCTTGTCTAGCTTGCTTGGCATGTGGGCATGCAAAGTCACCGCCCACAATTTAGGCGTATCCGACCCTGGAGCCATCGTCTGGGACGAGGTGGTGGCTTTTTGGTTGGTGCTGATGCTGCTGTCACCCGCCGATTTTTCAACCCAACTGATGGCCTTTGCCTTGTTTAGATTTTTTGACGCAGCCAAGCCAGGCCCCGTGGCATGGGCCGACCAATTGTTCAAAGGCTTTGGATGGCGCGGCGCGTTTGGTATTTTCTTCGATGATTTTGTAGCGGCATTTTGTACGCTGCTGTGTTTTGCAATTTGGAGATCATGGTGACACCCCGCCTCGAAACAATTTGTACATCACTTGCTCATATGTTGGTCGCTCGCAAGCTCAGTATGGTCACAGCCGAGAGTTGCACGGGTGGCTTGATTGCCGCCAGTTGCACCCAATTGTCTGGGTCCAGTGCTTGGTTTGAACGTGGCTTTGTCACCTATTCCAATGCAGCCAAATCTGAGTTGCTGGGCGTGGCTGCTTCTCTTATTGAGTCGCAGGGTGCGGTGAGTGAGGAAGTTGCCAAAGCCATGGCATTGGGTGCTTTAGCCCATTCACCTGCCCACATCAGTGTGGCCGTCACGGGCATTGCAGGCCCAACTGGTGGCAGTGAAGCCAAGCCGGTGGGCACTGTTTGGTTGGCTTGGGCATGGCGTGACTTGCAGCAAAACCTGCACAGTGAAACCATGCTTCGGCAATTTGAAGGGACGCGCTCTCAGGTTCGGGATGCAACGGCCGAATTGGCGCTGGCTCACCTCACTGAGTTAGTGGAAAAGACAGGCAAAAAAATACCCACCTAAGTGAGTATTTTTTCAATTTACAACAAGACTGTGTCTTGTTTGAATTTGGTTGCGGGGGCCGGATTTGAACCAACGACCTTTGGGTTATGAGCCCAACGAGCTACCAGACTGCTCCACCCCGCGGTAATAAAGAGAGTATACCTTGTTAGCCAGCTTTAATACTTAAGAATTTAAATTTAAAGCTGAATGACTGGGTGATTACGCTTCAGGCGCTTGATCGGCCACATCGGGACGATCAACCAATTCGACCAAAGCCATGGGTGCATTGTCGCCAACGCGGTAACCCATTTTCAAGATGCGTGTGTAACCACCGGGGCGCGCGTTAAAGCGGGGGCCGAGGTCTGTGAACAACTTGGTGACGCTGTCGCGATCGCGCAGGCGATTGAAGGCCAAGCGGCGGTTGGCCACTGTGTCAACTTTGGCCAATGTGATCATGGGCTCGATGACTCGGCGCAATTCTTTGGCCTTTGGCACTGTGGTTTTGATGACTTCATGCTCAATGATGGAGTTCATCATGTTTTGAAGCATTGCCAAGCGGTGTGAGCTTGTGCGGTTTAATTTACGTAGTCCGTGTCCGTGACGCATGGTGCTAATCCTTTCTTTATTAATCAGGCAGCCGTATCAGGTACTGCCCGTGCACTTGCCCACCTCTTTGGTGCAGGTGGGACTTTTTTAAAAACGCAGTTTGAGCTGCGTTTCAATTAACGCTTTTCTAAACCAGCGGGTGGCCAGCTTTCGAGCTTCATGCCCAATGTCAAACCACGTGAGGCCAAAACTTCTTTGATCTCGTTGAGTGACTTGCGACCCAAGTTAGGGGTCTTGAGCAATTCGTTTTCGGTGCGCTGAATGAGGTCGCCGATGTAGTAAATGTTTTCTGCTTTGAGGCAGTTGGCAGAGCGAACAGTGAGTTCGAGCTCGTCGACTGGGCGCAACAAAATAGGATCGAAGCTACTGGCACCACCGCGTTGTGCGGGTGCATCAAAGGCAGACAACTCGCTGCCTTCGAGCTGTGCAAACACAGCCAATTGCTCAACCAAAATTTTGGCAGAAGAACGCACGGCGTCTTCAGCGCTGATGGCACCGTTGGTTTCCATCTCGATGACCAATTTGTCGAGGTCGGTACGCTGCTCAACACGAGCGCTTTCAACAATGTAGCTCACACGCTTGACAGGTGAGAAAGATGCGTCGAGCACAATGCGGCCAACAGATTTTGTAGGCTCGTCGGCAAAACGGCGCATCGAACCTGGCACATAGCCACGGCCTTTTTCAACCTTGATTTGCATGTCGAGTTTGCCGCCATGTGACAGGTTGGCAATGATGTGCTCGGGGTTAATGACTTCGACGTCGTGCGGTGTTTGGATGTCAGCCGCTGTGACAGGGCCTTCGCCGTCTTTGCGCAAGCTTAATGTGACTTCATCGCGGTTGTGCAATTTGAAAACCACACCTTTGAGGTTCAACAAAATGTTGACGACATCTTCTTGCACGCCGTCAATAGAAGAGTATTCGTGAACAACACCCGCTATAGTGACTTCGGTGGCGGAGTAACCCACCATGGAAGACAACAAAACGCGGCGCAACGCATTGCCCAAGGTATGGCCGTAGCCACGCTCGAAGGGCTCAAGGGTCACCTTGGCGCGGTTAGGGCCAAGTTGTTCGACCTGGATAGCTTTTGGTTTCAACAGATTGGTTTGCATTCAGACTTCCTCTCAATACCCTCGGTACGTTACACCGGTAAGGCTGATGAAGCACCCAAACCGCATGCATTGCGGTAAGGGAACGATTGAAACAAGATGGGATTAGCGTGAATACAATTCAACGATCAAAGATTCGTTGATGTCAGCCGCAAACTCATCACGATCAGGCGCCTTCTTAAAGACACCCTCAACTTTTTCGATGTTGACTTCAACCCAAGCTGGCATGCCAACTTGTTGAGCCAATTGGAGTGCTTCCAAAACACGTGTTTGTTTTTTGGATTTTTCACGCACTGCCACTACATCGCCAGCTTTGACGAGGTAGGAAGGAATGTTCACGGGGTGACCATTGACTGTGACCGCTTTGTGAGACACCAATTGGCGTGATTCAGCGCGTGTAGAGCCAAAGCCCATGCGATAAACAACGTTGTCCAAACGTGACTCAAGCAAGCTCAACAGGTTGGAGCCTGTGTTGCCTTTGCGGCGATCAGCTTCAGTGAAATAGCGGCGGAATTGCTTCTCGAGCACGCCGTACATGCGCTTCACTTTTTGCTTTTCACGCAATTGCAGACCGTAGTCGGATGTGCGCTGACCCGAAGTGCGACCGTGTTGGCCGGGCTTGGTGTCAAATTTTGACTTGTCCGCAATAGAGCGACGGGCGCTCTTCAAGAACAGGTCAGTGCCTTCACGGCGGGATAGTTTGGCCTTAGGGCCTAGGTAACGTGCCACTTGATCTTCCTTTTCTGTCAACTACCGCATGAGACATGCGGGAGCCATTGCCAGCACGGCAATGGCGGTGGGCTTTGCAAATTAAATACGACGACGCTTTTGAGGGCGGCAACCGTTGTGCGGCATGGGTGTGACGTCTGCAATCGATGTGATGCGGATGCCCAAGGCGCCCAATGCACGAACTGAAGATTCGCGACCTGGGCCGGGGCCTTTGATCTCGACGTCTAGGTTCTTGATGCCTTGTTCAATGGCAGCACGGCCAGCCACCTCGGAAGCAACCTGAGCTGCAAACGGTGTGGATTTACGTGAACCTTTGAAACCTTGACCACCAGAAGACGCCCATGACAAAGCATTGCCTTGGCGGTCTGTGATGGTGATGATGGTGTTGTTGAACGAGGCGTGCACGTGTGCAATGCCATCGGCAACGTTCTTGCGAACTTTTTTGCGCACGCGTTGTGCGGCGCTATTGGTTGGGGCTTTTGCCATAGTGGTCTCTCAATCCCTGTTATTTCTTCAAGCCGGCAGCGCCTTTGCGCGGACCCTTGCGAGTGCGTGCATTGGTGCGAGTACGCTGACCACGCATGGGCAAGCCACGGCGGTGGCGGAAACCACGGTAGCAACCAATGTCCATCAAACGCTTGATGTTCATGGTTGTTTCGCGACGCAAGTCACCTTCAATGGTGATCAATGCGATTTGATCGCGAATTTTTTCCAGGTCGCCATCCGTCAGATCTTTGATCTTCTTGGAGTAAGCAATGCCTGAGGCTTCGCAAATTTTGCGAGCGCGGGTGCGACCGATACCAAAGATGGCGGTTAAGCCAATTTCGGTATGCTTGTGCGGCGGAATATTGATACCAGCGATACGTGCCATTTTGGTCCTCTAATAACTCTTGCAATCAGCCTTGACGCTGCTTATGACGTGGGTCTGTGCAGATGACACGAACCACGCCCTTACGGCGAATGACTTTGCAGTTGCGGCAAATTTTTTTGACCGAAGCCGAAACTCTCATTTCATTTCTCCTAAAACTCTTTTGACTGTCAATTCATTCACAGCGTTGTTTTGAAATTCGCTTTTTTGAGAAGCGACTCATACTGCTGTGACATCATGTAATTTTGAACTTGTGACATGAAATCCATGGTCACAACCACAATGATCAGAAGTGAGGTGCCACCAAAATAGAAGGGCACGTTGTACTTCAAGATCAAAAATTCGGGCAAGAGACAAACAAAGGTGATGTACACGGCACCAGCCAGTGTGAGGCGCACCAAAATTTTGTCGATGAATTTGGCGGTGTGATCCCCTGGGCGAATGCCAGGAATGAACGCACCACTCTTCTTGAGGTTGTCGGCCGTTTCGCGGCTGTTGAACACCAAGGCTGTGTAGAAAAAACAGAAGAAGATAATGGCAGCAGCGTAGAACATCACGTAGATGGGCTGACCTGGCGTGAGGGCGCCTGCCATATCCTTCATGAACAACACCACAGGGTTGTCGGATTCACCAGAGCTGAACCAGTTAATGACAGTGGCTGGCAACAAAATAATGGACGAAGCAAAGATAGGGGGAATGACACCCGCCATGTTGAGCTTCAAAGGCAGGTGCGAGGATTGACCGCCGTAGACCTTGTTGCCCACCTGACGGCGCGCATAGTTGACCAAAATTTTGCGCTGGCCGCGTTCAACGAACACCACAAAATAAGTGACCAACATGACCACTGCAATGATGAAGATGGAAACCAGAGGGCCCATGGCACCTGTGCGAACCAACTCCAACAAACCGCCGATAGAGCTTGGCAAACCGGCAGCAATACCAGCAAAAATGAGAATCGAAATACCGTTGCCCAAACCGCGCTCGGTGATTTGCTCGCCTAACCACATCAGGAACATGGTGCCAGCGGTCAAGCTCACGACGGCTGTCATGCGGAAACCAAAACCAGGGGAAATCACCAAGCCAGCAGAGGCTTCGAGGGCCATGGCAATACCCAGAGATTGGAACAAAGCCAAACCCAATGTGCCAAAGCGTGTGTACTGGGTAATTTTGCGACGACCTGCTTCGCCCTCTTTCTTGAGCTGCTCAAAGGCAGGCAAGACGTAGGTGAGCAATTGCATGATGATGGAGGCAGAGATGTAAGGCATGATGCCCAACGCGAACACGGTGAAGCGCGACAAAGCACCACCCGAGAACATGTTGAACAAGCTCAGGATGCCGCCTTGCTGTCCATTGAAAAGTTGTTGCAGTTGTGAGGGGTCAATGCCAGGAACTGGTATGTGGGCGCCCACACGGTAAATCACCAACGCGAGCAACAAAAAGGCGAGTCGGCGACTCAAGTCTCCGTACTTGCCTTTGTTGGCTGTTGTTGCGCTAGTGACCACTGCTTGTCTTTCTGTTCAATTAGGCCAAGGAGCCGCCAGCAGCTTCAATGACTGCTTTAGCACCTGCTGTTGCGCCAATGCCTGTCAATTTGACTGCTTTGGTTAACGCGCCTGTTTTAACAACCTTGACCACTTTGGCCAACTCGCCCACCAGGCCAGCTTGCTTGAGTGTCAATAAATCAACTTCGGGCAAGCCGAGTTTCTCGAGGGCTGTGAGTGTGACTTCAGCATTGAACTTCAAGAGATGCGACTTGAAGCCACGCTTTGGCAGACGGCGTTGCAAAGGCATTTGACCGCCTTCAAAACCCACTTTGTGGTAGCCGCCTGAACGGGATTTTTGACCTTTGTGACCACGGCCGGCGGTTTTACCCAAGCCAGAGCCAATGCCACGACCAACGCGACGCTTGGCGTGTTTAGCGCCAGCTGCAGGTTTAATAGTATTGAGTTCCATCAGAATTACCTCAGAGAACTTTGACCAGATAGCTGATCTTGTTGATCATGCCGCGAACAGAAGGTGTGTCTTCTAATTCGCTGACGCTGTTGAGCTTGCGCAAGCCCAGACCACGAACGGTGTCGCGGTGGTCTTGTTTGCAGCCAATAGGGCTGCGAACCAGTTGGACCTTGACGGTTTGTTGTTGTGTTGTCATCTTGTTGCCTTTTTGGTTTAAGCGAAGATGTCTTCAACGCTCTTGCCACGCTTGGAGGCAATTTCGTATGCCGTTGTGCATTGAGTCAATGCGTCCAAAGTAGCGCGAACCATGTTGTAAGGATTTGACGAACCATGGCTTTTGGCCACGATGTCAGTGATGCCCATCACTTCGAAAACAGCACGCATGGGGCCGCCAGCAATGATGCCAGTACCCTTGGGAGCGGGCGCCATGAAGACGCGGGCTGCACCGTGGTGACCGTAAACGGTGTGATGAATGGTGCCGTTTTTGAGCGACACTTTGAGCAAGTTGCGACGCGCCTCTTCCATGGCTTTTTGAACAGCAGCTGGCACTTCTTTTGATTTGCCCTTGCCCATGCCCACTTTGCCATCGCCATCGCCCACGACTGTGAGTGCTGCGAACGCCAAAATACGTCCACCCTTCACAACCTTGGTAACGCGGTTGACCGCGATCATTTTTTCGCGGAGACCGTCTTCTGGACCGTCACCTTGTGCTTTTGCCTGAAACTTAGCCATTTGTAATTTCCGATCCGTTTAGAACTGCAAGCCAGCTTCGCGAGCGGCTTCAGCCAAAGCTTTGACACGACCGTGGAATGCAAAACCTGCGCGGTCAAAAGCCACTTTTTCAACACCAGCAGCTTTCGCTTTTTCAGCGATGCGCTTGCCGATCAGTTGGGCTGCATTGGCATTGCCACCCTTGCCGGAAGCGCCGAGTTCTTTGCGAACATCGGCTTCGGCTGTGGAAGCACTGGCCAACACTTTGCTGCCGTCGCCTGAAACGACGCTGGCATAAATGTGAAGATTGGTACGGTTCACGGTCAAACGTGCCACGCCTTGCTGTGCAATGCGGATGCGGGTTTGGCGTGCACGACGCAGACGCTGCTCTTTTTTGGTCAACATGATGCAGCTCCTTATTTCTTCTTAGTCTCTTTGATCGTGATCTTCTCATCCGAATAACGGATGCCCTTGCCCTTGTAAGGCTCGGGAGGACGAACAGCACGGATCTCAGCAGCGATCTGACCAACACGTTGGCGGTCAGCGCCTTTGATGATGATTTCGGTTGGCGCAGGTGTTTCCACTTTGATGCCAACAGGCATGTCAATGTTGACAGGGTGCGAATAACCCACAGCCAAATTTAATTTGTTGCCTTGGGCAGCAGCTTTGTAACCCACGCCGACCAGCATGAGCTTTTTCTCAAAGCCTTTGGTAACGCCAGTGACCATGTTGTTCACCAGCTGACGCATGGTGCCGCTCATGGCATTGGCTTCACGGGATTCGTTGACCGGAATGAAGGTCATCTTACCGTTGTCATTGTTGACTTTGACCAACAGGCTAGAAGCGGTGGCAAGTGTGCCGCCAGTTCCTTTGACACTGATTTGGTCTTCTTTGATGGACACATCCACACCAGCGGGGATGGTCACAGGCATTTTTCCGACTCGGGACATTTTCTAGTCTCCTGCGCTTAAGCGACGTAGCAAAGAACTTCGCCACCGACACCGGCTGCGCGCGCTTTGCGATCTGTCATCACGCCTTGGGGGGTGGTGATGATGGCCACGCCCAAACCGTTGAGGACTTGTGGAATGGCATCGCGGCCTTTGTAAACGCGAAGGCCAGGGCGACTGACGCGCTCAATGCGCTCAATCACAGGGCGACCTGCGTAGTACTTCAGGGCAATGGAGAGTTCGGACTTGCCGCCCTCTGTTTTGACTTGGAAGCCGTCAATGTAACCTTCATCTTTCAGCACCTGGGCAATGGCCACCTTCACTTTGGAAGAGGGAATTGAAACGGAGGCCTTGGCCACCATTTGGGCGTTGCGGATGCGAGTCAGCAAGTCGGCAATGGGATCACTCATGCTCATGTTGTATCTCCTGCCGATTACCAGCTGGCTTTGGTCACGCCGGGAATGTTGCCTTGGAAGGCTAATTCACGAATTTTGGCGCGGCCGAGGCCAAATTGACGGAACGTACCACGTGGGCGGCCAGTGATGGCACAGCGGTTACGTTGGCGTGTGGGGTTTGCGTTGCGGGGAAGCTTTTGCAGGCCCAAACGGGCTGCTGCACGCTCTTCATCGCTGCGCTTCATGTCTTGTGAGATGGCTTTCAATTCCGCGTGTTTAGCCGCGTACTTGGCTACCAATCTATCTCTTTTGAGCTCGCGCTCGATCAATGCTACTTTAGCCACGTGCCACCTCAGTTCTTGAACGGGAAACGGAAGCCGGCGAGCAATGCTTTGCACTCGTCGTCGGTCTTGGCCGTCGTGGTGATGCTGATATTGAGACCGCGCAAAGCGTCAACCTTGTCGTACTCAATTTCAGGGAAAATGATTTGCTCTTTCACGCCGACGTTGTAGTTGCCACGACCGTCAAAAGCACGGCCAGAGATACCACGGAAGTCACGCACGCGGGGCAAAGCCACGGTGACGAAGCGATCGAGAAATTCATACATTTGCACGCCACGCAATGTGACCATGCAACCAATGGCTTGGCCTTCGCGGATTTTGAAACCAGCGATTGGCTTTTTGGCCTTGGTAACGACTGGCTTTTGACCAGCAATTTTAGTGAGGTCACTGACAGCGTTGTCCATGACTTTTTTGTCTGCGACGGCTTCGCTCACACCCATGTTGAGTGTGATTTTGGTGATGCGCGGAACTTGCATGACCGACTTGTAACCAAACTTGGTCATCAGTTCGGGGGCAATTTTTTCGCGGAATTGTTGTTGTAGACGTGCCATGTTTATGCCACCTTGATTTCTTCGCCGCTGGACTTGTAAACGCGAACGCGTTTGCCATCGGCTGACAACTTCACACCTACACGATCAGCCTTGCCAGTAGCGCTGTTGAAAACAGCGATATTGGACTGATGGATAGGCATGGTCTTTTCGATAATGCCGCCATTGGTGCCCTTCATAGGGTTTGGCTTGGCATGCTTTTTAACCATGTTGATGCCGTCAACCACCACGTGCGAGTCATCGGCACGGAGCGACACGGTGCCGCGCTTGCCTTTGTCACGACCGGCGATGACGATCACTTGATCACCTTTGCGAATCTTGTTCATGGCTTGTCCTTAAAGAACTTCAGGTGCCAAGGACACGATCTTCATGAACTTCTCAGTACGCAATTCACGCGTGACTGGGCCGAAGATGCGGGTGCCAATAGGCTCCAACTTGGCATTCAGCAAAACTGCTGCATTGCCATCGAATTTAACGAGTGAGCCATCGCCACGGCGAATGCCCTTGGCTGTTCGAACGACCACAGCACTGTAAACCTCGCCTTTTTTGACGCGGCCACGGGGCGCAGCTTCTTTGATGCTCACTTTGATAATGTCGCCAACACTGGCGTAACGACGCTTAGAGCCGCCCAGCACCTTGATGCAAAGGACGGACTTAGCGCCGGTGTTGTCGGCAACATCCAACCGAGTTTCTGTCTGAATCATTTCAATATTTCCCAACTTGCACCTTGTGCACCCCCAGCAATCAGCACCTTAAAAATTAAAGCGTGTTCACTTGAAGTACCAAGATCAGTCTTGGACCCGTCATCCACACCGCGAACCACTCGCAGCGCTTTTGTTTGGGTAGATAACTCCGCTTTTTTACAAGCGAAGCCCGCGATATTACAACATTTTCGGGCTCTGTCAACACCGTTGGCTCGAAAAAGTCAAAGAAATCTGAATTTAGGGCATTTGATAAGACTTGGCCAAGCCCTCAAACGCCTCTAATTGCGGCGAGACACCCGTTTCGCTGCTCAAAATTTCTGCCACCTGGGGGGCCGCGGCCAGTGCGGCGCTGGCATCTAAAAACAGCAAGCGGTTTCGACGGGCCAAGACATCCTCCACGGTGCGCGCATATTCATAGCGCGCCGCAAAGCGCACCATGGCCTCACTCAATTGGTGACTGGGCACAGGGCCCAAGCCGAGGTCTGCGCCCGGCAAGCTTGCCAACAGTTCGGCATCTGTACCGTAGGGGCTAGCTGAAGCCGTAGCGCTCGACATCTTGGTATCAAGCGTCACGTCTTCAGAGGTCAAAGAGACGAGTTGCGCCTTGCGAATGGCTTGCATCACGTCGGCCGCCATGGCCCGGTAAGTGGTCCACTTTCCGCCTGTGACGCTGACAAGGCCATTGGATGCCACTTTGACGGTGTGCTCCCGGCTGACGTTTTGTGTGGCGCCTTGTTCGTTTGATTTTTCATCGGTGCGCGCTAAGGGCCGAAGCCCCGCCCACACGCTGGTGACGTCCGAGCGCAATGGCACTTTGACCAGGTATTTGGCGGCTTCTTGCAAGATTTGGTCAATTTCAGAATCAAGCGCCTTTGGCTCCCAATCTACTTGGGGTCTGGGTGTATCGGTGGTGCCCAACAACACTTTGCCTTGCCATGGCACTGCAAATAAAACGCGGCCGTCTTGGGTGCGCGGCACCAACAAGGCCGATGAACCTGGCCAAAAGGAGGCATCGACCACCAGATGAACACCCTGGCTGGGCCTGACCGCATGTGGCAATTTGGCATCTTTGGCATTGCCAGGTTTGGAGTGCAGCATGGCCTCAATTTGATCAACCCAGACGCCCGTGGCATTGACCACACAACGGGCTTTGATGCTGCGCTCTTGGCCGGTCTCTGTGTCTTGGCAGGTCAGACCTTTGATGCGGCCCGCAGGATACTCCGTCAGAAGGCCTGTGACGGGCATGTGGTTCAGCACGAGCGCCCCATGAGATGCTGCTGTTCGCGCCAAGGCCAAGGCTAAGCGGGCATCGTCAAATTGGGCATCCCAATACTCAACGCCTCCCACCAAATTTGTCAGCCTGACGCCCGGCAGCGCCAGCAAAGTTTCTGCATGACTTAACAAACGGGTGGGCCCGAGCCGGGCCGGACCTGCTAAAAAGTCATAAAGCTTCAAACCTAAGCCATAAAACAGATGGTCTTTTCGCCGATAAGCGGGCATCACAAAGGGCATGGGTTTGACCAAGTGGGGCGCATTCGAGAGCAAATGTTGACGCTCCCGCAGGGCTTCCCAGACCAAAGGCAAATGGCCCTGCGCCAAATAACGCACACCGCCATGAACCAATTTGGTCGACCGTGACGAGGTGCCTTTGGCAAAGTCATGGCCCTCTAAAAGCACCACTTTCAAGCCCCGGACGGCCGCATCGACGGCAACGCCCAGGCCCGTTGCACCGCCACCAATGATGGCGATGTCAAACTCTTGCACGGCGTCTAATTGCGCAAGCAACTGCGCCCTGTCTGTCAACAAAGGGGTCATACCATCTTCAATCTTGAGCCCAAGAACGCGAACGGCTAACCGCCTCTCGCCAACGAGCATGGCCTGATTGTCTGGCTTGAATGGCCCGCGCAGTGGTTTGCGGCACAAACTTTCGATCGATCGACCATTGGGCTGTGATTTCATCGGCGCCCGACCAAAACCCAGTGGCCAACCCCGCCAAGTAGGCTGCGCCCAATGCAGTGGTCTCTGTGACGCTGGCGCGAACTACCGGTACGCCCAATGCATCTGCCTGCATTTGCATCAGCAAATTGTTTTGGCTGGCACCCCCATCGACGCGCAGTTCGGTCAATGCCAAGCCACTGTCTTTGGACATGGCCAAAAACACATCGGCCACTTGCCAAGCGATGGCCTCTAAGGCGGCACGCGCAATGTGCGCTTTTGTAGTGCCGCGCGTCATGCCCACCAAAGTGCCACGCGCTTGGCCGTCCCAATCGGGTGCGCCCAAGCCTGCAAAAGCGGGTACCAAATAAACATCGTCCGTGTTGGGTACGCTGGCTGCCAACGCTTCTACGTCGCTGGCTTTTTGAATGATTTGCAAACCATCGCGCAGCCATTGCACCGTGGCACCGGCCATGAACACAGAGCCCTCCAACGCATAAGCGGTTGAATGCCAAGCATTTGCAAGCGCTTGGGGGCCTTGCCACGCCACTGTGGTGAGCAATTGATTGCCGCTTTGAACCGGCACATGGCCCGTGTTCATGAGCATGAAGCAGCCTGTGCCATAGGTGTTCTTGGCCATGCCTGGTGCAAAACAAGCTTGGCCAAAGGTAGCGGCTTGTTGATCGCCAGCCAAGCCTGCAATGGGCACAGATACACCCAAAAGATGCGCATCCGTTTCGGCCAACACGCCGCTGCTTGGCACCACTTGCGGCAAGATAGAAAAGGGGGTGTTGAATTGCTTGAGCAAACTGGCATCCCAAGCTTGGGTATGCAAATTGAACAACATGGTTCGCGACGCGTTGCTAGGATCGGTGACATGCACCCGGCCCCCCGTGAGTTGCCAAATGAGCCATGTGTCGATGGTGCCAAACGCCAAATGTCCCTGTTCTGCCAGACGCCTAGCGCCCCTCACATGGTCGAGCAACCAGGCAATTTTGGTGGCAGAAAAATAGGCATCTAGAACCAAACCTGTTTTCTTTTGAATGCCAGCGGCCGCACCTTGGCTTTTAAGCTTGTCACAAAGCCCAGCCGTTCTGCGATCTTGCCAAACAATGGCCGGTGCAATGGGCTGGCCCGTTCTGCGGTCCCAAATCACGCTTGTTTCGCGTTGGTTGGTGATGCCAATGCTCTGTATTTGAGAGGCAGATACCCTCGCCTTTTGCAGCACTTCTTGCATGACATTTTTTTGCGATTGCCAAATTTCAAGCGCGTCGTGCTCAACCCATCCTGGTTGAGGAAAATACTGTGTGAACTCTTGTTGAGCGGTAGCAACAGGCTGGCCATTGCGGTTGAACAACACCGCCCTAGAACTGGTGGTGCCTTGGTCAAGTGCAAGGATGTACTTCATGGCTGGAAGATTAACCGAAAGCGGTGCTCCGAAAAAGAGACAATAAGACCAATTGGCCGAATCAGACAAAATAATTCAAACTTTGGCCGTCTTTGTGCAATGGCAACACCTCTATTTCGAGAATGATTCATGACTGCATCGACTCACATTGATTTTCAAAAAGTGCGCTTGGCCTTCATTGGCGGCGGCAACATGGCCAGCGCCATTTTGGGCGGCCTGATCCGACAAGGCATTGCCCCAAAGCAAGTGGTCGTGATTGAGCCCTTTGCAGATACTGCCGCCAAACTTCAAACAGAATTTGGCGTTGAAGTACATGCGGCCGCCTCCGCTCATTCAGCAGCCTCTGCTGCTTTGAACCATGCAGATTTGGTGGTTTGGGCTGTGAAGCCGCAAGTTTTCAAAGAGGCGGCATTGCCCGTAGCCGCTTTCACACAAAAGGCGCTTCACTTATCGGTGGCCGCTGGCATTCGAAGCGAAAGCATTGCGCGCTGGCTTCAAACAGATCGCGTGGTGCGCAGCATGCCCAATACGCCGGCCTTGGTGGGTCAAGGCATGACGGGTTTATTTTCCCGTGCAGGTGTTTCGGCAACAGACAAGCAGTTGGTTGAACAAGTTCTAAAAAGCACAGGCGAGTGGCTTTGGGTCAAACAAGAATCCGACTTGGATGTGGTCACTGCGCTTTCGGGTTCTGGGCCCGCTTATGTGTTTTATTTTTTAGAAGCCATGACCGAGGCAGGTGTTCAAATGGGATTAAGCCAAGGACAGGCCTACCACTTGGCCAAGGCCACCTTTGGCGGTGCCACACATTTGGCGCGTCAATCTACAGACTCACCTGAAGTGCTGCGCCAGCGCGTGACTTCAAAAGGCGGCACGACGTTTGCGGCTCTCACATCCATGGCCGACGACCATGTGAAAGAAGCCTTTGTGAAAGCCATGTTGGCAGCCCAGAAACGCGCGGCCGAGTTGGGTGATGAATTTGGCAAAGACTGATCATGAATAGATCAGGGCTAGCTCAAAGGTAGCTGAGTGCCACACCCACAAAGGCTGCAAAACCCACCCAGTGGTTCAAGCGAAATGCTTTGAAGCAACCGTCTCGTGATCGGTCTTTGATCAGCCAAAAATGCCAAGCGGCTTGAAGTGCAGCAGCAGCCAAACCCGCCATCAAGAGTGGCTTGTCGGGTGCGTGTAGCACCACGCCCCAAACGCCCACAAAGGCGGCATAGAAAAACATCACAGCCGCCACATCCCATTGGCCCAATGTGATGGCAGAAGTTTTCATGCCAATTTTCAAATCGTCATCGCGGTCGACCATGGCGTACTCGGTGTCGTAGGCCAAGACCCAAAACAAATTGCCAAGCAACAGCGCCCAAGCGATGCTTGGCACTTCGCCAGTGACCGCTGCAAACGCCATGGGAATGCCGAAACTGAATGCCACGCCCAGCACGGCTTGCGGCATGGCGACAAAGCGTTTGGCATAGGGATAAGCCACTGCCACCGCCATGGCAACAAAAGACCACGCGATGGTTTCTGTGCGCAAAGTGAGCACCAACATAAAAGCGATGAGTGCCAGCACTGCACCCAACAGCAAGGCTTCTTTCACACCAATGCGGCCGCTGGTGACGGGCCGCTCTGCAGTTCGTTTGACATGCTTGTCAAAGTCGCGGTCTGCCACATCGTTCAAACAACACCCGGCACTGCGCATGAGGATGGTGCCTAAAGTGAAGACGGCGAGCAAATGCCAACCTGGAAAACCACCCGAGGCGACCCATAAAGCCGATAGCGTCGGCCACAACAACAAGAGCCAGCCGGCAGGCCGATTCCAGCGAATGAGGTCTAAATACAAGCTTATTTTTTCACGCATGGAATGAAAAGTATTCAACGTCAAACAGCTTGAACAGGCATCATGACAAACGTGTCACGCCCGGTAACTCGCACGCATAGATGGCATTGCGAAGTGCGGCAATGGCTTCATAACGCGTGAAGCTTTTGCGCCAAACCAAAACCACTCGGCGTGTGGGTGGCAAGCCCCCTGCTTCGTCCACGATGGGCAAGTAAGCAATGTCAGGGTCCTCGTGTTTTTTTCGCTTGGGTTCTTTGGCGAGTGCTTCAGCAGGCACCGACAAACGCGGCACCAAAGTGACGCCCATGCCTGCTGCCACCATGTGCTTGATGGTTTCAAGCGAAGAGCCTTCAAAGCTTTTTCGAATGCCTTCTGCGTTGCTAGAAAACCTTGCGAACTCTGGGCACACTTCAAGAACATGGTCTCTGAAGCAGTGGCCATTGCCCAGCAGCAACATGGTTTGGTTTTTAAGTTGCTCAGCTGTGATCGATTTTTTCTTGGCCAACAAATGCTTCACGGGCAATGCAGCCATGAAGGGCTCATCGTACAAAGCAGCGGTGGCCAATCCGACATCGGGAAAAGGCTCGGCCAAAATGGCGCAATCAATTTCTCCCGCTCGCAGCATCTCCATGAGTTTGACGGTGAAATTCTCTTGCAACATCAAAGGCATTTGGGGCGCCTTCTTCATGATCTGTCGCATCAAATCGGGCAACAAATAAGGCCCAATGGTGTAGATCACGCCCAAACGCAATGCCCCTGCCAAGGGGTCTTTGCCGCGCTTGGCAATTTCTTTGATCTCTGCCGCTTGCTCCAACACAAGCTGTGCATGGCGAATGATTTCTTCACCCAATGGCGTGGTGCTCACCTCGTTGGCGCTGCGCTCGAACAACTTGACATCGAGCTCTTCCTCGAGTTTTTTGATGGCCACCGACAAGGTAGGCTGCGACACGTGACACGCATCGGCCGCCTTGCCAAAGTGCCGTTCGCGGGCTACCGCCACAATGTATTTCAGCTCAGTCAGGGTCATGCCAATTTCTCAAGCTTTCAAATATTCCGATTTTCCACCCAACCAGCGAGCGATGTGCCGCTCGGCCATGTCGGGGTATTTTTCCAGCAACTTCGGTGCTGCTTGCCTTGCCCATTCAAGCAAATGCTCGTCTGTGGTCAGGTCGGCAAAACGCAAAAGGGCTGCCCCCGATTGTCGCGCACCTAGAAACTCACCAGGTCCCCTGATTTCTAAGTCGCGTCTGGCAATTTCAAAACCATCGTTGGTGTCGACCATGGCACGCAAACGCTCACGCGCTGTTTCACTCAACCGACCGCCTTCGGGTGTGCCATAAAGCAAGACGCACGCAGAAGCCGCTGCGCCTCGCCCCACGCGTCCTCGCAATTGGTGCAACTGGCTCAGGCCAAATCGCTCGGCATGTTCGATCACCATCAAGGAGGCATTGGGGACATCAACCCCGACCTCAATGACGGTGGTGCTGACCAAGACACCCATGCTGCCTTGTGTGAACTGGGCCATGACCTCGCGCTTTTCATTCACCGACATGCGGGAGTGCAGCAAGCCCACCGTCGTACCCGGTAATTGGGCCGACAACACCGCCGACAATTCTTCGTGCGTGGCCGTGGCGTTGGTCAAGTCCAAAGCTTCACTTTCTTCTATGAGCGGGCACACCCAATACACCTGACGCCCTTCGGCCAATTGCGCGCCTATGCGGCCAATCACTTGATCACGGCGGCTGTCTGAGATGACTTTGGTGACCACGGGCGTCCGTCCGGGCGGCAATTCGTCAATGACCGACACTTCTAAATCGGCGTAATAACTCATGGCCAAAGTACGCGGTATCGGTGTGGCTGTCATCATGAGCAAGTGTGGCTCCATGCCAGCATCTTGCATTTTGTCTCTGAGTGCCAAACGTTGCGCCACACCAAAGCGATGCTGCTCATCAATGATGGCCAAGGCCAAGTTTTTGAACTTCACCAGTTCTTGAATGACAGCATGCGTGCCCACCACCAAGGCGGCTTCGCCCGACTCAATCAGGGCCAGCATTTCGGTGCGTTCTTTTTTCTTTTGACTGCCTGTGAGCCACGCCACGCGAACCCCTAAAGGCGCCAGCCAGCCCACCAATTTGGCAAAGTGTTGTTGCGCCAAAATTTCGGTGGGCGCCATCAAAGCGCACTGCCAGCCCTGATCAATGGCCAACATGGCGGCCAAAGCAGCCACCACGGTTTTGCCAGCACCGACGTCGCCCTGAAGCAGGCGGTGCATCGGCACAGGCCGCGCCAAATCTTGTGCAATTTCAAGGCCCACCCTTTGTTGTGCGGCCGTCAACTGGAACGGCAAGACTTCTTTCAATTTGTCATGCCAACCACCGGCCTTTGTCTTTAGCGCGGGTGCCGTCAAGGTATCGCGCTCTAGCTTGGCCATGCGCTGCGAAAGTTGCTGCGCCAGCAACTCCTCGGCTTTGAGCCTTTGCCATGCGGGGTGTGAACGGTCTTCAAGCGCCGCAATCGACACATCGGGCGTGGGATGGTGCAAGTAGGTCAAGGCTTGGCGCAAGCTTTGAGCCGGTTTGCCTTGGGGCGATGAGGGCCAGGCCATGGCTGGGGGCAATGATTCACTCAAATCGGCCCGCGAAACGGCACCGGCAATGGCCCGGCGCAAATAGGTTTGTGGCAAACCTGCCGAGGTGGGATAGACAGGTGTGAGCACCGACGGCAGATCGCCGGTGGCCGCCCTGAAGGCGGGGTGCATCATGGTGAATCCCATGAACCCCCCTTTGACTTCGCCTCTAGCCCGAATCACTTGACCTACGGCCAAGGCCTTTTGCTGCGCAGGATAGAAGCTGAAAAACCGCAAAACGCAGGTGTCGGTGCCGTCATCGACCGTGACAAGCAACTGCCGCCGAGGGCGCAACTGGACTTCCGCAGAGACCACCGTAGCTTCAATTTGAATGGCATCGCCTTCGCGGGCATCGCCCAGCTTGACGATGCGGGTTTCGTCTTCGTAGCGCAGGGGAATGTGCAAGGCCAAATCAATGTCGCGCGCCAAACCCATCTTGCGCATGGCTTTTTGCGGCGCAGACAGTGGCTTGAGCGGCGAAGGTGACGGGGCAGATGCGGGGACAACCATACCGCCATTGTGCCGTGCTTGTCCTATGGCTTGTAACGTGCAGGCCTAAAACAGCCTGTGTCTCAGGCCCTCAAGTTCAAAGCATTTTTTCGGCCAAAGTAGCCATCACGAAGGCTGACACAACATCTCGGATGGTTTTGCGCTGTTCGACGGGTAGCGATAAATACCGATCCACCATTTCACGGTCGGCCAAGCCCATTTCGATGGGACCATTGTTCATTTCAAACACGTAAGTCTTGCCAGGTGCACGGCCAAAACGCAGTTCATCAGGGCTGACTTGTAACCAGTCCGAGAGGACCCTCAGTTTGTCTTGCGTGGGCATGACTTTGCCCAACAACCAGTTGCGTGCCGTGTGAGGGGTAATGCTGCGACCCCGGTAGCGAAGGTTGAAGGCATTGGCAACCAAGGTCGGTGAAGCACGCACACCTGCACTTTCCAACGCGCCGCGCAATCGGTCGGCGAATTGTTGGGACTCTGATACTTTGAGCATGCCCATACATTACTGTCTTGGGGAGGCTGTAAAGTGAATGGTGATCATTACTTTCTTAAATAATGCTCACATCTTGCGCTTATTCATAAGTATTAGATGGTTTTAATTTCTGATTGTTTGCACTAGATCATGGGACAATCAATTTTTTCAACTTGGAACGGGTCTTGTTCGGCCCTCAAGCACATGACCGCTTTCAGCGCCCCCTTAGACGTCATCCAAGCCAAACGCAGCTTCAGTTTGAGTGACTTTGACTTTCTCCTTCCCCCAGAACTGATCGCACAACACCCAGCAACCGAGCGTAGCAGCTCTCAGTTGCTTGATGGCAGCGGCCCCATGCCAGTCGATCGGGTGTTTAAGGATTTGCCTCAACAGATGCAATCGGGCGACCTCTTGGTTTTCAACGACACCCGAGTCATCAAGGCGCGAATCTTTGGCGAAAAATCAAGCGGCGGCAAAGTGGAGCTCTTGATTGAGCGGGTATTGCCCGGTCATCGCGTGGTGGCTCACATGAAAGTCAGCAAAAAACCACCCATGGGCGCCACCCTTTACATGGGCAGAGATGTCAACGCAGTCTTGAAACAAAGCGAGACTGGGTTTGAGGCCACCTTGATCGGCCGTTGGCCTGATGAAAAAGGCGCTTTGTTCTGTTTTGAATTCAGCGCAGAACCGCATGCCCTCATGGCTCAGTATGGCCACATGCCATTGCCGCCCTACATTGAGCGGCAATACGACGGCAGCGCCACTGAGTCTGAAGTTGCTGAAGACGAAGCCCGGTACCAAACAGTCTTTGCACGCCATCCCGGTGCTGTAGCCGCACCGACTGCAGCACTGCATTTTGACGATGTCTTGTTAGGCCAGTTAAAAGACAAGGGCGTCAACACCGCGAGTGTCACTTTGCATGTGGGAGCTGGCACCTTCCAGCCCGTAAAGACCGAAAACATTGCTGAACACACCATGCATGCTGAGTGGTATGACATCCCTGTATCAACCCAGCTTGCTTTGCAGGCGTGCAAAGCACGTGGCGGCAAAGTATGGGCGGTGGGTACCACATCGGTCAGAACTTTAGAGTCGTGGGGAAAATCAGGTCTAGCGCAAGGCGACACCCAAATCTTCATCACACCAGGCTTTGAATTTCAGTGGGTAGATTGTTTGATCACCAATTTTCATTTACCCAAAAGCACATTGATGATGTTGGTGAGTGCCTTTGCAGGCTATGAGCATGTGATGGCTTTGTATGCCCACGCCATTGCGCAAAGGTATCGGTTCTTCAGTTATGGCGATGCCATGCTCTTAAGACGCTCGAACTCTCTTTCAACCTAAAACATAGAATGAAGCATGCTTCAATTTGAACTCCTCAAAACAGACCCTCACAGCCACGCGCGAAGAGGCCAGTTGACCCTGAACCATGGCGTGATTCAAACGCCCATCTTCATGCCTGTGGGCACCTATGGCACCGTGAAAGGCGTGATGCCGCGCAGCCTGGAAGAAATGGGTGCGCAAATTATTTTGGGCAACACTTTTCACTTGTGGATGCGGCCTGGCCTTGACGTCATGAAAAGTTTTGGCGGCTTGCATGGCTTTGAAAAATGGAAGAAGCCTATCCTCACAGACTCGGGTGGTTTTCAAGTTTGGTCCTTGGGTGCGATGCGCAAAATTACCGAAGAAGGCGTGCACTTTTCTTCGCCCGTCAACGGCGACAAGTTGTTCATGTCGCCTGAAGTGAGCATGCAAATTCAAACCATTTTGAACTCAGACATTGTGATGCAGCTCGATGAGTGCACGCCTTATGAAACCAAAGGCCACCTCACCACTGAAGCAGAAGCACGCAAGTCGATGGAAATGAGTTTGCGTTGGGCCACACGCAGTCAAAATGAATTTGCACGGCTTGAAAATCACAATGCTTTGTTTGGCATTGTGCAAGGCGGCATGTTTGAAAACTTGCGCCAAGAATCTCTTGATCATTTGGTCGAAATGAATTTTCCAGGTTATGCCATTGGCGGTGTGAGCGTGGGCGAACCCAAAGAACAAATGCTGCAAATCATGGCGCACACACCGCACCGTTTGCCCGCCGAAAAGCCACGCTATCTCATGGGTGTGGGCACCCCCGAAGATCTGGTCGAAGGCGTGGCGCAAGGTGTTGACATGTTTGACTGCGTCATGCCCACGCGCAACGCACGCAATGGCACGGTGTTCACGCGCTTTGGCGATTTGAAACTGCGCAATGCGCGCCACAAAACCGACCATCAGCCTTTAGACGCCTCATGCACATGCCATGCTTGTGCTGGCACTTCAGGCTTGTCTTGGGACGATGGTGGCAGAGAAGGTTTTAGCCGCGCTTATTTGCATCACCTCGATCGCTGCGGCGAGATGTTGGGGCCCATGCTGACCACCATTCACAACTTGCACTATTACTTGAACCTCATGCAAGAAGTACGCGCAGCATTGGAAGCCGGAAGCTTCTCAAGCTTTCAGACGCAGTTCAAACAGGCACGTGCTCGCGGCGTATAAAACTGTTTTTGTTCAAGTGGCTTCTGCAGGCGTGGTGAATACCGTCAACACACCGGTGTAACCATACAAGTGCTGATGGGCAATTTCGCCGCTTGCAAAAAAACCCACCAACGGCACATCGCCTAAAGCGTGGCGAATCCACTGAAGCTCGGCACTGGGCCCACCAAAGTGCGGACCACCGCGGCCAGAGCAACTGACATACACCGCGCCCGCAATGCGCCTGGCTGGGTGCGGCGCCGCTTCTGCTTCGCTGGCTGCCAGCGCATTGGCAGTTTCCAAACTCAAAGTTTCAGGCTCTAGCTCTTCTCGAATTTCGGCGCAGATGCGCCGAAGGTCTGACTTGGCCGCTTGCAAACTCATCTGACAAAAAGCCAATTTCTGGCCCGCTTGAACATGGTCTGCAATGGCCACGCCTTGGCGTGCAGGGTCAAGTCCAACGATGTGTCGCACTCTGACATCGGCACCTAAGCTGCCTGTTCTGCCAACCCCTTGTTGACCGGCAGACGTAAGCCCCACCAAGGTGCTTCGCACTGCTTTCAAAGCGGCTTGTGGCTCTGACAAGGACACCTTCAAATCGGTCATGAGCACATCCAATGCCGGCAAGCCATCAAGTTTGTAAACCACATGTCCTTCGGCTTCCGTGATCTCGCGCTCTTTGCTAATGGGCGCGCAGCCTTGCGTGACACGCGACAAAATTTGCACCTCGGGAGACCAAGCGACGCCGCTTAAGCCACCCGTCAAAACACCCTGCTTGGGATCGGCTGAATTCTGCCAAGCAAACTGCACGGCTTGGTTTCGACTGGCTGTTAAGCCGCCAAACAAATAACCCGACTGCGTGCGGCCTGCCATTTCAGTAATCAGTTCGGCCAAGTCGGGCGTTTGCGGATCGGCATGCACCAAGGCACTGTGGGCCTTGAACTGCTGCGGCAAGGGTTGTGCACCCGAAAAGACGCGGTATTGATCGGCAGGTAAATCGCACAGCATCAAGGCCATGCCGGGTTCGTCAAAATATTCTGCATTGTTGGCCGCCACCCCCACACCCACGGTGCCTGCCCAATCTTGAACCATGGGCAACTCTTCTCTGAAATGCGCCAAGATGGGTTCGGCTTCGTTGGCATACGCGTCAGTGATGTACAACAATCCTAAACGAGGATGGGGTGCATGGCCAGGCAATGTCATTTGGGCGCGCAATTGGGCAATGACCAAGCCGGCGGCCATTTGCCACTGTGGGTGTGTGGCGTGTCCAAAGGGAAATAAATTCATGGGGCTGGTTTTTTGGCACGCGATGGGCGCCCTGCAGTTGAACGTGTTGAAGCTGATCGAGTGGCGCTAGGCTTTCTAGCTTTGCTTGTTGCAGCCCTTTTCTTGCTTGCTTTGGGGCCGTCTTTCATGGCTTTAGCCGCCACATCTTTCACAGCTGCCGCTGCAATATTTTGAAATTGTTGGGTGAGTGAGCCCCACCACTGCATGGGATCGACTGCGGGTCCTTGAGTTGCGCCCTGAGCAGTGCCTTGATCACTCGCCTTGGCTTGATCGCTGCTTGAGCCAGCGGCACGGTGCGTTTCCTCGGACTTGGCCGCTTCTTTTGGATGGAGGTCTGGCATTTTGGCTGTAAAGGCCTTGGCCAGCTCGGACATGTTCACATTCATGCCCTGCAATGTGGACAAGGTCATTTTTTGCACCTCTAAGGCCTGAATGGTGGCCTTGAGCGCATTGGTATTTTGCTCCAACCAAAACTGAACCGTTTTGAGTTCTTGGATGCGTTTGTCGAGTTCTTCCACACTCAAGGTCGGTGCGACCCAACTGGCCATGTTGGGCATGCCCTGAGGTGATCCTTTGGCGCCGGGGTTTGCGGCTTGCCCTAAGTTTTGCAAAAAATCAAAGCCAGGTACGAATTTTCCAAATCCGAAAGCTGAGGGATCGCTCATGAGGGCTCCTTGTGGTGTGTGTCAAGCGCAAGCTTAACGCATACTTCCCTGCGTCAACTGCGCGACGCAGCAAGGGACGATCAAAGGCTAAGCTCTTTTCTTTGATCCAAATAGGAAGACACGACATGTTGACACTCTGCGGCTTTGGCGCCAGCAACTATCACAACAAGGTTAAATTGGTACTGCTAGAAAAAGGCCTTGCCTTTGAAGAGGAGTTGACATGGGTGGGAGAAACCGACCCCATGGCCAGCCCACTTGGCAAAGTACCTTATTTGAAAACAGCGCAAGGCACGGTTTGCGAATCGGCGGTCATGGTGGAGTACATCGAGCAACAGTACCCTGATCATCCTCTCATGCCCAAGGACGCCTTCGCAGCCGCCAAAGCGCGGGAGCTGGTGGTCTTCTTAGATTTGCACTTGGAATTGGTGGCGCGCAACTTGTACGGCGAAGCCTTCTTTGGCGGCAAGGTCAGCGACACTGTCAAGGAAAAAATCGGTGTCCAGCTTGAGAAAAATGTGGCCGCGTTTGCAAAATTGGCACAGTTCAAGCCCTTCATTGGCGGCGCAGAATTGAGCATTGCAGATTGCACCGCCGCAGTTCATTTGCCGGTGATCACTGCCGCGACCAAAACCATTTACGGCAGAGATTTTTTGGCCGACTTGCCCGTCAAGGATTACATGAAGATGTGGTCTGAGCGCCCCAGCATGCAACGGGTACAAGCCGATCGAAAAGCCAACAACGAACTCTTCATGTCACGCATGAAGAGCAAGGCTTAAAACTGGGGTGGCCGGCGCGCTTTTAAGCTGGCCAGCCCCTCTTGAACATCGGGCCCTGAAAAGCCCATGAACTCGAGCGCCAAGGAAGCATCAAAACTGGGGCCTGCTTGGCGCAACCAATTGTTCAAAGCATATTTGGTCCAGCGAATGGCTGATTGACTGCCATTGGCCAAACGATCGGCCACCTCGTAAGCTTTGCTGAGCAACTGATCTTCTTCAACGGCCAAAGACACCAAGCCAATTCGCTCAGCTTCTTCGCCGCTTACGGGCTCGCACAGCAACAAGTAGTATTTGGCCTTGGCCATGCCGCACAGTAATGGCCAAATGATGGCCGCATGATCACCCGCCGCAACCCCCAAGCGCGTGTGGCCATCCACAATCTTGGCCGTTTTGCTGGCAATGGAAATGTCGGCCAGCAAACCTGCCACCAAGCCGGCACCTACCGCCGGCCCATGCATGGCACTCACAATCGGCTTGTCGCAATTGATGACGTTGTAAACCAAGTCGCGCGCCTCTTTCCAGACACGGCTTCGAATGTCGAAATCTCGCGCCATGTCCTCCACCAACGACAAATCGCCACCGCCCGAAAAGCCCAAACCCTCACCGCGCAACACCGCTGCTCGCACGCTGTCGTCGCGCGAAACATCGCGCCAAATTTCAGCCAATTCCGCATGCCCTTCGTGACCTGCGGTTGGCAGTTTGCCGTTGCCCCCAGGCCCACCGGCTTTCATCTGGATGTCCAACACGGTTTGATTGGCACCTCGGCGTGTGATGTTCAGGGTTTGGTAACGGCTGTAGTCGATGGGAAGGCTCATGGCGGTCTCCTAAGAAAATGGCTCATTTCAAAGTTGTCATTGTCGCCTGTACTTGTTCAAAGTCGGCGCACTAGCTTGATGTGCATCAATGGCCAGGGTTCTGAAACACCCTACGATGAATGCAAGACATTGAAGAGGCATCGATTCAATGCTTTCAAACAGAACGATCAGAACAAGGCGTCAATCTATGAAAAACGAATTACAAAAAGAGTCCCTCAAACAATTGCTGCTGGCTCAAAAAGTTCAACTGCTTGACAAAATGGCGCAAGAACGCGGCGGCAAGAACAGTCGTGCGGAGGCTGCAGCAGAGCTAGCACCCGCAGAACAATCTCATGCGCAAAACATCACCGAACGCGACACCGCCTTTGCCCTTCAAGAGCATGACATTGAAGAGCTAGAGGCCACCGAGTTGGCATTGATGCGCATCACGCAAGGCACCTATGGACATTGCTTGGGCTGTGAAACCGAAATTCCCATTACCCGTTTGCTGGCATTTCCTTCGGCCAGGCGTTGCATTGAGTGTCAAACAGTGGTTGAAAAAGCAGCAGGTCCCAATGCGGCTTTGCATTAAGCTGCTCACTTAAGTTTGAAGCGGGGCCATTTGTTGGTCAATGGCGCCAAACACGCTTTGACCATCTTTGCCTTTCATTTCAATGCGAATGGTGTCACCGAATTTCATAAACTCGGTGCTAGGCTGGCCATCCAAAATGGTCTCGATGGCGCGCTTCTCTGCAATGCAGCTGTAGCCTTTGGGCCACTCGGGCTTGCCATTGACATCAACGCTCTTGTTGCTGACCGTACCGCTGCCAACAATGGAGCCGGCACGAACGTTGCGTGTTTTGCCCATGTGCGCTATCAGTTGGCCAAAGTGAAACGTCATTTCAGGTCCGGCTTCGCACATGCCTACTTTGCGGCCATTCCATGTTGACTGCATGGTCAGGTGCAAACGGCCATGCTCCCAAGCGTCACCCAGTTCATCCAAAGTGACGGCCACAGGACTGAAGGCGGTTGCAGGTTTGCTTTGAAAAAAGCCAAATCCTTTGCCCAATTCATTCGGAATTAAGTTGCGCAAACTAACGTCGTTAGCAAGCATCACCAAACGAATGCCATCGAGCGCATTTTCTGGGGAGACACCCATGGGCACATCGCCAGTGATCACGGCAATTTCAGCTTCAAAGTCGATGCCAAAGGCTTCGTCCCGGCACACTACAGGATCGCAAGGGCCCATGAAATCATCGCTGCCGCCTTGGTACATGAGAGGGTCGGCGTAAAAACTTTCAGGCACCACAGAACTGCGCGAGGCTCGCACCAATTCCACGTGGTTCAAATAGGCAGAGCCATCGGCCCACTGATAAGCCCGGGGCAATGGGGCCATGCATTGTTTGGGGTCAAATGGAAACGCGTGGCGCGCCTTGCCACTGTTCAGTGTTTGGTACAGGTCTTCTAATTGCGGCGCCAAAAAGTTCCAGTCGTCCAAAACTTGTTGCAAGCGTTGCGCAATGCCGGTCGCATAATGTGCTGTGCTCAAGTCTCGCGAGACCACGACCAATTGGCCGTCCCGCGATCCGTCTTTGTAAGTCGCTAATTTCATGTTGGCACCTCAAAATAGAATCTCAATGTCAGAATTCAAACTGAACGACATCGATTCAAACAGGAATTAGTTTAACCATTCTCGCTCTCGCTCAAATGACGTCAGATAGACATGCAAGCCTCAGCCACTTTATCCCATGACACACGCCCCCTTGGGACTGAGTCCCAGCAGCGGCGAGCCTTGGCGGTATTGGTGGCTTTGGTTTTGGGCGTGCACCTTTGGTTGCTCTTGTCTTCAGGGGGCGATATCTGGCGACTTCAACCTGAATCTCAAAAACTGGGGCCCCTGCAAACTCGGGTGTTGAGTTCTGGTGTTTCGCAGACAACACCGACCCGCCCAAGCACTGAGAAAACAAGGCAAGTTGCGCCAGCCAAACCCAAAGCAACCGAAAGCACCAGCCCACCTGCCAGTGCTGGCATCAGTGCCGTGGCATCCTCTTTGCTGCCAGCGCCAGAAGAAAGCCCAGTTTTACCCATTTCTGAGCAGCCTCCAGAAGCTTTGCCCAACTCAAGCGCACAAGCTCCGCCAACTGAGGAAGTAGCGCCTATGTCAACTGAGGAATTAGCGCCTATGCCAACAGAGACAGTGGCCGAAGCAAACTCCCCCCTGCCGCCGCCGTCGAATGCCCTTACAGCCAAACCCGGCGACTTTCCCCCCAACATCCAAATCAACTACACGCTCACGGGACAAGAGCGTGGCTTGACTTACCACGCATCGGGCTCGCTGAAGTGGCAAACCCAAGCAACACCCGATGCCCCCAGTGCGACCCCTGCGCCCAAAGCCTATGAGGCAGAACTTCGTGTCAGAGCCTTCTTGGTTGGTAGCCGCGTTTGGCGCAGTACAGGCATCTTGACTGAGAACGGCTTAAGCCCTGTTCGTTATTCAGACAGTGGGCGGGGCGAGCGCGCAGCCCATTTCGACACAACTCAAAACAAGATCAGCTTCAGCGGCAATACGCCCGGTGTTGCACTGCAACCAGGCGCGCAAGATCAGGTCAGCCTGTTCATTCAAATGGCCGCTACGGTTGCCGCCAAAAATTTCAAAATTGACTCTGAGCTCAATGTTCAAACTGCCACCGCACGCGACGCGGTCAATTGGGCCCTGACATTCAAGTCAGAAGAGTTGATTGAGGTCGATGGCAAGCAACTCGCCACTCAGCGGTGGGTGTGCCTCCCAAGAGGAAAATTCGACAGTCAAATTGAAATGTGGCTTTCACAATCGCACGGCGGTTTGCCCGTGCGAATCAAGATCACCCAAGTCACTGGCAACTTCATTGACATGGAAATGCGCGACGCCGAAACATTGCCCGCCCTGCCCTCTTGAAAATATTTACAAGAACCCTATTTAAAGTAGACAGACTTAGGTCAGAATGTCACTATGAACTTGTTGTACGAATCTGAATCTTTTGCCGTCATGCATGTGTTGGCCAACGACACCGGTGAGGCGGCACCCATCTCAGCGCCCCCCATGTTAGAGCGACACGGATTCGAAATTGTCGACAAACGATCGGGCAAAGAGGTTTACCTCGATGGCTCTTGGGCAGAAATGTTCCAAATGCACATTCAAGCTTGGCAACAAAACACCCCTACACAAGAAGAAGTGGAAGACACTTTAGAGCGTTACACGGGCCTGGCACAGCAGCCCGTTGTGGTTCACTAGTTTTCCTGCTAAAGCTTGCGCAATCGGCTTTGAAAAAGTCGTAATTAGCGAAGCCTTAGCTCGGCATCAAGCATGTTTTCGAATGCTGTCGGCCAACACATTGACCATTTTGTCGATGTGCTCTTTTTCCACAATGTAGGGTGGGCAAAGGACCAAGTTTTCGCCGGCCGCTCTGACCAAAACACCTTTGTTGTAGCAGTCTAAGAAAATGTCGTAGGCGCGCTTGCCAGGGGCACCCGCAATAGAAGACAACTCGACCGCACCCGCCAAGCCCAGGCTGCGAATACCTATGACATTGGGCAGGCCTTTGAATGCGCTGTGCATGGCATCGCCCAAGACAGGGCCCATTTGTCCAGCGCGTGCAAACAAGTTTTCTTCTTTGAGCAGTTTCAAGGTGGCAATGGCCGCGGCGCAAGATACAGGGTGGCCAGAATAGGTATAGCCATGGAAAAACTCAATGGCGTAATCGGGCGCGCCAGAGTTCATCATGGCGTCGTAAATAAAATCTCGGCAAACCACACCGCCCAAGGGAATGACGCCATTGGTCACGCACTTGGCAAAGTTGAGCATGTCTGGTACCACGCCGTAATAGTCGGCGCCGAAGTTGGTGCCCATGCGGCCAAAGCCTGTAATGACCTCGTCAAAAATAAGCAAGATGCCGTGCTTGTTGCAAATTTCGCGCAGGCGTTTTAAGTAGCCTTTGGGCGGCAAATACCAACCCGCAGAACCCGCAACCGGCTCGACAATGATGGCCGCCACATTGCTGGGGTCGTGCAAAGCCAAAATGCGCGTTTCCAGTTCCACCAGCGGGTCTTCTTGCCAGACAGGTTCTTCGTTGTGAATGTAGGCATGGTTCACTGGGTCGTGAATGAAGCGCATGTGGTCAACACGGGGCAGCAACTGGGCGCCATAGACTTTGCGGTTGGCGGGCAAACCGCCCACACTCATGCCGCCAAAGTTGACGCCGTGGTAGCCCTTTTCTCGTCCAATGAACACATTGCGATGGCCTTCACCGCGGGCTCGGTGGTAGGCCAAGGCGACCTTCAAGGAGGTGTCAGCAGCTTCAGAACCAGAGTTGCAAAATAGCACCTTGTTCAAGTCACCCGGGCACAAATCGGCAATCATTTGCGCGGCCTGAAAGGCTTGGTCGTTGCTGATTTGAAAGGCCGTAGCATAGTCGAGGGTGTCGAGCTGTTTTTTAATGGCTTCGGCAATGGGCTTGCGGTTGTGCCCCGCGCCCACACACCACAAGCTAGAAATGCCATCGATCACTTGGCGGCCATCGTGGGTGGTGAAGTGCATGCCTTCAGCGGCCACAAAAATGCGCGGCTCTTGCTTGAAATGGCGATTGCCTGTGAAGGGCAACCACTGGTGGTCCATGTTGAAGGCCGCCGCAGGGTTGCTGGCGGGTTTCAGTGAAGAAATGGGGGACTCTAAAGGTGCCATGAATATGCCTTTACGCTGATCGTCAGCATTGATTTCGAGCCATCAGTGTAAATTGACCCCGTTAGGATCGCAATCACTTTTTCAGCAGTGCTGACAGAAAGTCACAACTGTTTTACCCTCTGATTGGGCATGGAAGGTGCTTCAAACCAAAACTTTGCCGGCTTCCCTGCCACAATATCAGCCATGAATCATGCCTATATTTTGACGCTTTCCTGCCCCGACAGAATGGGCATCGTGCACGCTGTTTCGGGGTTTTTGCTGGAACGCGGCGGCAACATTGAAGAAGCCGCTCAGTACAACGACCCCGCCACAGGCTTGTTTTTCATGCGTGTTCAGTTTGCTTGTGACCCGGTGAATGAGGCAGATTTGCGCACCCAGTTGGTCAGTTTTGCAGCCCCCTTCCACATGAACTGGAATTTGCACAGCACCACACAACCCATGCGAACGGTCATTTTGGTCAGCAAAGAGGGCCATTGCCTGAACGATTTGCTGTTCCGCTGGAAAAGTGGCTTGCTGCCCATCGACATTCGTGCCATTGTCAGCAACCACCGTGAGTTTTACCAATTGGCGGCCAGCTACAACGTGCCCTTTCATAACATCCCCGTCACCGCCGCCAACAAGGCCGAAGCCGAAGCCAAACAGTACGACATCATTCAATCAGAGGGCGCAGAGTTGGTGGTGTTGGCACGCTACATGCAAATCTTGTCAGACGATTTGTGCCGCAAGTTGTCAGGTCGCGCCATCAACATTCATCATTCCTTTCTACCCAGCTTCAAGGGCGCAAAGCCGTACTACCAAGCACATGATCGCGGGGTTAAATTGATTGGTGCCACAGCCCACTATGTCACGGCTGATTTAGACGAAGGCCCTATCATTGAGCAAGACGTGGCACGTGTAGACCACTCCAAAACGGTAGACGACCTCACCACCCAAGGCCGCGATACTGAAAGCCAAGTGCTGGCGCGCGCCGTGAAGTGGCACAGTGAGCACCGTGTGCTTTTAAATGGCCACAAAACTGTGATCTTTAAATAATTTCGACCATCATTCTGAATGCCTCTTTTGAATTGAGAATTTGACATGAATGCTTTGACCAACTTGGATGCACTGTCTCGCGCCGATCGGCAAGCACAAATCGTTCGCGCCTTGAGCGCTGTCATGCCCGCGCACACTTTGCTCTACACGCTAGAAGACACTGTGCCTTATGAGTGCGATGGCCTGACGGCTTACCGCGAAAGACCTCTTGTGGTGGCCTTGCCCGAAACAGAAAGCCAAGTTCAAGCTGTTTTAAAAACCTGCCATGCCTTGGCGGTGCCTGTGGTGGCCCGCGGAGCAGGGACAGGTTTGTCGGGTGGCGCCATGCCCCACAAACTGGGCGTGACCTTGTCGATGGCCAAGTTCAATCAGATTCTCAAAATGGACCCCGTGTCTAGAACAGCAGTGGTTCAATGCGGTGTTCGCAACTTGGCCATTTCAGAGGCCGCTTCAGTGCATGGTTTGTACTACGCACCCGATCCGTCCAGCCAAATTGCCTGCACCATTGGTGGCAACGTGGCCGAAAACTCAGGGGGCGTGCACTGCCTGAAATATGGCCTCACCTTGCACAATGTTTTGAAAGTCAAGGGCTTCACCATCGAAGGCGATGCCGTCACGTTTGGCAGCGATGCTTTAGACACTTCCGGCTTTGATGTGTTGTCGGTGCTGGTGGGCAGCGAGGGCATGTTGGCCATCACCACAGAAGTCACCGTCAAGTTGGTGCCCAAGCCTCAATTGGCGCGATGCATCATGGCCAGCTTTGATGACATTCGCAAAGCAGGCGATGCAGTGGCCGCCGTCATTGCAGCAGGCATCATTCCGGCAGGCCTAGAAATGATGGACAAGCCCATGACTGCAGCGGTAGAAGATTTTGTGCACGCAGGGTATGACTTGAACGCCGCGGCTATTTTGTTGTGCGAAAGCGATGGCACACCCGAAGAAGTTGAAGAAGAAATTGGCCGCATGAGCGATGTCTTGCTTGGGTCTGGCGCCACCGCCATCACCGTCAGCAAAGACGAAGCCGAGCGCTTGCGTTTTTGGAGTGGCCGCAAAAATGCGTTCCCTGCATCGGGCCGCATCAGCCCCGACTACATGTGCATGGACTCCACCATTCCGCGCAAGCGATTGGCCGACATTTTGTTGGCCATTGCCGAGATGGAAAAGAAATACCAGCTGCGCTGCGCCAATGTGTTTCACGCGGGCGATGGCAACCTGCACCCGCTCATTTTGTTTGATGCCAACGACGCCGATCAAATGCACCGCTGTGAATTGTTTGGCGCCGACATTTTGGAAACCAGTGTGGCCATGGGCGGCACCGTCACTGGCGAGCATGGTGTGGGCATTGAAAAACTCAACAGCATGTGCGTGCAGTTTTCAACCGAAGAAAATGCGCAGATGTTTGCCTTGAAAAAAGCTTTTGATCCACTTGGTTTGCTGAATCCTGGCAAGGTGATTCCGACACACAACCGATGTGCAGAGTACGGCAAAATGTTGGTGCGGGGTGGGAAGATTTCACACCCTGATTTGCCGCGGTTTTAAAGCATCCATCACACCCAACCCAGTCAGCGCACTGGGTTTTTTATGAACGCACACCAAAAATAGCGGTGCCTACACGAACACACGTACTGCCCTCAGCAATGGCAGCTTCTAAATCGGCTGTCATGCCCATGGACAGGGTGTCCAACTTCAAACCGGCTGCATTCAAACTGTCGAACAGTTCTTTGGCTTGACCATGAACAGTGCGCGCCGCAAGCTCGTTGGCAGCAGGCTCCGGAATGGTCATGAGCCCGCGCAGTTGCAGATGCGGTAATTTGGCGACAGCTTGTGCAAGCGCCAGCAGTTCTTGCGGAGCAACGCCCGATTTGTTGTTTCCCCCATCGACATTCACTTGCAAGCAAACTTGCAATGGCGGCAAGTGAGGGGGCCTTTGCGCCGACAAACGCTCGGCAATTTTCAAGCGATCAATGCTGTGAACCCAAGCAAAATTCTCAGCCACTAACTTGGACTTATTGCTTTGAATGGGGCCGATGCAATGCCACTCCAAAGGCAAATCTGCCAATGAAGCAATTTTGTCGACACCTTCTTGAATGTAGTTTTCACCAAACGCCAATTGACCTGCTGCATGCGCTTCGCGTACAGCTTGCGCAGGCATGGTCTTGGACACGGCCAAAAGTTTCACCGCGTCCGATGCTCGGCCAGCCGCCGTAGATGCAAGCTCAATTCGCTTGCGAACTTTCTGGAGATTGTTTGAAACTGTGTCATTCATAGAAACAAGCTTAACAAATCTCACAATACAAAGGAAATTCAATGGATTGGCAACGCATCTTGCAGGAAGCACGAGGTCTTGGCGCCTCCGATGTTCACCTGTCTGCTGGCGAGGTGCCTTGGCTCAGGATTGATGGCAAGATGCGGCGCTGGGTCAATCCGCACAGCCCAGCCCATTTACAAACCCTTCAAGCAAGGTCTTTGTTGGAACTTCTCGAGACGCTTTGCCCGGGTGGGGTGGGCGCGCAAACAAAGACCGGCTTTGCGTTCAACCATCTCGACTTCGCTGTCTCTCTTGAAGGGCTGGGCAGATTTCGCATCAATGCCTATTTGCAAGCGCGCGGCCCCGCCATGGCCTTGCGGCTGATCCCTGACACATTGCCAGATTTGAAAGCCCTCAGAGCGCCAGAATGCGTGGCTTCTTGGGGCCGGCATTCGCATGGCTTGGTTCTCATGACGGGGCCCACAGGCAGTGGCAAATCAACCCTGCTTGCAGCCTTGTTGCATGACATCAACCAGCATTGTGAAGGCCACCTGCTGACCCTTGAAGATCCCATCGAGTATGAGCATGCACCGCTTCAATGTTTGATTCATCAACGTGAAGTGGGGCGCGACACCCCCGACTTTGAGTCGGGTTTGCGGGCTGCACTGCGGGAAGACCCCGATGTGATTTTGGTGGGCGAGATGCGCGACGCCGCCACCATTCGCTTGGCACTTACAGCGGCCGAAACGGGTCACTTGGTGTTGTCCACCTTGCACACGGCCAGCGCACCGCAAGCCGTTGACCGTCTGGTGGATGCGTTTCCGTCTCACGAAAAAGAAGCGGTGCGCGCTTTGTTTGCTGAAAATCTGATTGCCGTTTTGGCGCAAACGCTGTGCCCTCAATTGGGGGGTGTGGGCCGTGTGGCGGCGCATGAAATCATGGTGGGTACGCCGGCTGTTAAAAATCTCATTCGCGAGGGCAAGGTGAGCCAACTTTATTCAGCTCTGCAAACGGGGCAAGCCGCTGGCATGCAAACGCTGGACCAAAGCCTCTTGCGCCACTTTCAGTCAGGTCAAATTTCAGCCGATACTTTGCGACTTTTAAGCAAGTTTCACCCAAAAGCACAATCTGATGGACAATTGCCAGCTTGAACCATTTTCCAACTTCACACCACAGACAATCATGAGCAGCCTGAACGCAAAAACCT
>CALAGS010000013.1 GCA_937891665.1 uncultured Burkholderiales bacterium | reverse complement strand
GTGAGTCAAATCATCATCGTTATGCTGGGCTCAGCAGTGTGTGGGCAGATCTCAACAGAAGAACTGAGTTTTGCGGCCAACTTGATACAAAGCCGCAACTTTCGCGCATTTGAGGCCTTCATTGTTGCAACTGCCATTTACTTAGCTCTTTCCATCGCCACCCGTGCTTGGCTAAACTGGTTAGGCCAGCGCTTCTTATTCGGGGGCCGCCGTGGTTGATTTTTCTCTTTGGGACATCGTCAGCAACCTATTGCTGGCAGCACGTTGGACAATTGTTTTGTCTTTGATAGCTTTTGTGGGAGGTGGCTTTGTTGGTTTAGCTTTGCTGGTTGCACGCACTACGCACAGTCGAAGCTTGCAGTATGCCGTGGCGCTCTATGTTCAAGTCTTTCAGGGTACGCCGTTGCTGATGCAGTTATTTTTGGCCTACTTCGGTATGGCCATTTTGGGTGTGGAGACCTCGGCCTGGACAGCAGCTGCAGTGTCGCTGACACTCTACAGTAGCGCTTTTCTTGCAGAAATTTGGCACGGCTGCGTCAAATCAATCGGCAAAGGCCAATGGGAAGCTGCGCAAAGCTTGGCCCTCAATTTCGGGGAGCAATTGCGCTACATCATCTTTCCTCAAGCCTCACGCATTGCTATCGCACCCACCGTTGGTTTTTTGGTCCAGGTTGTCAAGGGAACGGCTCTTGCTTCAGTCATTGGGTTTGTCGAATTGACCAAGGCCGGCACCATGATAACCAACGCCACCTTCAAACCGTTTGTGGTTTACAGCTGTGTAGCAGTGCTGTATTTCATAATCTGCTACCCCATTAGCTTGTATGCACGATCTCTTGAAGGCAAATTCCATGTCCAACGCTAATTCATTTGCACCAGCAGCAGTCGCCATTTCGGGTTTGCGAAAGTCCTATGGGATTAACGAAGTACTCAAAGGCATAGACCTGAATGTGCAACCTGGAGAGGTGATTGCCATCATCGGCAAAAGTGGATCGGGCAAGAGCACACTGTTGCGTTGCATCAATGGCCTTGAGACCTTTCAGCACGGACGCTTGACAGTACAAGGTCAGGCCTTGGATTATTCAGACCCTTCAGCCATGCGCGTGTTGCGACAGCAAGTAGGCATGATTTTCCAGTCCTTCAATTTGTTCCCGCACCTTACAGTTGGAAAAAACATCCAACTCGCACCCGGTCTGGTCAAGCAGCTTTCTGTAACGGAAACCGAAACCAAAGCGAGACAGTTGCTCGCCCGAGTGGGTCTCGCGGAAAAGTATGACGCTTTTCCAGACCAACTTTCGGGCGGTCAACAACAACGTGTGGCGATTGCAAGAGCGCTAGCCATGTCACCCGGAATTTTGCTTTGCGACGAAATTACTTCCGCACTTGACCCCGAATTGGTAGGTGAAGTGTTGGCAGTGGTGGAATCTCTAGCGAAAGAAGGCATGACGCTTTTGATGGTCACTCATGAAATGAACTTTGCCCGCAAGGTCAGTAATCGCGTGATCTTCATGCACCAAGGCTTAGTGCATGAGCAGGGCACACCTGACGTTCTGTTTGCGAATCCCAAAACACCTGAACTCCAACAGTTTTTATCTTCCTTGCACTGAGTGCATTTAACGAGATTGGGCCCGAGTGCCCTCAGACTCCAGCCACCAATCCGTCGCTGCGCGGATCTGCTGCACCCTCAATCAAACCGTCCGAATGACGCACCAAGGCGCCCGCGTGACCCATGGTGTCGCTAAATGCTTCCGGTAACAACTCCACCTGATGGCCAGCAT
>CALAGS010000012.1 GCA_937891665.1 uncultured Burkholderiales bacterium | reverse complement strand
GGTGGCTGCGCTAGGCAACAGAGTGAGCGTGCTGGCGTCCCCGGTGGCTGCCAAAGGGTTCGTTAACTGGGGGTTGGCGGGAAACCCCATGAGGCCGCCCATTTGAGCCATGTCTGGTGACAAAGCAGCTGTTGTGAGGTCGCCAAACAGGGCTTGAACCGCAGATTCGCTCAAACCTTGGCCTCGCGCAAATTCCGCCAAGCTGTTGGGGTCGGGCAGGGGTGAGGCCGCGGTAATGACCGAGAACTGGTTGCCTAGATTGAGCGTTTGAAGAGCAGCTGCGTTGGCATCTGTGGCTTCACCTGTGGCCGTTCCGGCAACGTCTTGCCGGTCTCCCTGGGCCATCAGGTCGCGCATCACACCCGCAAATTCCTGCCCATTCATGGGCTTGGCCAGGCTCGGGTCTAGACCCGTAGAACCCTTGGAAGCCCCAACTGACGTGGGTTTCGAAGCAGGTGGGGTCAAAAAGTTGAGGTTTGCGTCCATGGTATTTCCATCTTCAGTTTGATATTTCAACTCCGGTTTTGTGGCCGGGTACACCTTGTATTAGCAAAAACCGTGACAGGTTAGGTGTTGCCGCTTTGGCTGAATCTTGGAAATTCGGTGTGGTGTCGGGATTCCACATGGCATGGACTTTGCTCAACAAGCTGAACTATGGAAGAAAACCATGCAGTTTGATTGCTTTAACCCTCTAAACAGCCACTTAGGCCAACCATGAGCACCTTGACCCTGTCAGCGGTTCGACAGAACCTGTCCAAATTTGATTACGCCGGCCTGGGCTTGCCCGCCATGGTGTTGTTGATCATGGCCATGTTGGTCGTCCCTCTTCCACCCATGTTGTTGGACATTCTGTTCACCTTCAACATTGGCTGCAGCTTGTTGGTCATCATGATTGCCATTGGCACCCGCAAGCCGCTTGAGTTTTCATCCTTCCCATCTGTTTTGTTGTTTGCCACCATGCTCCGCTTGGGCTTGAACGTGGCATCCACCCGTGTCATTTTGGTCGAAGGCCATGAAGGCCACGAGGCTGCTGGCAAAGTGGTGGCGGCTTTCGGTGAGTTTGTGATCGGTGGCAACTACGTGGTGGGTTTCATCATCTTTGCTATTTTGATGATCATCAACTTCATTGTGGTGACCAAAGGTGCAGGCCGTGTCTCTGAAGTGAACGCTCGTTTTACCTTGGATGCGATGCCTGGTAAACAAATGTCCATTGACGCCGATTTGAATTCTGGCGTGATTGACCAAGAAACCGCCAAAAAACGCCGCGAAGAACTTTCCCAAGAATCTGACTTCTTCGGCTCCATGGACGGTGCCTCTAAATTTGTGTCCGGCGACGCGGTGGCCGGCTTGCTTATTTTGGTGATTAACTTGATTGGTGGTCTCACCATTGGTGTCGCTCAACACGATTTGTCTTTGTCCGAAGCTGGCCGTATTTACACCTTGCTGACCATCGGTGATGGCTTGGTGGCACAGATTCCCTCCTTGTTTTTGTCATTGGCGACAGCCATCATCGTGACCCGTGTGACCACTTCTGAGTCGATGACGGAACAAGCCTCTTCTCAGTTGTCCAACCCTGCGGCTTTGTACCTGTCAGCCGCCATTTTGGCCATCATGGGCTTGGTACCTGGCATGCCTCATTTGGTATTTCTGACATTGGCTTTGGGCACCGCAGGCTTGGCTTATCGCATTACCCAAAAACAATCAGAGCCCGTGCTGGGTACACCTGCCGAACAAGCCGCACAAGCTGCCTTGGAAGAACCCAAAGAATTGGATTGGGACGATGTGGACCAAGTGGACCTCATTGGCCTTGAAATTGGTTACGGTTTGATTCCTTTGGTGAACCCAGAAACAGGCGGTCAATTGATGAGCCGCGTGAAGGGTGTGCGCAAAAAACTATCGGCTGAGTTGGGCTTCTTGGTTCAACCCGTGCGCATTCGCGATGCCTTGACCATTGATCCTGATGCGTATCACATCGTTTTAAAAGGTGTGGTTCGCGGTAAAGGTCAAATTAAGGTGGGCAAAGAATTGGCCATCAATCCGGGTCAAGTCTATGGACCTTTGGAAGGCCAAGCCACGCAAGAGCCTGCCTTTGGTTTGGAAGCTGTTTGGATTGATCCTTCACAACGCGACCTGGCTCGCACGCTGGGCTACACCGTGGTAGACGCAAGCACCGCTGTGGCCACCCATTTGAACAAAGTATTGCGCGACAACGCCTCCGATTTGCTCAGCCACGATGAAGTTCAGCAATTGCTCGACAAGTTGGCGGCCAAGTCGCCTAAATTGGTCGAAGACTTGGTGCCTGGCAAGTTGTCTTTGGGTGTGGTGACACGCACTTTGCAAAACTTGCTGAATGAGTCTGTTTCTATTCGCGACATGCGCACCATTGCCGAAACATTGTCGGAAGTGGCCAGCCGCACACAAGAACCCGAGCAGCTGACTGCCTTGGTGCGTCCTAAGTTGGGCCGCATGATTGTTCAAAGCTTGGTGGACGACACCAATGGTTTGTCAGTCATGACCTTGGACCCTAGCCTTGAGCAGTTGATTCACAACATTTTGCAGCAAACCGCACCGGGTCAAAACATTGCCATGGAGCCTGGTTTGGCAGAGCGTTTGTTTGGTGCTTTGCGCGATGGCGCACGTGCCGTAGAAGAAATGGGACACCCCGCTGTGTTGGTGGTGTCTCCCGTGATTCGCCCTTGGTTGTCTAAGGCTGTGCGATATCGCGTGAACGATTTGACTTTGTTGTCTTACAGCGAAATTCCAGATGACCAGACCGTCAAGGTGGTTCATACGGTTCACGCTGAAACTCGATAAAACACATTCAAACATTTAGATTGAAGAAGAGATAACACCATGGAACTTAAACGCATACTTGCCCGCGACACGCGCAGTGCCACTGAAAAGGCAATGGCTATGTT
>CALAGS010000011.1 GCA_937891665.1 uncultured Burkholderiales bacterium | reverse complement strand
ACGACGAAGCCTCCGGCATCAAAAACCCCCGCATCTGGACCGCAGAGCGCGACATGGAAATGTGGAAAGCCCTTCAGGACTGAGAAATTTAATTGGGGGAAAAACAAATGGGGTCAGAGCAACATTAATTTCCAATCGAAGTGGATAAAGGCTAAGGGGGGCTGACGATTTGTGGTACCCCACCATGAGGAAGCCCCCCTTAGCCTTTATCCACTTCGATTGACAAAATTAATGTTGCTCTGACCCCATTTGTTTTCCCCCCAATTAAATCTTCATGAGTTCACGAACATCGGTTTCGTAGTCTTTGAGTTTGCGCTGCGCTTTCAAGCGTTGAGCAGGTGACATCGTGTTGTGAAGCTGCGCTAAATTCTGGCAGGCTTGTTGCTCAAGCTGAAGTTGTTTTGACAAATCACCTGCATCTTTAGGCCTTACAGATTGCAAAATCAATGACTGAAGTGCTTTCTCCACTTGCGGTAAAAGCATTGCAGGTTTGGTGATCTCGGAAGACATAGCCTGCAAGGCCATCAATTGTTCTTGTTGACGTTTGAGCCGCCGCTGATAACTCGCTTCTGGGGACCATGTCGATTGTAAAAATTGCTGTTTGAGAACCTGTCTTTGCTCCAAGTTCAAATCGCCATAAAACGAGTTGAAGCGTTCAGCGGCAAGATCGACTCGCTTTTTGATGCGGGCATCTGGCGTGCCTTGAACCCATTGCTTTTTCCAATCTTCATTGCGCGTGGCCCACTCTTTTTCCAAATGCTTGAGCTGCTTGGCGCTCAATTGAGACACCACGGGCGCAGCCAAGCGACTGCTCTCCTGAATGAAGGACTCGATACGCACTTGAGCACCTTCCCAAATTTTGCAGGCCTGCTCGGAGGTGATGTTTTGAGGGGCCAATGTTTGGGCTTGTACCAGCAGTTCTGCGATGGCGGGCAGCTCTTCTTTGCGGTGCCAAGTTTGAAGCTTTTGAAGCGCCGCCTTGGCTTGGGGGCCTTGTGTATCGCTGAAATCAATGTAGCTGTCTAACCACCAAGACGCGATATCGGGCAGATTGTTGTAGCCGAGCCTGACGGCGCTGCAGCCCGTCAAAATGACGCTCATTGACACAGCTACCAAAGAAGCCGTGATAATTCGGAACCAAAAGGATAAATTCGCCATGTCGGACAACTCTGTTAATCAAGCCCTATTTTCGCTCAAACAGCCACTGGACGTGGTCGTCATGGCGGCGGGTAAGGGTACACGAATGAAAAGTCGAATTCCCAAGGTGTTGCAGCGTTTGGCTGGTAAACCCTTGTTGAGGCATGTTCTGGACACAGCCGCTGAATTGAATGCCCGATCTGCCGTTGTCATTACGGGTCACGGTGCTGACGAGGTAGAAGTTGACGTTTCTTCGGTATCAGGCAAATTGGCCATCAAATTTGTCAGACAAGAGCCTCAGTTGGGTACAGGGCATGCCGTGCAACAAGCGGTGCCAGTGCTGGCAGATGATGGCTTGGTGGTGGTGTTGTCGGGCGATGTGCCCCTGACGCACGCCGACACGCTCAAAGCCTTGATGGGCTGTGTGCATCAGACAGGTGCAACAGAGGATTGCCTGGCCTTGCTCACCCTCGACATGCCCAACCCAACAGGCTACGGCCGCATTGTGCGCACAACAAAAGGCGACAGCGTGCTGGCCATCGTGGAGCAAAAAGATGCCAGCCCAGAGCAACTGAAAATTCAAGAGGTGTACAGCGGCATCATGGCCGTGTCCGCCAAACAACTCAAAGCTTGGCTGGCCAAACTCGACAACCAAAATGCACAGGGTGAGTACTACCTCACCGATGTGGTGAAGTGGGCAGTGGCTGATGGCGTGACGGTTGTGGCGCATCGCATTCAAGACGAACTCCAAGTGACAGGCGTTAACAGTCCTCAACAACTGGCCCAATTGGAGCGGGCTTACCAGTTGCAAAAAGCAAACGAATTGATGCTGCACGGCGTGCGCTTGGCCGACCCTGCGCGCTTCGATGTGCGCGGTGAATTGCACTGCGAAGCCGATGTCGAAATTGATGTGAACTGCGTGTTTGAAGGCCAAGTTCATTTGGGCGAAGGCGTGCGCATTGGCCCCAACTGCGTCATTGCCAACGCGCGCATTGCCTCAGGTGCAGTCATCCATGCCTTCACCCACATCGATGGTGAAAAGTTGGGTGTGACAGTCGGGGAGAGCGCCTTGGTTGGTCCGTTTGCAAGACTGCGTCCGGGTGCAGAATTGGGCCCCGAAGTGCACATTGGCAATTTTGTTGAAGTGAAAAATTCCACCTTGGCCAAAGGCGCCAAAGCCAATCACTTGGCTTACCTCGGCGATGCCACCGTGGGTGAGCGCGTGAACTATGGCGCGGGTAGCATCACGGCTAACTATGACGGTGCCAACAAACACCGCACCATCATTGAAAACGATGTGCATGTGGGCAGTAACTGTGTGTTGATAGCACCGGTCACACTGGGTGCAGGTGGCACAGTAGGCGGAGGGTCTACCATCTCCAAGAGCACTGAGCCCGGTGCTTTAAGTGTGGCGCGTGGCAAGCAAGTGAGCATTGCCAATTGGAAGCGGCCGCAGAAAAAGCCGAAGGCGAAGTGATGGCCTCGGCGAATGCCGATGCATCAATGAGCAGGCCTGAAGAGGGCCCTTAGCAGGCCGGATGCTTAAGTGCTTGGCAGCGTGATTTGTGTGCCAAACTTGGCGCGCTTCACACTGAAAAACGCTTTGACATTGCGCACGTTGGCATCTTGCGTCAGAAGCCTTTGCGTGAAGGCCAAGTAAGCTGGCATGTCGCGCACTTGCACCACCAGCATGAAATCGGGGCCGGGCGATACACGCCAACATTGCTGAACTGCGGTTTCTTGAACGGCGCGTGTTTCAAAGGCCTGCAGCAACTCTTCGCCTTGTTTGTCCAGGCTGACTTCGATCAATGCTGTGACGCTGTGACCCATGAGTTGCCCCAGTTTGTCCGACGACAAAATGGCCACTTGCTTCTCTATCCAGCCTTCTTGTAGCAAACGCTTGGTGCGGCGCAAGCAGGTGGCAGCAGAAAGGTGCAACTTGTCGGCCAATGCAATGTTGCTGATGCTGGCATCGGCTTGCAAAGCGGCCAGCAATTGCAAGTCTGTGGTGTCTAAAGTGCTTGTGATGTTGTTCAAATCAGAACTCATGATGTTGATCATTATTTCAATAACGTATTAATTATGAAATAATAAGTTAAATATTTAATGAAGTGAAATTTAATTTCAAATTAATATTTAAAATAATCATTAATTTTTATCCAAGAGGCATAAGATGCCCGCACATTGAATTTAAAGGGTAGACCCATGTGCGGCATTGTTGGTGCAGTTTCAGACAGAAACATCGTTCCTATCTTGGTTCAGGGCTTGCAACGCCTTGAATACCGAGGTTATGACTCTTGTGGTGTGGCCATCCATGAAGCCAGTCTCAAGCGCAGCGTGGGCGGTTTGAAGCGAGCGCGCAGTACGTCGCGAGTGTCTGAACTCATGTCGCAAATTGAAACCGACCATTTGGAAAGCGGCACAGGCATTGCCCACACCCGTTGGGCCACGCATGGCGCACCTGCCGTCCATAACGCACACCCGCATTTCAGCTCAGGTCCTGGTAGTTTGGAAAGCTTGAAAGACAAGCCGGGCCGCGTCGCCTTGGTACACAACGGCATCATTGAAAACCACGACGAATTGCGCGCGCAATTGCAGGCCAAGGGCTATGTGTTCACCAGCCAAACTGATACGGAAGTTATTTCACATTGGGTCGACAGCGTCTACGACGGTGATTTATTTGAAGCCGTCAAAAGCACCGTGAACGAACTCAAAGGTGCGTACGCCATTGCGGTATTTCACAAAGACGAACCGCAACGCGTGGTGGGTGCACGTGCAGGCTCTCCGCTGATTCTGGGAGTAGGTACATCACACAACGAAAACTTTTTAGCCAGCGATGCCATGGCCTTGGCAGGTGTGACCGATCAAATCGTGTACCTCGAAGAAGGTGACTTGGTCGACATTCAATTGGGCAAGTATTGGATTGAAGACCGCGAACACAATCGCGTAGAGCGCCCCGTGAAAACGGTGCATGCACACAGCGGTGCGGCAGAACTTGGCCCTTATCGCCACTACATGCAGAAAGAAATTTTTGAGCAACCGCGCGCGATTGCAGACACCTTGGAGGGCGTAGAGCACATCGTGCCCGAGTTGTTTGATGGCTTGAATGGCGGCGTTCATTCCGAAAGCGCTTTTAAAGTTTTCAAAGAGATCGACAAGGTTTTGATTCTTGCGTGTGGCACCAGTTATTACAGTGGTTGCGTGGCCAAGTATTGGCTGGAATCTGTGGCCAAAATGCCATGCCAAGTAGAAATTGCCAGCGAGTACCGTTACCGAGATTCAGTACCTGACCCCAAAACTTTGGTGGTCACCATCACGCAGTCGGGCGAAACGGCCGATACCTTGGCGGCCTTAAGACACGCTCAAAGTTTGGGCATGCATCACACATTGACCATCTGTAACGTGGCTACATCGGCCATGGTGCGTGAATGCAAGTTGGCCTATGTGACACGCGCTGGCGCTGAAATTGGTGTGGCTTCTACTAAGGCGTTCACCACGCAATTGGCGGGTTTGTTTTTGCTGACCTTGGCATTGGCGCAGAGCAAGGGACGTTTAAGCGAAGCAGACGAGGCCCTGCATTTAAAAGCCATGCGACATTTGCCCGCAGCGCTGCAAGCTGTGTTGGCACTTGAGCCGCAAATTATCAGTTGGTCGCAAGAGTTTGCGTCCAAAGAAAACGTACTGTTCTTAGGGCGCGGGACGCACTATCCGATTGCTTTGGAAGGTGCTTTGAAGTTGAAAGAGATTACGTACATTCATGCTGAAGCTTATGCGGCCGGTGAACTCAAGCATGGGCCATTGGCTTTGGTGACCAGTGAGATGCCTGTGGTGACGGTTGCGCCCAACGACGCGTTGTTGGAGAAACTCAAGAGCAATATGCAGGAAGTTCGTGCGCGGGGTGGGGTTCTTTATGTGTTGGCCGATGGGGATACCAAGATTGAGAGCAGTGAAGGTGTGAATGTGA
>CALAGS010000010.1 GCA_937891665.1 uncultured Burkholderiales bacterium | reverse complement strand
AAACACAAGGAGAACGCATGAGCGCCTATGTGATTTTTGATGTGGAAATTTTTGACTTAACCCGCTACCAAGAATTCATGGCGGGCGTTAAACCTGCCCTAGAAGCAGCCGGTGGCAAGTACTTGGCGCGTGCCGGCGAGCACCGCGTTTACGAAGGCGATTGGGAGCCTAGGCGCATTGTTATTTTGGAATTTCCCGACATTGCCGCATTTGAAGGCTTCTACAACGGACCCATTTATCAGGGCCTTAAAAGTATCCGCGATGAATGCAGCCGCGCGCGCTTAGTTGCCGTTCAGGGTTTGTAGAGGCAACGCGAAAAAATGGCTAAAACACGAACGGTGCATCGCTTTAACGCAGCGGTGTGAGTTCATAGCTCGTACTTCTGCCGCTGGCTTCTGAGCGCATGAGCACTTGGCGTTCTAACAATTCTGCAATGTCACGCAGTGCTGTGTCTTGCGAGCATTTGCCAATGGCGGCCCACTTGCTGGTGGTCAGTTTGCCTTCTAAACCATCGAGCATTTTGTTCAGTAGCTTGACTTGGCGTGCGTTAAGGGGCGTACCCGCCCAAGCGTGCCAATAACGCGCTTTGTTGAGTACAGCTGCCAAAATTTGGTCTGCGCCCTGCAGGGCTCTGAGTAAACAGGCCAGAAACCACGCTAACCATTGCGTGACATCAAGCTTGCCCTTTTGTGTGGCTTCTAGTTGCTCGTAATAGGTTTTGCGTTCACGTTGTATTTGGGCTGACAAACTGTAATAGCGTTGCACCGAGCCTTCTGCGCGTGCAAGTGCCATGTCGCCCACAGCGCGCGCAATGCGGCCGTTGCCATCGTCAAAGGGGTGAACTGTGACAAACCACAAATGTGCAAGACCGGCCTTGATGACGGGGTCGTCTTGATGGTCTGCGTTGAACCAGCGGATGAAGCTTGTCATCTCGGTATTCACTTGGGACGCAGGGGGCGCTTCGTAATGAATTTTTTGTCGAGTCATGGCGCCCGAGACAACTTGCATAGGACCTTGCGCGTCATTGCGCCATTGGCCCACCCGTATTTTTGAAAGACCGCTGTAGCCCGTTGGGAACATGGCGGCATGCCAACCGTACAAGCGTTTTGTCGTGAGCTTTGTGCTGTGTTGTTGGATGGCATCGAGCACCATTTCAACCACGCCATCGACATGCCGGTCGGAGGGCGCCAATGCGCCAATGTCAACACCTAGCCTGCGTGCAATGGATGATTTGACAGACGCGGGGTTGAGGGATTCACCTTCGATTTCACTGGTTTTGAGTACGTCTTCAGTCAGAACGCGAAGGGTAGCTTGGTCGCGCAGATCCATGCCCAGATCGTGCATGCGCCCCTGTAGGCGGCCTTGTGCCAAATACACTTGTGCTAGCAAGGAGGCCAGTGACGGCTGGTCGTAAGTCCATTGGGGCCACGTTTTTTGCTGCCAAATGTAGATTTTTTCTCCGCGTTTCATGCGGTGATTGTGGGGCGTAATCACCGCACGGTCAAGCGAAGGTCGATCCAATACGAAATGACTTAACGTGCGAACAGGAGGGACATTGCAAAGAGCCACCTATAACTTGGTGTGCCATTGGTACATTAACTGTTTATAAAACTGAGGAGACCTCACCATGCTAGACCGCCGCTTATTTTTAGGAGCTGGCATTGCCGGCGCATCCGCTCTCACTTTCTCATCCGTGTGGTCTCAAGCAGCCCCCAACTTTGGCCCGCCCACTTTGCCCACTGTGGGCTTTAAGCGCATGAAACTGGGCAACATGGAAGTCATCGCTTTGAACGATGGCGCAGTGCGCCGTCCTTTGGGCGAAGAGTTTGTGACCAACGCGCCCCTTGAGCAAGTCAAAGCCTTGCTGGCCAGTCAAAACCTGCCCACCGATTACATCGATGTGCCCTACACCCCCTTCTTGCTCATCAACGGTAACCAGCGCTATTTGTTTGACACCGGCTTTGCCGACAACGGCCCCCCTACTACCGGCAAACTGGCCGCCCAGTTGGACGCTGTTGGCCTGAAGCCCACAGACATCAACAACGTGGTGCTCAGCCATTTCCATGGTGATCACATCAACGGGCTGCGCAACAAAGCAGGTCAGTTGGTTTACCCCAATGCGCGTGTGCACGTGCCTGCCCCCGAGCATGCTTTCTGGATGGACGATGCGCGCATGGAAGCCGCACCCCCCGGCATGAAAGGCGCCTTCATGGGTGTGCGCCGTGCACTGGGCAATTTGGGCGGCGATCAGTTGGTCAAGTTTGAACCTGGTGCTGTCATTGCGCCAGGCATTTCATCGATAGCTGCCTTTGGCCATACGCCCGGGCACACACTGTTCCGCATGGACTCAGAAGGCCAGTCGTTTGCCTACGTGGCCGATATTACCAATGTGCCTTCTTTGTTTGCACGCGCGCCAGATTGGTCGGTGTTGTTTGACATGAATCCTGCCATGGCACGCATGTCACGCCGCCGCGTGTTTGACATGTTGGTCAAAGACAAAATGATGGCCGGTGGTTTCCACTTCCCCTTCCCAGCGTTTGGCACGATGGAAGCCAGTGGTAACGGATACCAATTCAAGCCGGTTACAGCTTAATTGGCATAGGCTTTAAGAGAGGTTCTTGGGCAAAGTACAATCAACGCCCAAGGGCCTATAGCTCAGTTGGTTAGAGCAGAGGACTCATAA
>CALAGS010000009.1 GCA_937891665.1 uncultured Burkholderiales bacterium | reverse complement strand
GAGGTGGACTTCCCACCCGAAGACATCATCTTTGACCCCAACATTTTTGCCATTGCCACGGGCATTGAAGAACACGACAACTACGCCGTCGATTTCATTGAAGCCACGCGTTGGATCAAACAAAACTTGCCCGGCGCCAAAGTGTCGGGCGGTGTGTCCAATGTGTCTTTTAGCTTTCGCGGCAACGACCCCGTACGCGAAGCCATCCACACGGTGTTTTTGTACCATGCCATTCAAGCCGGCATGGACATGGGCATTGTGAATGCCGGCATGATGGGCGTCTATGACGAGCTCGAACCCGACTTGCGTGAGCGCGTTGAAGATGTGGTGTTGAACCGCCGCCCCGATGCAGGCGAGCGTTTGGTGGAGGTAGCAGAAAACGCCAAAGGCGCTGCCAAAGACGATTCACAAAAGCTGGCTTGGCGCGGCACGCCCGAAGCGCCGGTGACCGTGTCTGCTCGTTTGTCCCATGCCTTGGTGCACGGCATCACCGATTTCATCACCGAGGACACCGAAGAAGCCTATCAAGAAATTTTGGCCAAGAACGGCCGACCACTGCACGTGATTGAAGGCCCGCTCATGGACGGTATGAATGTGGTGGGCGATTTGTTTGGCCAAGGCAAGATGTTCTTGCCGCAAGTGGTCAAATCTGCGCGCGTCATGAAGCAAGCCGTGGCGCACTTGGTGCCTTACATCGAAGAAGAAAAACGCCAGCAAGAAGCCGCGGGCCAAGATGTGAAGTCCAAGGGCAAGATTGTGATTGCCACGGTCAAAGGCGACGTGCACGACATTGGGAAAAACATTGTGACGGTGGTGCTTCAGTGCAACAACTTTGACGTGGTCAACATGGGCGTGATGGTGCCATGCCACGAAATTTTGGCCAAGGCCAAAGAAGAAAATGCCGACATCATTGGCTTGTCTGGACTCATCACTCCCAGCTTGGAAGAGATGCAGTATGTGGCCAGCGAAATGCAAAAAGACGCGCATTTCCGCTTGCGCAAAATGCCTTTGCTCATTGGTGGCGCTACCACCAGCCGTGTGCACACTGCTGTCAAAATTGCACCGCACTACGAAGGCCCGGTGGTTTATGTGCCCGATGCGTCGCGCAGTGTGAGTGTGGCGCAAGGCTTGTTGTCTGACCAAGCCGCTACTTACGTTGACGAGCTCAATGCCGATTACGCCAAAGTGCGTGAGATGCATGCCAACAAAAAACAAACACCCATGTGGCCACTGGCCAAAGCGCGTGGCAACAAAACGGCGGTTGACTGGACTGCCTTCAAATCGCCCACACCCAAATTCATTGGTCGCCGTGTTTTCAAGAATTTCGATTTGGCCGAATTGGCACGCTACATTGACTGGGGCCCTTTCTTTCAAACTTGGGATTTGGCCGGCCCTTACCCCGCCATCCTGAAAGACGAAGTAGTAGGCGTTGAAGCGCAAAAAGTTTTCAATGATGCTCAGAAGATGTTGCAAAAAATCATTGAAGGCCGATGGATCACGGCGCATGGTGTGATGGGCTTGTACCCTGCCAACAGCGTCAACCACGATGACATTGCTTTGTATGCCGATGAGGCGCGTGAAACTGCTGTGCTCACATGGCATGGCCTGCGCCAACAAACAGAAAAGCAAGCTGGCAAACCCAGTCGCTGCTTGGCAGATTTTGTGGCACCACATCTGGATGCACAAGGCAAACCCACTCAGTTAAAAGACTACGTGGGTGTGTTTGCTGTCACGGCCGGCATCGGCGTAGAAAAGCGCGAGCAAGCTTTTGAGGCTGCGCACGACGACTACAGTGCCATCATGCTCAAGGCCTTGGCCGATCGTTTTGCGGAAGCCTTTGCCGAATGCATGCACGAACGTGTGCGCAAAGATTTGTGGGGCTATGCCGCGCATGAGAACGCCGGGCCGGAAGAATTGATTGCCGAAAAATACCAAGGTATCAGGCCCGCACCAGGCTACCCCGCATGCCCTGATCATTCTGTGAAAAAACAAATGTTCGAACTACTGCAGTGCAACGAGATTGGCATGAGCCTCACGAGCAGTTTGGCCATGACACCGGCGGCCAGTGTGTCAGGTTTTTACTTGAGCCACCCCAACAGCCAGTACTTCAACGTGGGCAAAGTGGGAGAAGATCAAGTGCAAGATTTGGCCAAGCGACAGAACTTGAAAGTGGCCGATATTCAGCGATTGTTGGCGCCTAATTTGTGAGCGCTGATTTGCGCCCACCACAAACAAGCCACACCTAAAACGCCCAGCCCTAAAAGCCAGCGCAGGCCATGCGTGTAGCCCACCTCGGGTGTCCACATCAAACCTAAAGCCCAAGGTGCTGCAGCGCGACCCAAAGCCAGTGGCACACCCAATACACCATTGAGTTGTCCTACATGGTCGCGGCTGACATATTGCGCCATGGCGGTGCCTTTCACAATGGTGTTCAGGCCATTGCCCAAACCATAGAACAAGACAAACATCAAGGCGGCCCAAGGCTCCAAGCCACCCGCCACTAAAAATAACAATCCCAAAGGCACCAAACAAGGAATCCATTTGTTGGCCGCATGAACATCTAAATGTTTTTCAAAGACAAACAACAAGAGCCGCCCCAACACTTGAATGACGCCAATGGAGGCCGGAATGGCAATGACCCAGGCGGGTGACAAATGCGCTTCTTCCAACAAACTCACCATGTGCGCTGGCAGTGCAGAGCTGACGCTTAAGGTTGTCAACATGAAGCCGGCAAGCAACCAAAAAGGCGCACGTTTGAAGTGAACCTTGATGGCCTCGGGTGTCGCTTGTTCGTGTTGTAACTCAGAAGTGGAAGGCGGCTGAATCGCAGTGTCAGCAGCATGGCCCAAGTCAATCCTTTTCGTGGCGCCGCGCAGCAGCCAAGCGTGCAATGGCCAGCAGATTAGCCATTGAAGGAGCGCCAAAACCCACAAGGCATGGCGCCAACCCAACGCTTGAATCAGCCAAGACGACAGCGGAAAGAACACTGTACTGGCCAGCCCGCCTAAAAAAGTCATGATGATGATGGCGCGCCTGAAATCGTTCGGAAATCTGCGAGTGACGATTGCAAAAACAGGGGCATAGAGTGTGGCCGACATGCCTATACCCAAAGCCAGCCATACGCCATAAAACCCAGCCAATGAGTCGATGAAGCTGTGGGCGAACAAGCATGCACCGACCCAGACAGAGCCCCAGGTCATGACTCGGCGTTCATGGCCGCGATCGATCAGCCAACCGATGGGATACGCCATCAGGCCATCGGCCAACAGAGCCAAGCTAAACCCCAAGGAGGATTCGGCGCGGCTGAAACCCAACTCGCGCTCGACAGGGCCCATGACCAAAGAGAAGGTGTAAAAAACACTGCCCCAAGTAATGAGTTGTGGCCAAGACAGCCATACCGAAAACGGGCCGAGTGCGGTGGGTTGATTGCCGATTTGGGTGGGGTCCCAATAGGGACGATATCTGCTCATGGCTCTATTATCAGTGCCCCGCAACGGGCCGTCTGTATTGCACGGCTTCTGCGATGTGGGCCTTGTCGATGTTGGCACTTTGGGCCAAATCAGCAATGGTTCTGGCAATTTTTAAAACGCGGTGCGAGCTGCGACCACTCCATCCGAAATGGGACGCAACTTGCGTGATGTAAGCCAAGGCATCTGGCGCCAAGGCCGCGTGCTTGTCCAAGGCGGCGCCACTCAAAGCATGGTTGCTGCAGCCTTGCCTTTGAGTCGCTATCAAACGTGCGAGGTGGCATCGCTTTTTAAGCACAGCCGTGCTTTCACCCGCAGGCGCATTGATGAGCAATGCTGCGCTTTGGCTGGGCACTTCGATGTGCAAATCAATGCGGTCTAAAAGTGGGCCACTGACTTTGCTGCTGTAGCGGTGCACTTGATCGGGCGTGCAACGACACACCGGGCCGCTTTGGCCCGGACTTTTGGCGTGCCCGGCATAGCCACAGGGGCAGGGGTTCATGGCAGCAATCAACTGAAAACGAGCTGGAAACTCTGCGCTCTGTGCCGAGCGCGAAATGGTGACGCAGCCCGACTCCATGGGCTCGCGCAATGCCTCCAAGGCTGCCCGGGGAAACTCTGGCAGCTCGTCTAAAAATAAAACACCATGGTGGGCCAAAGAAATTTCGCCTGGTCTTGGCGGCGATCCTCCACCCACCAAGGCCACGGCACTGGCAGAGTGATGCGGCTGGCGTGTTGCTCGCACCAACCACTGCGACAGTTGAAACCGACCCGCCAAGCTGGCCACAGAAGCTGCCTCCAAAGCTTCTTGAACACTAAGCGGTGGTAACAGGCCAGCAAATCTAAGTGCCAACATGGACTTGCCCGAACCCGGGGGCCCCACCATGAGAAGGCTGTGTCCGCCCGCCGCTGCAATTTCAAGCGCTCTTTTGGCGCCGGCTTGGCCTTTCACATCGGCCAAGTCTGGATAGGAAGTGGGGCCATCCCAATGTGGGCCTGGGGTGTGACTCATTCGCGCCCATCCATCCGGGTTGCTGGGTGCCGCTTGAGAAGCGCCTGCGCCTGCTAAACAAAATTGATCTGCCACATCGCGCAAATGAAGCGCTCTGTAAACCCTCGCAGCCGGGACCAACGCGGCTTCTTCAGCACTTCCGGGTGGCAATACCAAGGCGTGTGCTTTGACCTGTTGGTACAAAGCCAAGCCCATGACCAAAGCACCTCGGACTGGCCGCAAGGCCCCAGACAAGGACAACTCTCCAGCAAATTCGTAGTCTTTGAGGCGAGCGCCATCGATCTGACCGCTGGCCGCCAAAATGCCCAAAGCAATGGGCAAATCAAACCGGCCAGAGTCTTTGGGCAAGTCTGCGGGCGCCAAGTTGACCGTGATGCGCTGATTGCTGGGGAACTCAAAACCTGAGTTTTGAAGCGCAGACCGCACTCGCTCTCTGGCCTCTTTTACCTCGACATCAGCCAGGCCGACCAAGGTAAAGCAAGGCAGACCATTGGCCAGATGTACTTCGACCGTCACGGAAGGCGCTTGAAGGCCCAGCAAAGCCCGACTTTGCACCAAAGATAAACGCATAGTGTCTCCGCGCACCAAACAGGTGCAATAGCGATCAGACTTTTTATAAACCAGTCCTAGGGGGGTGCAATTCACATTGGAACACCAAGGCCTCCAAATACTTGTTTCAGAGGGATGACATTGACTTGCACTGATGCAGTGCAGCATTGGCATGCTAAATGCTTGGTGTGTCACGTCTAATTCTTATTTACAGGAGCTTCTCATGAAAAAAATCGCTACTCCCTTGATGTTGGCCATGTCATTGGCGTTTGCTGGCAATGCGTTGGCACAAGCCGCACCCGAATCCACAATGTCATTCAATGTTGGTGGCGTGAATGAATACCGTTACCGCGGCATTTCACAAAGCCGTTTCGACGCTGCTTTGAGTGGCGGTGCAGATTACGCCGATAAGAGCGGCGTCTATGTGGGCGTTTGGGGCTCTAGCATCAAGTGGATCAAAGACGCTGGCGGCAAGGCCAATACCGAAGTTGACTTCTACGGCGGCTACAAATTCACGATGGGTGACGTGGGTTACGACATTGGTTTCCTGCACTATGACTATTCTGGCAACGCGCTCAAGCCTAGCGCCAATACCAATGAGTTGTACGGTGCCATCACCATGGGCCCCGCAACATTGAAGTACTCACAAAGCACAGGTAACTTGTTTGGCTTTGCCAACAGCAAGGGCAGCTCTTATGTTGACCTCACCGCCACATTCGACTTGGGCGATGGCTACTCACTCGTGCCCCACGTCGGTTACCAAGCTGTCAAAGGTGCAGGTAACGGCATCTATTCCTACACCGACACTGCGCTGACATTGGGCAAAGACTTGGGCAATGGTTTGTCAGCCTCCGCCGCGATCATTGGCACCAATGCCAAAACGGGATCTTATGTCAGCCCCGCTGGCAAACAATTGGGCAAATCAGGCTTGGTTGTCGGTCTGAAATACAGCTTCTAATTTTTCGCATTACCAAGGAACCATCATGAAACTGGTGACCGCCATCATTAAACCCTTCAAGCTCGATGAAGTGCGTGAAGCACTCTCAGCCATCGGCGTGCAAGGCATTACTGTGACCGAAGTCAAAGGCTTTGGTCGTCAAAAAGGACACACCGAGTTGTATCGCGGTGCTGAATACGTGGTTGATTTCTTGCCCAAGGTCAAGATTGAAGCCGCTGTGTCAACCGACCAAGTTGAGCGAGTGATTGAAGCTATTGAAGCTGGCGCACGCACCGGCAAAATTGGCGACGGCAAAGTGTTTGTGTATGACTTGGAACAAGTTGTCCGCATTCGCACCGGCGAAACTGGGGCTGAAGCCCTTTGATGTCCCAGAAAGAGAGATTTGTATGAAAAAATTATTTGCCTCCCTTGCCTTGGGAATGAGCTTGTGTTTTGGCGGCGCTGCGTTTGCGCAAACCGCACCTGCTGCTGAAGCCAAAGTGGAAGCCAAGGCTGAAGCCAAAGCCGAAACAGCAACACCTGCAACAGCCCCCGCTCCAGCAGCAGCGCCAGCCGCTGCTGAAGCGGCCCCCGCCCTTGTGCCTAACAAAGGTGATACAGCATGGATGATGGTCGCCACCATTTTGGTCATCATGATGGTGGTGCCAGGTTTGGCTTTGTTCTATGGCGGCTTGGTTCGCAGCAAGAACATGTTGTCGGTGCTCATGCAAGTGATGGTGACCTTCTCCTTGGTCACGGTCTTGTGGTTCATCTACGGTTACAGCTTGGCATTTACCGAAGGCAACGCTTACATTGGTGGACTCGACCGCTTGTTCATGAACGGCATTTGGGACAACGCTGCAGGTACCTTTGCAAATGCAGCGACTTTCAGCAAAGGTGTGGTCATTCCTGAAATTACCTTTGCAGGCTTCCAGGCTACTTTCGCTGGCATCACATGTGCCTTGATCGTCGGTGCATTTGCAGAGCGCATCAAGTTCTCCGCAGTTTTGATCTTCATGACTTTGTGGTTCACTTTCAGCTACTTGCCAATCGCTCACATGGTTTGGTTCTGGATGGGCCCTGACGCCTACACAGCCAAAGAAGTGGTCGACGAAATGAACGGCAAAGCCGGCTTCATATGGCAAATGGGTGCACTTGACTTCGCTGGCGGTACCGTGGTGCACATCAATGCTGCCGTGGCCGGTCTGGTGGGTGCTTTCATGATTGGCAAGCGAATTGGTTATGGCCGCGAAGCCATGACACCTCACTCTTTGACATTGACCATGGTCGGTGCCTCCTTGTTGTGGGTGGGCTGGTTCGGATTCAACGCCGGCTCGGCGCTCGAAGCCAATGGATTTGCAGCACTTGCTTTTGTAAACACCTTGTTGGCAGCAGCTGCCGCTGTGTTGGCCTGGTGTGTGGGTGAGGCCCTGATGCGCGGCAAAGCTTCGATGCTGGGCGCAGCATCGGGTGCAGTGGCTGGTTTGGTGGCCATCACGCCAGCAGCCGGCAACGTCGGCATTGGCGGCGCCTTGGTCATTGGCATTGTGGCTGGCTTTGCATGTTTGTGGGGCGTTAACGGCCTCAAGAAAATGCTGGGCGCAGACGACACATTGGACGTCTTCGGCGTGCACGGTGTGGGCGGCATTGTGGGTGCGTTGCTCACGGGTGTGTTCAATTCACCAGCCTTGGGTGGCCCTGGCTTTGTAGCCGACTGGACCACAGCCACCATGGTGACAGCTGCTGATTACTCCATTGCTGCACAAGTTTGGACTCAAGCCAAAGCCGTGCTGGTCACCATTGTGTGGTCTGGCGTGGTGTCCTTGGTCGCCTTCAAGCTGGTTGATTTGACAGTGGGTCTGCGTGTTTCTGAAGAAGCAGAGCGCGAAGGTTTGGACATCACGTCACACGGCGAAACTGCTTACCACGGCTAATCTGCAAAGATTTTCCAAAGACTTTCCGAGAAGTTAGTCTCCAAGTTCACAGCCCGCTTCGGCGGGCTTTTTTTCGCCTGAAAACAGGGTGGCTGCACAGAAAACGAATTCTTAATTCACAATCTCACCATCACATCACCTCCCCTTAAAAATGACCATGACGCCACCCATGAGCTATCCGAAATGGCAGCGCATCACTTCCCAAGCAGATGGCTTGGGAGAGTCGCCGTTTTGGCACCCAGCAGAAAAGTGTTTGTATTGGGTCGACATTCCCGGCCAACGCTTGCGGCGCATGGCCATGACCGCAGACGCGTTGGAAGAGCAAAAGCCTGAGGACTGGCCATTAGGAGAGGAGCCAGGTTGCTTTGCGCCTGCTGCCCAAGGTGGCTGGGTGATGGCCACCCGCAGCGGTGTTTATCGCGCGCGAACTTGGGGCGGCCCCAGGCAGTTATTGGCGGCTGCGCCCTACGACACAGCCCAAATGCGATTCAACGATGGCAAGTGTGATCCTGCTGGTAACTTTTGGAGTGGCTCCATGTATGAGCCGCGCGATCAAGCGCTTGCAGTGTTGTATGCATTGCAAGCAGACGGCCGTTTAGAGTTCAAGGCAGGTGACGCCACAGTGGCCAATGGCCTGGCTTGGTCTCCCGATGGCCGCACCCTCTATTGGTCGGACACCGGGGCCCATTGCATCAGGGCGTGGGACTATGACGCAGACACCCAAACCATGAGCCGGGAACGCTTATTTGCCCAATTTCCGCTCAAACCAAAAAACTGGGCTTATGGCACCGCCAGCGCCCAAGCGTATCTCGGTCGTCCCGACGGCGCTGCGGTGGATGTTGACGGCTTCTACTACTCGGCCATGTTCGAAGGTCATCGCTTGGCCAAATTTGCACCGAATGGGCAGTGCGTGGCGTTCATTGAGACACCTGTTCAGTGCCCCACCATGGCCTGCTTTGGCGGTGAGGACATGTGCACTTTGTTCATCACCACCGCATCCCATGGCCGCAGTGCAGAGGAGTTGCAAGCCCTGCCTGACTCAGGCTGTGTGTTCGCAATTCGCGTTGAGACGCCCGGCTTACCTGTGAGTTTTTTCAACAACTGAATTGACCTAAATCTTGCAGGCAAAAACGCAAGAATGCGCCTAAACAAGGGCGCAGCCGTTTAACATGTGCACATGCACGCAAGCCTCCAACCCAGCCAAAGCACAGATCTGTTCCCCGATCTGCCTGCGCTTTTGGACACCATTCGTTCAGCTGCCGCACAAACTGCAGGTGAGCGCAAGTCGTTTCGCATTCATGGCTCGGGCAGCCACGATTTTTATGGCGAGTCATTGCAAGGTGAATTGCTAGAAACACGCGGACTCAATGGCATTGTTCAATATGAGCCCAGTGAGTTGGTCGTGACGGTTGCAGCTGGCACGCCCTTGCACGAATTAGAAGCGGCTTTGTCAGAACAAGGCCAATGCTTGGCTTTTGAGCCGCCTCATTTTCAAGCGAATGTTGGCAACAAGCCCCACCGCCATGCCACAGTGGGCGGCATGGTGGCCGCAGGCTTAAGCGGCCCTGCCAGAGCCAGTGCTGGCGCGGTTCGAGATTTTGTCTTGGGCCTCAGGTTCATCAATGGCCGCGGCGAACACCTCACCTTTGGCGGACAGGTCATGAAAAACGTGGCTGGCTATGACGTCAGCCGATTGCTAGCGGGCAGTTGGGGCACGCTGGGTCTCATCACTGAAGTGTCACTCAAAGTTTTACCGATGGCTCCAGCCGAGGCTTTTTTGATGTGCGCACTGCCGCAAGCGCAAGCCTTGAATTTATTGCACCAATGGGGAGGCCAGCCCTTGCCATTGAATGCCAGTTGCTGGGTCAAAGACAACACCCAAGCTGGCGCGCCTGAGATGTTGTTTGTTCGCTTGCGGGGCGCGCTGGCTGCAGTGCAAGCGGCCAAGCTCCGCATGGCACAAGATGTGGCCAAGTTGCAAAGTGAGTTGATCGAACAATCGGCTGAATCGGCTGCACAAGATTGGGCCTTGTGCCGAGATCAGGCTTTGCCATTCTTCACACAACACAGCGCCAACGAAGACTTGGCGCTATGGCGTTTGTCTGTACCGCAAACAGCGCCTGTTTTGAATTTGCCAAACAGTGCCAGCGAAACTTTCATTGAGTGGCATGGTGCACAGCGTTGGATCTGGGCACCACTTAGCGAGGCGCAACAGATTCGACACGCCGCCGCCAATGTGGGTGGACAAGCCACATTGTTTAGGCGGCCACAGCAAGCCAGTGCCGCAGTGAATGTGAACACGCCAGTTTTCACACCACTAGATACGGTGCAACAACGCATTCAACACGCGCTGAAAAATGAATTCGACCCTGCGGGCATTTTCAGCCCGCGCAGACTGAACGCGTATTTCTGAGGCGCAACATGCAAACCCAACTCGCACCTGAGTTTCAAAACACCCTCATTGGCCAAGAGGCCGAAGCCATTTTGCGCCAATGTGTGCACTGCGGATTCTGCGCTGCCACCTGCCCCACCTATCAATTGATGGGCGATGAGCTAGATGGTCCGCGAGGCCGCATCTACCTCATGAAGCAAGTCTTTGAAGGGGCAGAACCCACGCGCAAAACACAGTTGCATTTAGACCGGTGCCTCACGTGTCGCAATTGTGAAAGCACATGTCCCAGCGGCGTTGACTATGGCCACTTGGTTGACTTGGGCCGCAAAGTGGTCGATGCCAAAGTACAAAGACCGCTGAAAGAACGCGCGCTGCGCTGGGCACTGAAAGAAGGACTGACCTCTGCACTTTTTACACCTGCCATGAAGTTGGGGCAAAGTGTTCGAGGACTCCTGCCCGCAGCATTGAAAGCCAAAGTACCCGCGCCACAAAATGCGGGCGCATGGCCACAAGAAATTCACGCGCGCAAGGTCTTGATGTTGGCGGGATGCGTACAACCCGCCATGATGCCCAACATCAACACCGCCACCGCCCGCGTGCTCAATGCCTGCAGCATTCAGGTTGTCGTGCCACCCGCTGCTGGCTGTTGTGGTGCCGTCAAGTTTCACTTGAACGATCAAGTGGGTGGCCTAGACCACATGCGTCACAACATCGATGCTTGGTGGCCATGGGTTGAACAAGGCGTTGAAGCCATCGTCATGAACGTCTCGGGTTGCGGCGTCACCGTGAAAGAGTATGGCCATCTGCTGCAACATGATGCGCAATATGCCGAGAAGGCGCGACGCATCTCCGAACTCACGCGCGATTTGAGTGAGTTGTTGCCCATGTGTTTGCCAATGCTTCAACAGAAATTGAAGCCCGAAATTGTGGCCCAAACAGGTGTGCTGGCGTATCACCCACCTTGTACATTGCAGCATGGCCAACAACTCAAAGGCGGTGTGGAATCTCAACTGGGCCAACTCGGATTCAAGCTCCGTGTGACCGAAGTTGAATCTCATTTGTGCTGTGGCTCAGCAGGTACCTATTCTGTGTTGCAAGCTGATACGGCTTCTGCTTTGCGCGATCGCAAGTTGGGGCATTTAAATCACTTGCAACCCACCGCCATTTTGAGTGCCAACATTGGTTGCATCACACATTTGCAAAGTGGCGCCGATGTGCCTGTTCGTCATTGGGTGGAGTTGGTCGACGAAGTGCTTTCTAAAAGCCACTGAACACAGCTTAAGCGGCCAATGCCGCTTCAATGTCTTGGGCCATTTTCTCGGGCTTGTCCATCGATGCATAGCGCTTAAGTACACGGCCATCACGCCCTACCAAAAATTTGGTGAAGTTCCACTTAATGGCCTTGCTGCCCAACAAGCCTGGCGCCTCAGCGCACAACCATTGGTAAAGCGGGTGTGCTTCGGAGCCATTCACATTGACCTTTTGCATCATGGTGAAAGTCACGCCGTAATTGACTTGGCAAAAATCTGCAATGACCGCGTTGCTCGCAGGATCTTGGCCGCCAAACTGATTGCAGGGGAAACCTAAAACAGCCAAGCCTTGGTCTTTGTAAGTTTGGTGGATTTTTTCAAGGCCGCCAAATTGAGGCGTGAAACCGCAGGCGCTGGCGGTGTTCACAATGAGCATGACCTTGCCTTGCAGTTGACTCAGGGGCAAGCTTTGCCCGTTCATTTGCACTGCTTCAAAATCGTAAATCGTTTTCATGGGAGGTGCCTTCAAGAGGGTTAAGTCAATTGGCGATCAACCATGAGTGTGATCATTTTTTGCCACTTCAATCAGTTTCTGCAACTCTTCACTGTGGTCTCGCATATTGCGCTCGTGCCAGCGTTTGATGAGCCACATGAAGCCGGCCACCACCAAGCCAAAGGCGGTGATGGCACCAAAGGCCGACAAGCCCATGCCTGTTGAGAAACTGTACATGCCACCCAGCACCAAAATACAGAGTTGTTCATTGAAGTTTTGAACCGCAATGGATCTGCCAGCGCCCATGAGGTTGTGCCCGCGGTGCTGCAACAAAGCGTTCATAGGAACGACCAAAAAGCCACCCAGTGCGCCCAGCATAATCAAGAAGGGTGCAGCAACCCATACGTTGTCAATGAAGTTCATGCCGACGACGAGCAAGCCCATGCCAATGCCCAAAGGCATGACCAGGGTTGCTTGGTGCAACTTCATTCGCATGGAGGCCACAACCGCACCAACGGCGGTGCCAATGGCGACCACGCCGACCAGACTAGAGGCTTGAGTGGTGGTGTAGCCAAGCGCCACCGCGCTCCAGGCCAAGACGATGTAGCGCAAGTTGCCTGAGACGCCCCAGAACAAGGTGGTGGTTGCCAATGAAATCTGGCCCAGGCGATCTTTCCAAAGGCGTGTATTGCAATCCCAAAAATCGGGCAACAGGGCGCCTAAATTGGAGGGCAGTGGGCGCATGGCCACCCCCGTCTCTGGGATCCGTGTGTTGAACCAAGCCGCCAAAGCATACAAGACGATCAATAACAAAATGGCGGCCTCGGGCGGCGTGTCGATGCCTGTCTCTATGAATGGCATGTCAAAGCTCAAGAGGTAATTGGCAACATGGGGGCCCACCAATTGCCCGCCAATCAGTACGCCCAAGATGATGGATGCAATGGTCAAGCCTTCAATCCAGCCATTGGCTTTGACCAGTTGCGAGGCGGGCAGCAATTCGGTCAAGATGCCGTATTTAGCAGGAGAGTAAGCCGCTGCGCCTAAGCCCACGATGGCATAAGACAGCAAAGGGTGGGTGCCAAAGAGCATCATCAAACAGCCCACCACTTTGATGGCGTTGCTGACGAACATGACCTGCCCTTTCGGTCTGGCGTCGGCAAACGCGCCCACAAAAGGCGCCAGCACCACGTAAAACAGGGCGAACATGGGCACCAAAGCAGCACGTTGCCATTCGTCTCCGCCACTGATGCGAATGAGTTCAACCGCTGCGACAAACAGCGCGTTGTCGGCCAGCGAGCTGAAAAACTGGGCCGCCATGATGGTGTAAAAACCGCGCTTCATGAAATCATGCAGTGAATCGATGAGGCATTGGGCCCAAGTCGAAAATATGAAAATTGAAAAAAGCAACAACTCCTTTGCAGGTGTTGGCGTAAGTTTCATTTATATCACGCCCTGAAGTGACACAATCTAGACTCCACCCTTTGACATAGATCTTTGTTTTTAAACGATCCGACATGCCTAGACCCATTCAGGCCACCATTGACCTGCAAGCCTTGCGTCATAACTTGGCGCTTATTCAAGCAACAGCCCCCGATGCATTGGTTTGGGGGGTGGTCAAAGCCAATGCGTATGGGCACGGCATTGAAAGAGTTTTCGATGCTTTGCGTGCCGCAGACGGTATCGCACTTCTCGATTTGTCAGAAGCTGAGCGTGTTCGGCAATTGGGCTGGCGCGGCCCCATTCTTTTGCTTGAGGGTGTTTTTGAAACACGCGATCTGGAGTTGTGTTCGCGACTTAATTTGTGGCACGTGGTGCATTGCGAAGCCCAAATCGACATGTTGGCCGTTCACAAAACACACCAAGGCCATCGCGTATTCCTCAAAATAAATACGGGTATGAACCGACTGGGTTTTGCCCCACAAGCATTTCGAGCGGCTTGGACACGTTTGAATGCGCTGCCTCAAGTCGATGAAATTTCGATCATGTCGCACTTCAGCGATGCAGATACCGACAAAGGCATTGCAGCCGCCATGTCTGTTTTTCATGAGTACACCCATGACTTATCGGGCGAACGCAGCCTGTCTAACAGCGCCGCCACTTTGCGCCATGCCAAAGATTTAAAGGTCAGGTCAGATTGGGTGCGGCCCGGCATTGCACTGTATGGCAGTTCGCCTGATCACCCCGAAAATACAGCGGATCAATGGGGCTTGAAACCCGTCATGAGTTTGAATGCTGCCATCATTGGCGTGCAACATTTGCAAGCAGGAGACTCCGTGGGCTATGGCTCTTTGTTTGTGGCCAATCGCCCCATGCGAATTGGTGTGGTGGCTTGTGGCTATGCAGACGGTTATCCACGCCACGCGCCGACGGGCACGCCGGTTTGCGTCGATGGCATTCGGACGCGGACATTGGGCCGCGTCAGCATGGACATGATCACCGTCGACATCACCGATTTGCCGCATGCTGACAGGGGCAGTGAAGTCACATTGTGGGGCCAGCCCCAAAAAACCAACCAGCCTTCTGTGGGTGTTTCGATCGATGAGGTGGCCCGTGCTGCTGGCACTGTGGGCTACGAGTTGATGTGTGCTTTGGCAGCGCGTGTGCCCGTTACGGTATTGGGCACGCTTTGAACATCAAGCAACAAAACAATTTGGCCTTGTTGGCCGCCATGATTTTAATTTTGATTTGGGGTGCCAACTTCAGCGTGCAAAAGTATTTGCTGGACACGCTGTCGCCCAGTGGTTTTTTGCTGGGCCGTTACTTGATCATGCCGACATGTGCACTGATCATGATGCGCGTCATGCTCGGAAGCTTCTTTCCGCCGATGGCCCGAAAAGATATTCTTGAGTTGGCCAGCTTGGGCTTTGTTGGGCACAGCTTGCATGTGGGCATTGTTTGTTATGGCATTCATTTGTCGACGCCCTTTTCAAGCTCTGTCATCCTAGCGTGTGGCCCCATTTTTACCTTGCTCATTTTGAGATGGAAGGGGCACGAAAAACTTCAGCGCTATCAAGTCTTGGGCGTCACGATCGCCTTCATAGGGGTGTTGCTATTTCTTTCTGAAAAAATCATGAAAGGTGATATGCGAGCAACGGGCGGAGATTTGGTCTTGTTTGTGGCAGCTGTTTTATTCTCTTATTACACGGTACAAGCCAAACCATTGCTTGAAAAACATGGCAGCATTCTGACCATGGGTTATGCCACCCTGTTGGGTGGCTTGCCCGTGATGCTCCTGTCAATCCCTGCGGGCCTTGAAGCACCTTGGGCCAGTCTGGGTGTTCAGGGTTGGGCGGCAATGGCTTGGTCAGTTTTGATTTCTGCTTTTGGTGGCTGGTTAGTATGGGGCTGGATCAACCAAGTCAGAGGTGTGGCCAGAACAGCGCCTCTGATGTACCTCATGCCACCGGTTGCTGGCTTGTTTGCTTGGGCCATCACGGGTGAGCAATACACCGCAAGCAAATTGCTGGGTGCCACCATTGCCTTGCTAGGCGTTGCTTTTGCTCAATTTGCCCCTCAACGGAAAAATCCATCGTAGGCTGTTTTCAAAATCAGAGCGCTAACCACAGCCAAGAAGACATAGCGCACAAAGCCCGCACCGTGCCTCAGTGCCAGTCGAGTTCCAATGAGGCTTCCGATGACATTGGCCAAGGCCATGGGCACAGCCAAGTGCCACCATACATGGCCCTGCCAAGTGAACAGTGCCAAAGCTGAAAAGTTGGTAGCAGTGTTCAGGAGCTTGGCCGAGGCCGATGCGTTCAAGAAGTCATAGCCCAGCAAACGCACGTAAGCAAAGACAAAAAAGCTGCCAGCGCCGGGTCCAAAAAAACCATCGTAAAAACCGATCAACAAGCCGAATAAAGCGGCTATTAGAGCCTCGCGCCGACCTTGAAACCGAGGCTGATGCAACTGGCCCATCTCTCTTTTAGCGACGGTGTAAATGAGCAAGCCCAAAAGCAGAAATGGCAAACCTTTGCGCAAAAAGCTGGGGTCTACTTGAGTCACGGTCCAAGCACCACACACCGAGCCTAGAAGGCCCGCTGCTGCAGCTGGAAACAAAGCAGCCCAACGCATCTCAACTTTTTTGCTGAATTGATAGGTTGAAAATGCCGTGCCCCAAATGGCCGCGCTTTTATTGGTGCCCACCAAGGTGGCAGGCGCTGCTGTGGGAAAGGTGGCAAACAGGGCGGGGATCAAAATCAGACCACCCCCCCCCACGATAGAGTCGACCAAGCCGGCAAACAGCGAGGCCAGAGTGACGATCAGTATTTCCATCAAAAAAAAGCGCCGCTTTCGCGACGCTTGTAAAAAGTCACATCTCGTTTAGGATGTTTATGTTCGATTAGTTTGGGTGTCTCCTCTGCCCTCAAAACGAACCCAAACAGCAGTTCATCGAGTGAGTGAAATGTACAAGGCTGCATCAGACATTGCCATCAGGGATTTCCCGTGGCAAACCCCTGCGCATCTTTGGCCATCCAGTGCGCCGCCTTTTCAGCAATCATGAGGGTGGGGCTGTTGGTATTGCCACTGGTAATGTTTGGCATGACGCCTGCATCAACCACTCGCAAGCCACGAACACCGCGAACTTGTAAGTGGCTGTTGACCACCGCCATGGGGTCGTCTTCCCGGCCCATGCGTGTGGTGCCAACAGGGTGAAAAATGGTGCTGGCAATGTCACCTGCAAGCTTCGCCAATTCTTCATCCGATTGGTATTGAACCCCTGGCTTGAACTCTTCGGGTTCGAAGGCCGCCATGGCGGGTTGCGACATGATGCGCCGAGTAATACGCAGACTGTCTGCCGCCACTTTACGGTCTTCCTCGGTGCTTAAATAATTGGGCGCAATGGCGGGAGGCACCTTGAAGTCGGGGCTCTTTAAAGTCACGCTACCGCGGCTGCTTGGATTCAAATTGCAAACGCTGGCGGTGATGGCTGGGAACTTGTGCAAAGGCTCGCCAAATGCGTCCAAGCTCAAAGGCTGCACATGGTATTGGATATTGGCCCATTCACGCGCAGCATCGCTTTTGGTGAACGCACCCAATTGGCTGGGCGCCATGCTCATGGGGCCTGACCTAGACATGGCATATTCCAAACCAATTTTGGCCTTGCCCCACCAACTGTTGGCCAAGGTGTTCAGTGTTTTGGCATGCTTGACTTTGTAAACAGAGCGAATTTGCAAATGGTCTTGCAAATTGGCGCCTACGCCGGGCAATTCGTGCGTCACTGCCACGCCGTTTTGTTTCAAGCTGTCAGCGGCCCCAATGCCAGAGAGTTGCAAAATTTGAGCAGAGCCGATGCTGCCTGCGCTCAGCGCCACTTCGCGGGTGGCTGTGGCAGTGACCAGTTGCTGGCCGTCCCACACTTTCACGCCGGTACAGCGTTTGCCGCCATCGGCATCGGTTTCAATGACCAATCTGGCGACTTGTGCTTGTGTCCAAAGCTCAAAGTTAGGGCGAGCATAGCAAGTGGGTCTTAGAAATGCCTGAGCAGTGTTCCAGCGCCAGCCGCTTTTTTGATTCACTTCAAAATAGCCCACACCTTCGTTGTTGCCTTGGTTGAAGTCGTTCGAAGCCGGCACACCTGCTTGTTGCGCGGCTTGTGCAAAGGCGTCTAAAACGCCCCAGCTTAAGCGCTGTTTTTCGATGCGCCACTCGCCGCCAGCTTTGCGCGCCTTGAGGATTCTGAAGTATTCGGCCGAAGCGGCATCGTCGTGCGCTTGCGGATTGAGCAGGGCAGCAGGCACCCCCTGCGCGCCATGCGTTTCAGTGGCGCCTTGGTGATGGTCTTCGTGGAATTTGAAGTAGGGCAGGCATTGATCCCAGCGCCATTGAGGGTCGTCGGTGATGGCCGCCCATTGGTTGTAATCGCGCGACTGGCCGCGCATGTAAATCATGCCGTTGATGCTGCTGCAACCGCCCAGCACTTTGCCACGGGGGTATCGCAGGGTTCTGCCGTTCAAACCTGCGGCCGCTTCAGTTTCGTACAGCCAGTCGGTGCGTGGATTGCCAATGCAATACAAATAACCAACAGGGATGTGTATCCAGTGGTAATCGTCTCGCTTGCCGGCCTCGATCAGCAAGACACGTTTGCTGGCATCGGCCGATAAGCGATTGGCCAAGAGACAGCCTGCAGTGCCAGCGCCGACGATGATGTAGTCAAAAGTGCTGTCGTTCATGGCGCTTCGAAAAGGTCGGAGTCTGATTTACTTGGACGTTGGCATGGCGAACTCAGCGCCCTTGCCAATGCTCTCAGGCCAGCGCTGCATGATTGATTTTTGCTTGGTGTAAAAGCGCACGCCTTCTTCGCCATAGGCGTGCATGTCGCCAAACAAACTGCGCTTCCATCCGCCAAAGCCATGCCATGCCATGGGAACAGGAATGGGCACATTGATGCCCACCATGCCCACTTGAATGCGGCGTGAGAATTCGCGTGCCACATTGCCATCGCGCGTGAAGCAACTCACGCCATTGCCAAACTCATGATCGTTGATGATTTGAATGGCAGCGCCCAAATCTTTCACGCGAACGCATGACAAAACCGGGCCAAAAATTTCTTCTTTGTAAATCTTCATGTCGGTGCTGACATGGTCAAACAAGGTGCCGCCTAACCAGAAACCATGGCTGCAGCCTTCGCCTGCTTTAGCGCCATCAAACTGACGACCGTCTACCAACAATTGGGCGCCTTCTGCCACACCCGCATCGATGTAACCAGTAATGCGTTGTTTGGCGGCCGCCGTGACAATGGGGCCCATTTCTGCCGCCAAGTTGGTGCCATTCAGCACTTTGAGGGCCCGTGTTTTTTCAAGCAACAAGGGCATGAGACGCTCGGCCACATCGCCTACCAAAACGGCCACGCTGATGGCCATGCAGCGCTCACCGGCCGAGCCGTATGCGGCGCCCATGAGGGCATCGACTGCCTGATCAATGTCGGCGTCAGGCATGACGACCATGTGGTTCTTGGCGCCGCCCAAGGCTTGCACACGTTTGCCATGTCGTGCGCCGTTTTCATAAAGGCTGTTGGCAATGGGCGTAGAGCCCACAAAGCTGACTGCTTTGACATCAGGATGGGCTACCAACGCATCGACGGCTTCTTTGTCGCCTTGTACGACGTTGAAAACACCCGCGGGCAGACCGGCTTGTTGAAGCAGGTCGGCCATGAACAAGCTGGGGCTGGGGTCCAATGGACTTGGCTTTAAGACAAAGGTGTTGCCACAGGCAATGGCCACCGGAAACATCCACATGGGCACCATGACTGGAAAGTTAAAGGGCGTGACGCCCGCCACAACACCCAAAGGCTGGCGCAAAGTCCAGTTGTCGATGCCGGTTGAAACTTGGTCTGTGAAGTCGCCTTTGAGCAATTGCGGAATGCCACAGGCAAACTCCACAATGTCGATGCCGCGCGTGACTTCACCTTGCGCATCTGTGAAGACCTTGCCGTGTTCGGCGGTGATCATGTGAGCCAGTGTGTCGCGGTGAAGGTTGAGTAACTCCAAAAACTTGAACATCACACGTGCGCGCCTCAAGGGTGGCGTGTCGGCCCAAGCTGGAAACGCAGCTTGAGCGGCGGCGACGGCTTGATCGACATCGTGAGTGTTGGCCAAACTCACACGGCCCGTGATGGCGCCCGTGGCTGGGTTAAAAACGTCTTGCGCACGGGAAGAGGAACCCGAGACGTTGTGACCTGAAATGAAATGAGCAATGGTAGTGACAGTCATGGGAAATCCTAAGGCCTAAATGCAGTGAGGAGTGAGCAGTAAACAGGGTGAATGTTAATCGGTCTTGGCCGAATCGGTAGCAGGATGGCGGCGTCTGAACATGCTCCAGCCTTCCATGTGAAGTACGCAATCGCCATGTTGGTTGTGCATTTCCCATTGGGTTCGTACCAAGCCCACGTCGGGTTTAGAGCGCATGGGCCTAGATTCCAAAATTTTGTGTTTCAGGCGCAAGGTGTCGTTGGGCAAAACCGGTTTCTTCCATTGCAAATTTTCAAGCCCTGGCGACCCCAGACTGGATGCCTCGTGCAAAAAGTTGGTCACCATCAGGCGCATTGCCATAGAGCAGGTGTGCCAGCCACTGGCGCAAAGCCCACCAAAAACAGAGGCCTTGGCAGCTTCATCGTCTAAGTGAAAGGGCTGAGGGTCAAACTGGGTGGCAAATGCAATGATCTCTTCGCGAGTAGGCGAGATGCTGCCCAAATCTCGTTCACTGCCCGGTTGCATGTCTTCCCAGTAATAGCGAATGGTGCGCTTGCCTTCTGTTGACATTAACGACCCCCCGAGACATCCACCAAACTCATGGTGGTGTAGCTGGCCTCATCTGACAGCAACCACACAATGGCTTGCGCAACCTCCATGGCGCTACCGCCGCGCTTGGCCGGTACCAAATGCTCTAAGTCTTTGACGCGATTGGGCAGCCCACCCGAGGCATGAATTTCGGTGTCAATGAGGCCCGGGCGAATGGCGTTCACGCGAATGCCTTCGCCAGCAACTTCCTTGGCCAAACCCAGTGTGAAACTGTCAATGGCACCCTTGGCGGCTGCGTAATCCAAGTATTGACCAGGCGAGCCTAAGCGTGCGGCCGCGCTCGAAAGATTCACAATGCTGCCGCCAACACCGCCGTGTAGGGTGCTCATTTGCAAGATGGCTTCTCGCGCGCACAACATGGATCCTAAAACATTGATGTCAAACATTCGGCGCCAGCGCGCCATGCTCATCTCATCCAAGCGCGCAGAAACGTCTACAACGCCCGCATTGTTGACCAAGCCTTGGAGGGGTCCCAACTCGGCTCGCACTTTTTGGAACATCGCCAACACTTGTTCTTCGTGGGCCACATCGGCCTGCACGGAGATGGCCCGCCCACCAGCCGCCTTAATTTGCTCAACGACACCGTCAGCAGCTTGGGCGTTGGCGCTGTAGTTCACAGCCACATCCCAGCCCTTTTGCGCCGCCAAAATACAGGTGGCCGCACCGATGCCACGACTACCCCCAGTGACCAATAAAACCTTGCGCATGGCTTGTCTCCTGCAGAATTGTGGTCAAACTGTTAAAACAGATGACTGTTGGTTAATTTAACTTGTCAGATTACCTTATGTAGGAGCTTATTGTGAGTCACTCAGTCGACTATTATTTCGCCCCCCAAAGCCCATGGGCTTACCTGGGGCACCAACGTTTTCAAAACATTCTCAAAAAATCAGGCGCCTCTGTTCGGGTCATGCCCTTTGATTTGGGCGGTAAGGTATTTCCTATTTCTGGGGGCTTACCCTTGGGGCAGAGAGCGCCACAGCGACAAGCCTACCGTTTGACGGAACTAGAGCGCTTTAGCAAATGGTTGGGGGCGCCTTTGCACCTCAAGCCCACTTTTTTCCCTGTCAGTGGTGACGATGCTGCTAAATTGATCATTGCGGTCGACATGGCGATGGGAGCCGATGCAGCCATGAACATCAGTGGCGCCATCCTGTCTGCGGTTTGGTCTCAGCAGCGCAACATCGCCGATGAAAAAACCTTGGCAGAGTTGCTCCATGAGCAGCACTTGCCAGCAGCTTGCTTAGAGCAGACATACAGCCAAGCGGTCCACGAGCGCTACGAGTCCTATACTCAAATGGCCATTGATGCGGGTGTTTTCGGCGCGCCAAGCTATGTCTTGGACGGCGAAATTTTTTGGGGTCAAGATCGGCTTGATTTTGTTGAGCGTGCACTCGCAGTTTAATTTTTCAGGAGAATTTCATGGGCTCTTTCATCACACTCGCAGCGGCCGACGGTACCCAAGTTCCCGCTTATGTGGCGCAACCCTTCGCCCCCGCCAAAGCCGCGGTGGTGGTCATTCAAGAAATTTTTGGCGTCAACACGCACATTCGCGAAGTGGCCGACGCATATGCCAGTGAAGGTTATTTGGCCATTGCACCCGCCATGTTTCACCGCGTTCAAGCCAATGTGGAGCTGGGCTATGCAGAGGCCGACATGGGCCTTGGCATGGGCCTCAAAACTGCCGTTGAGGCTTTGCCCGCGCCAGGTGCTTTGCAAGACATTCAAGCGGCCATTGACCATGCTCACACAGCGTGTGGTGGCAAGGTCGGCATTGTGGGGTATTGCTGGGGCGGCTTGCTCACTTGGCGCTCCGCTTGCCTGCTCAATGGCTTGTCTGCCGCCGCGCCTTACTACGGCGGTGGCATGACGGGCGAACCTGAGTCTGCACGGCAAGCCAAAGTGCCTGTCATGGCTCACTTTGCAGAAGAAGACAAGTGGATTTCTATGGACTCAGTCAGTGCTTTCAAAGTCGCACACCCCAATGCACAGGTGTTTACTTATGCTGCGCATCACGGTTTCAATTGCAATCACCGCGGCGCTTGGGAAGCTCACGCGGCGGCTTTGGCCAAAGAAAGAACTTTGGCGTTCTTTAAAACGCATCTGGGCTGAGGCGCCCTGTGAAATTACCTGCCTGATCGCGCCAAATAACGCTTGCGCCAAAAAAACCAAGCCAAAGAAGAAGCGATCAGCGCCATGCTACTCAGCGTCAACCAAAAGCCAGCCTGATCATGCATGAGCGGAATGACATCAAAGTTCATGCCGAAGATGGCCGCGATCAAATCCAAATAGGCATCGACCACTTGGCTCACCATTCGAAGCATCAAGTCGGCAGGGCTGACAGGAATGCCTCTAGCGCCAATTGAACGTTCGTCTACGGCCCCGTGCGTTGCGTCTGGACCTGTGTCCTGGCTCATAGACGCATTGGCTTGTAAAGCGTTGCTGGCCGACATCAGCCGAGCTGCATAGGCGCTGAGAATAGCGCAGTCGTCAGGATGAAGCGTGAGCAAGACAGTGTCGAAAATGGCAAACCCAATGGGGCTTGTGTCAACGCGCCTAAGGGCTGGTGGACCGCTGAGAACCGTTTTCTGGCAGCCTATTGGGCAAGGACAATGACTCTTGAACGAGCTGTCCTGACACCGTGAAAACGTGCATATTGTGAGCTTGCGCTTGGGGCGATCAGGCCCGTGCTAACAGGCGCGCAGCATCACGGGCAAAGTAAGTCAAAACACCATCTGCCCCCGCACGTTTAAACGCCAACAAGCTCTCCATCATGACGCCATCGTGGTCAAGCCAGCCATTTTGGGCGGCTGCTTTGAGCATGGCATATTCGCCAGAGACTTGGTAGGCAAAAGTGGGCACACCAAATTCATCTTTGACGCGGCGCACCACGTCCAAATAAGGCATGCCAGGTTTGACCATGACCATGTCGGCACCTTCGGCGATGTCTAGCGCTACTTCGCGCAATGCTTCGTTGGTATTGCCGGGGTCCATTTGGTAAGTTTTTTTGTTGCCCTTGCCAAGATTGGCGGCAGAGCCCACAGCGTCGCGGAAGGGGCCGTAAAAAGAGCTGGCATATTTGGCGCTGTAGGCCATGATTTGCGTATGCACATGGCCTTTGTTTTCAAGCGCCTGTCGAATGGCGCCAATGCGGCCATCCATCATGTCGCTGGGGGCCACCATGTCAACACCGGCATCGGCTTGCACCATGGCTTGCTTGACCAATTGCGCCAGAGTCAGATCGTTCAAGATGTAGCCTTCGTCGTCAAGCCAGCCATCTTGTCCGTGGCTGGTGAAAGGATCTAAGGCCACGTCAGTCATGATGCCCAACTCGGGGAAATTCTTTTTCAGAGCACGAACAACGGTGGGCACCAAACCCTCAGGGTTCAGTGCTTCGTTGCCATAAGGGTCTTTCAATGCACTGTCGATGACGGGGAAAAGAGCCATGACAGGAATGCCCAACTTGACGCAGTCTTCTGCGACGGGCATTAACAAATCCAAACTCAAGCGCTCGACGCCTGGCATCGAGCCAACGGCTTGGCGTTGATTTTGGCCGTCTAAGACAAAGACGGGATAAATCAGATCATCGACAGTCAGTTGATGCTCACGAACCAAGCGCCGCGAATAATCGGTGCGACGCAAACGGCGTGGGCGACTTAAGGGGTAGGGGGTGTGTATCAGTGTCATTTGAAAATTGTGCCTGATCTTTGCCCCATTCGGGGCATTTCGCGAGCTTCTTTGGCAAGAAATTTAAGCCCCATCCCGTCAGCGAACTTGTGTCCAATTCTCTGACGGGGCTACACTCAGGGCATGCTCTGGATCAAAGCCTTTCACATCGTTTTCGTGGCCAGCTGGTTTGCCGGCCTGTTTTATTTGCCCCGAATATTTGTCAATTTGGCCATGGTGCCAGCTGACTCTGAGGCCGAGTACGCCAGGCTCTTGCTCATGGCCAGAAAACTTTTAAGGTTCACCACCCTGTTGTCGGTGCCGGCCATTGCCTTGGGTGTTTGGCTTTGGTGGGGCGTTGGCATTGGTTGGGGCCCGGGCAATGCTTGGATGCACGCCAAATTGGCCTTGGTGCTTTTGATTGTGGGCTATCACCATTCATGCGGCCGAATTTTGAAAAATTTTGAGGCCAGGCAAAACTCGCACAGCCATGTTTGGTTCCGCTGGTTCAATGAGGCGCCCGTCTTGATGTTGGTGGCGGTTGTCATCTTGGTCGTCGTGAAGCCTTTTTAAACCAAGCCTCAAGCCAGATGAAAAAGACAGCGGCATGGCCTTTGGCAGCGATCTATGCCGTGCTGATCATTTATGCCAGTTTGTACCCCTTCCAAAATTGGCGTTCACAAGGGGTCGATTGGACGGCATTTGTGTGGGCACCTTGGCCCCGGTATTGGACAGGCTTTGACGTTCTTTCTAACGTTTTGGGTTATGCCCCTTTAGGCTTCATCGTGGCTCTGGCATTACAACGAAGTGCCAGGCACTTGCCGGCCGTGGGTTTGACCTTGGCATTGGGCTCTTTGCTTGCACTTGGCATGGAAAGCTTGCAGCTCTTTTTGCCAGCACGAGTTCCCTCCAACGTCGATTGGGGCTTGAACAGCGCCGGAACTTTGGCAGGTGCAGGCGCCGCTTGGACCTTGGAGCGATTTGGATTTTTAGACCGATGGAGTCGTTTTAGAGCCAACTGGTTTGCCCCAGATGCACAAGGCTCGTTGGTGCTGCTTGCCTTGTGGCCCATCGCATTGCTCTTTCCTGCGCCCATTCCGATGGGTCTGGGTCAGGTTTTAGAACGTGCAGAAGATGCATTGGCCTTGCTGTTGCAAGAGACACCCTGGCTAGATTGGTTGCCTGTGCGAGAAGTTGAATTGCAACCTTTGCTGCCGGCCTATGAAATTTTGTGTGTCAGCCTTGGCCAGTTACTGCCTTGCCTGCTGGCGTTTAGCTTGATACGCCATTTGCACCAAAAAGCAGTGGCTTGGTTTGTCTTGACGGTCTGCGGCCTGTTGTTCACGGCCTTGTCTGCCGCTTTGACTTATGGCCCTTCACATGCTTGGGGCTGGTTGGATGAGCCTGTGCAAATAGCGCTTGTACTTGCGGCTGTTGCTGCATGGCCCATGATGTGGCGTCAAGAAAAAACACTTCAAGTTTTGGCGCTGGTCGGGCTGGTTTTACAACTCACCCTGCTCAACAACGCGTCGGCCAACGCTTACTTTTCCTTGACCTTGCAAAATTGGGAGCAAGGTCAGTTCATTCGCTTCCATGGCCTGATTCAGTGGCTGGGGTGGTTATGGCCCTTTGCGTTGCTGGTTTATTTGATGCGTTGTTTGTCTGCGGCGCGCCCCACTAAAATACAAGCATGAGTGAATCTAAACCTGCCAAACCTTATTACGAACGCCATATTTTTTTCTGCTTGAATGAAAGAAAAAGTGGCGAAGCTTGTTGCTCACAGCAAGGCGCCCAAGCGGCCTTTGACCATTGCAAAGCGCGCATCAAAAGTCTGGGACTTTCTGGCCCAGGTCAAGTGCGGGTGAACAAAGCAGGATGCCTAGACCGTTGTGCCGGAGGACCGGTTGCCGTGGTCTACCCAGAGGGAACTTGGTACAGCTTTGTCGACAATGCTGACATCGATGAAATCGTTGAAAGCCACTTGAAGAATGGGCAGCCCGTCTCCCGATTGATCACGCCTCCTGAAGTAGGGCGCTGATGAATTCCGCAACGAAGAACATGCCACTGCAAGGCCCTTCGGGTCTTTTGGAGGGCATGTGTGACCTGCCAGAGGGTGGTGTTTTTCAAGGAACGGTTGTCATCGCTCACCCGCATCCTCTGTTTGGCGGCACGATGCAAAACAAAGTGGTTCAAACCCTGGCCAAAGCCTTTGTCCAAAATGGCTGGCGCGCTATTCGTTTTAATTTTCGAGGTGTGGGTGCCAGTGAGGGCGCTTATGACGAAGGCCGCGGTGAAGTTGACGACCTGATGAGCGTGATCCAGGCCACTTGTGAAACGACGCAGCCGATGGCCCTGGCTGGATTTTCATTTGGCGCTTTTGTCACCAGTCAGGCCCTTGCCCGCTTATTGCCCGCCAACAAGCTCGAAAAGCTGATCTTCGTCGGTACCGCCGCATCGCGCTTTCAAGTGGCACCCGTGCCGACCGAGTTGCACGATAAAACCTTGGTCTTGCATGGCGAAGTGGACGACACCGTGCCTTTGGCCAGCGTGCTAGATTGGGCTCGGCCGCAGTCTTTGCCGGTCACGGTCATACCTGGGGTTGAACATTTCTTTCACGGACAGTTGCCCTTGCTTCGTAACCTGATCAGCCGCCACTTGCGGACTTGATTGCTTCAAAATCCCAACATGACATTGTTATTTTCTAAATTTTGCCGAAGCGCCATCAGGCCCTTGCTTGCTGTCACTTTTTCGGCGTGCACTTTTGCTTGGGCGCCGTTGCAAGCGCATGCTCAGAGCGCTGCGCCTCAGGCGCCTGAGATTGCGGCAAAGGCGTATTTGTTGCTCGATGTGACGGCCAATCAAATTTTGGCCTCGCGCGACTTAGACATGCCCGTCGAGCCAGCCTCTCTCACCAAACTCATGAGCGCTTATTTGGTGTTTGATGCCTTGAAGTCGAAAAAAATCGACATGAAACAAACATTGAGTGTGAGCGAACGCGCTTGGAAAATGCCAGGCTCGCGCATGTTCATTGACCCCAAAATGAAGGTGCCGGTTGAAGACTTGATTAAGGGCATGATTGTTCAATCGGGCAATGACGCCACCATGGCGCTGGCCGAGGGCGTGGGCGGTACGGCCGAACGCTTCGTTCAGATGATGAACGAGCAGGCCAAGGTGCTGGGGATGAATAGCACCAGTTACAAAAACCCTGAAGGCTTGACCGAAGCGGGACACACCACCACTGCGCGCGACTTGGCCACCTTGTCCATGCGTTTGCTGAATGACTTTCCCGAATATGTCGGAACCTATGCCATTAAAAAATACCGTTACCCAGGCACGCCGGCTGCCAACGACAGCAACCGAAACTTGCTGCTTTTCAAAGACCCCACTGTGGATGGTTTGAAAACTGGCCACACAAATGCTGCAGGGTATTGTTTGGTGGCAACCGCCAAACGTGATTTTCCCAATGTGGGGTCGCGTCGGTTGATGGCCATTGTGCTTGGTACCAGCAGTGAAATTGCACGGGCCAATGAGGCTCAAAAACTGCTCAACTGGGGCTACACCGCTTTTGAAGCGGTGAAACTGTTTGACGCCGGCCAAGCGGTGGCCACGCCCCCTATTTGGAAAGGCAAGGCTTCCACAGTCAAATTGGGTCGCGCTAATGCGCTTGTGGTGGCGGTTCCAACGGGCTCTGCTGCTCAAATCAAAACGCAGCTGGCCCGCCCAGACCCATTGGTGGCGCCAGTCACCAAAGGCCAGACCATCGGCAGCCTCAAAGTATTCCGAGGCGAGCAACTGTGGGTTGAGATGCCTTTGCAGGCTTTGGACGCTGTAGAGCAGGCGGGCGTGTTTGGCCGTGCTTGGGATGCTTTGCGTTTATGGATCAAGTAAGAAAAGTTGGTACTTGCAAACTTTGATCTAGAGGGTGCGGCAGAATAATTTTTTGCCTTGTTCATGTTCCGGCGCTATACTAGAAGGCTTTTCCGCATTTGGAGCGGAGAAGATTCTTTTGTTCATTCCAAACGTTTAGGGACGTTTTTTTAAATGCCAACCATCAATCAATTGGTGCGTCAGGGGCGCGAGGTCGAAAAGACCAAGTCAAAAAGCCCTGCGATGCAAAACTCTCCGCAGCGCCGCGGTGTGTGCACCCGTGTGTACACCACGACGCCTAAAAAACCTAACTCTGCTCTGCGTAAAGTTGCCAAAGTGCGCTTAACCAATGGCTTCGAGGTGATCTCCTACATCGGTGGTGAAGGCCACAATTTGCAGGAACACTCCGTGGTGTTGGTACGTGGTGGTCGTGTGAAAGACTTGCCTGGTGTGCGTTATCACATCGTGCGTGGCTCACTTGATTTGCAAGGTGTGAAAGACCGCAAGCAATCGCGTTCTAAATATGGCGCTAAGCGCCCGAAGAAAGCTTAAGTTAGCTTTCAAAAAAAGGTGTTGTTCTGGTTTTTAGACGAGCTGGTTCAACGAAGTGACTCCCTGTTGGAGTCGAGTAAGTGCAAGTTCAAAATGAATTTGCAGGGTGTCTGGATCGGACGTCCAGCCATCAAACTGAAGCAAAGAGGTGAAATATGCCACGTCGTCGTGAAGTCCCTAAACGTGAAATCCTGCCGGATCCCAAGTTCGGTAATGTCGAACTTTCCAAATTCATGAATGTGATCATGGAAGGCGGCAAAAAAGCGGTTGCCGAGCGCATCATTTATGGTGCCTTGGAAAACATGGAAAAGAAAACGGGCAAAGACCCCGTCGAGCTTTTCTCAATCGCCATCAACAACGTCAAGCCCATGGTGGAAGTTAAATCCCGCCGTGTGGGTGGTGCCAACTACCAGGTGCCCGTTGAAGTTCGCCCTATTCGTCGCTTGGCTTTGTCCATGCGTTGGATCAAAGAAGCGGCCCGCAAACGTGGTGAGAAATCCATGGCTTTGCGTTTGGCCAACGAGTTGCTCGAGGCCAATGAAGGCCGCGGCGGCGCGATGAAAAAGCGTGATGAAGTGCACCGTATGGCTGAAGCCAACAAGGCCTTCTCACACTTCCGCTTCTAAATTCCACAGGTTGTCACGCGGCCTTAAGCCGCGTTGCCAACCGACCGCAAAGCCCTGTAGAGACCCTGCAGGGCATTTGTATTTTTTGTTTTAACTGAATTCCAAGAGGTTGATCATGGCTCGCATAACTCCCATCGAGCGTTATCGCAATATCGGTATTTCCGCGCACATTGACGCAGGAAAAACCACCACCACCGAGCGTATTCTTTTTTACACCGGTGTGAATCACAAAATTGGTGAAGTGCATGATGGCGCTGCCACCATGGACTGGATGGAGCAAGAGCAAGAGCGTGGCATCACGATCACTTCTGCTGCAACCACTTGTTTTTGGAAGGGCATGGACGGCTCTTATGAAGACCACCGCATCAACATCATTGACACGCCCGGCCACGTCGACTTCACCATTGAAGTTGAGCGCTCTATGCGCGTCCTCGATGGCGCTTGCATGGTTTACTGCGCTGTAGGCGGTGTGCAACCCCAGTCTGAAACTGTGTGGCGTCAAGCTAACAAGTACAAGGTTCCTCGTTTGGCCTTCGTGAACAAGATGGACCGCACCGGCGCCAACTTCTTCAAAGTGGTCGAGCAGATGAAGTTGCGCTTGAAAGCCAACCCAGTGCCCATCGTGATCCCTATCGGCGCTGAAGAAAACTTCACAGGCGTGGTCGATTTGCGCAAAATGAAAGCCATCATCTGGGATGAAGCGTCTCAGGGCATGAAGTTCACCTTTGAAGAAATTCCCGCCAACTTGGTGGAATTGGCCAAAGAGTGGCGTGAGAAGATGGTTGAAGCGGCGGCTGAAGCCTCTGAAGAATTCATGAACAAGTACCTTGAAGAAGGTGACTTGACGGAAGAAGAAATCACGGCTGGTTTGCGCATTCGCACTATCAACAGCGAAATTCAGCCCATGTTGTGCGGCACCGCCTTCAAGAACAAAGGCGTTCAGCGCATGCTCGACGCGGTCTTGGACCTGATGCCTTCGCCATTGGACGTGAAAGCCATCAAAGGTTTCGACGAAGACGAAAAAGAAATCACCCGCAAGGCCGACGACAACGAAAAATTCGCTGCCTTGGCATTCAAATTGATGACCGACCCCTTTGTGGGCCAGCTCACTTTCGTGCGTGTTTACTCGGGCGTCCTGAAAAAGGGCGACACCGTCTACAACGCGGTTCGCGGCAAGAAAGAGCGTATCGGTCGTATCGTGCAAATGCACGCCAACAACCGTGAAGAAGTTGACGAAATTCGCGCTGGCGACATCGCTGCTTGCGTAGGTTTGAAAGACGTCACTACCGGCGAAACATTGTGCGACCCCAACGCGGTCATCACTTTGGAGCGCATGGTGTTCCCCGACTCCGTCATTCGTCAAGCTGTCGAACCCAAAACCAAAGCCGACCAAGAAAAAATGGGCATGGCGCTGTCACGTTTGGCTGCTGAAGATCCATCATTCCGCGTGCAGACTGACGAAGAGTCAGGCCAGACCATCATTGGCGGCCAGGGCGAATTGCACCTTGAAATTATTGTCGACCGCATGAAGCGTGAGTTTGGCGTTGAAGCCAACGTGGGCAAGCCCCAAGTGGCTTACCGCGAAACCATTCGCAAAAC
>CALAGS010000008.1 GCA_937891665.1 uncultured Burkholderiales bacterium | reverse complement strand
GCTCTTGGTTGCCCAGCCGCGACCAAGCTTATTTGGGTGTGTTGGTCGATGACCTCATTACCAAGGGCGTGACAGAGCCTTATCGCATGTTTACCAGCAGGGCAGAGTTTCGGTTGCAGCTGCGGGAAGATAACGCAGACATGCGCTTGACAGAGCTTGGCCGCCAAATGGGCTTAGTAGACGATGAGCGCTGGACTTCCTTTTGCACAAAGCGGGAAGCTGTTTCACGCGAAACAGAGCGCCTGAAGTCTACGTGGGTCAATCCAAAAAACCTTCCCGAGGCGGAGTCTGTGCGCGTGTTGGGCAAGTCTATTGAGCATGAGCACAACCTGTTTGACTTGCTCCGTCGACCCGGCGTGAGTTATGAAGGCCTGATGTCCTTGGATGCAGGACGGTTTGTTGCAACAGCTGTTTCACGTGAAACATTGGGCGATCTCACAACATCCGTGATTGAACAGGTTGAGATTGCTGCCAAGTATTCTGGGTACATTGACCGCCAGAGGGTTGAGGTAGAGCGGGCCGCACATTTTGAAAATCTGAAGTTGCCCGCAAAACTTGACTACCTTCTGGTCTCCTCTTTGTCGATCGAGGCCCGACAAACCTTGTCCAAGCATCGTCCAGAAACCCTGGGCATGGCGTCCCGAATTTCTGGAATTACCCCTGCAACCATTTCCTTGTTGCTGATTTATCTCAAAAGGGGTGGTTTTAAGGAGTTCGTTTCGGTCAAGCCCGAAGTGGCGGAGTCGGTTGCGGAAGGCTTGGAGAGTTTGGCGCCATGACCGCCGCGGCCGAAGTGCCTGAAGTGGCGCTTCTTCAAGCGCTTTCCGTGGGCGTAAAGGCCTTAGGGTTGAATGTGACAGAGGCTCAGCAGCGACAGTTATTGAGCTACATGGCGCTCATTCAAAAGTGGAACAAGGTTTATAACCTCACAGCGTTGAAAACGCCGCAAGAAATTTTGACCCACCATTTGCTAGACAGCTTGTCCTCAATTTCCCCCTTATTTCGCCATCTTGCTCAAAGCGCAAAAGGCGTCGACCAAGAGGTGGCGTTGCTGGATGTGGGTTCGGGCGGCGGTTTGCCAGGGGTGGTGATTGCCATTTGTTGCCCCAACATCCGTGTCACATGTGTCGATACGGTTTCTAAAAAGGCGGCATTTGTGCAACAGGTCGCAGCCAGTTTAAAGTTGTCAAACTTGCGAGGGCTTCATGCGCGGGTAGAAAGCTTGAAGGGGCCGTTTGACGTCATCTGCTCCCGAGCATTTGCCTCTTTGCCAGACTTTGTAAGCTGGTCGGTCGGCGCCATGTCCGAGCAGGGTGTTTGGATGGCCATGAAGGGCAAGTTGCCCGAAGCAGAGATGGCGGCGTTGCCTTCTTTTGCAGAAGTGTTTCACGTGGAACAACTGCAGGTTCCTGGCTTGCATGCCGACCGTTGCATGGTCTGGATGAAAAAATCAGCAACTTTGTCGGCTGAAGCAATCACGACTTGAGTTTCGCCCCTTACACTTGGGCTCATTGAGAAGGCCTTTGATGTTTGGAATTTCTGATTACGGTGCTTTTGTCGCCGCTTTTGTGTTGCTTTTGTTCTTGCCTGGCCCAGGGAATTTGGCCTTGATTACCTCTACCACCCAAGGCGGTATGAGGGGCGGCACAGCCTCCGTGATGGGCTTGATTTTGGGCGACCAAATTTTGCTGTGGATGACGGTGGCCGGCGTGGCTGCACTGTTGCAAACGTATCCTCATTTGTTTTTGGCCTTGAAATGGGTGGGTGCGGCATACCTTGCCTGGTTAGGTTTTAGAATGGTCTTTGCAAAGCCGGGTGAGGGGCCATCGATCAAGATCACCCCAGGTCAATATTTCAAAGAAACCATGTTCATTACCTTGCTCAATCCCAAGGCGATCATGTTTTACTTTGCTTTTTTCCCACAATTCATTGACCCTGAGAAGCACCAAGGAATGGTTACTTTTGTATTCATGGCCGTTAACATTGCCGTTTTGGGCTTCCTTTACTGTTTTGGCGTTGTGCTCATCACTCACAGGATGGCAACACGCCTTAGAGCCAACCCCAAAGTCTCTGGATTCTTGCAAAAAATTGCCGGCTTGTTCTTAATCGGATTTGGTCTGAAACTGGCCTTGGGCAAATAATCGCAGCAGCGAGAAAATAAAAGAGTCACAAATGGCAAAGATATTCTGTGTTGCAAATCAAAAAGGCGGCGTTGGCAAGACCACGTCAGCGGTTAACTTGGCCGCTGGCTTGGCCAAAGTGGGGCAACGTGTTTTGTTGGTTGACCTTGATCCACAGGGCAATGCAACCATGGGCTCGGGCGTTGACAAACGGCAGCTTGAGCTCAGTGTGTACGACGTTTTATTAGAGTCGGCCAGCATTCAAGAGGC
>CALAGS010000007.1 GCA_937891665.1 uncultured Burkholderiales bacterium | reverse complement strand
GTTTTGATGGACAAGTCCATCACGTCTTCCACCGCGTAGGGGCTTAAGGGGCTGGTGGACACCACCATCAAGCGAACCGTGTTGCAAACCAGATCTAGCAAGGCGTGGTCGTGCAAAATTTTGGGGTACTCGCCAAAGATGGCACTGGATTCCGGGTTCTCAATATGCGCCTCAAGGGCCACGGGGCCCTCGGTTTTCAGCGTTTTCATGATTTTGGACACCACAAAAATGGTGCTCAAATAATCTTCTTTTTTGTAGGCAGGGCCTTTGAACACTTTGCCCATGCCGCCCAAGGCGCCCTTGAAAATGTCCATGCTGTTACCAATCAGCATGCCGCCAATACCAGCGCCCAAAATAATGAAGGTCTCAATCGGCGCAGATTTGATAATCGGCTTCATGCTTCCGCCGGCCATGATAAAACCGCCGAACACGCAGACCATCAAAACAACGATACCAATAATCGCATTCATATTTCTCTCCAAAAACGAACAAACGGGCGGCTGGCTTCCCAGCTGCGCCCGTCATTGTTCCTTCAAAACCTTGCCCTTTCAGGCAAAGGCTCAATGCATTGCAGACATTGCCACACCTGAAGCAGGCGCAGTTTTAGGTAACAAGTTAGGAACATCACGCCAAGCTTGGCGAATTTCATTCAACAGCGTGTGAACTTCTTGCAATGCATCGAGGTCATTGCGGGCATTCACATGCACCAGGCGACGTGTGACGTAGCTGTACAACTCGTACAAGTTACGGGCCAAATCGCCGCCTTTGTCTAAATCTAGCGAGCCTTGTAAGCCCAAGACGATGCGGCCAGCGCGCACCAAACTCTTGTTCTTGTCTTCAATGGAGCCACGCTGAATGTGACCCTTGGCAGTCACCAAGCTGTCAATCAGGCCGTCAAACAGCATTTGAATGAGTTCAACTTTATCGGCCACCATGGCTTGTGAAGTGCTGTTGCCTTCGCCGTAGCTCTCCATCGCTTTGAAATGTACTCGCATGATGTCTTGTTCCTTATGATCCTGACACAGCAGGAATCGGAGGGACATCGG
>CALAGS010000006.1 GCA_937891665.1 uncultured Burkholderiales bacterium | reverse complement strand
TAGTCATTGGACACTTCATGGTCGTCCCACGTGATCAACCAAGGGCATTGCGCGTGCATGGCCTGCAAGCTTTTTTCACTTCTGTGAAGTGCATATCGGTCGCGGTAATCAGACAAGCTGTTCACCCAACCACCCGATGGCAAGCGCACTGCATTGGCGGCCCCAGCATATTCATAAATGTAGTCACCCAAGAACAAGACCATGTCTAAGTTTTCTTGGCACATGTGGTCGTAGGCGCTGAAGTAGCCATGCTCCCAGCGCTGGCATGACGCGTAGGCCACGCGGAGTTTTTGCACCATGGCTTCAGGGTGTGGCAGCGTTCTGGTTCTGCCAACAGTGCTTTGTACATCGCCAATTTGAAAGCGATAGAAGTACCACCGATCACTTTGCAGTTGATCAAGCTCTAAATGCACTGAATGCGCCAACGCGGACAATGCCACCACTTGGCCAGTGCGGCGATTGACTTTGAAGCCTTCATCGTCAGCTACTTCCCATTTGACAGACACATCGCTTGCGGCAAATTGCGAGTTGCCGCTGGCTGCATCTGGCATGAGTCGGGTCCACAACACCACCGAATGGTGATTGGGTGATCCACTGGCCACACCCAATGTGAAAGGGTTGTGCCTTAAAGGTGATTGCGCCATCGACAGACTGAACGACACAGGCGCCGAAGCCAAGGCCGCCCATTTCAAAATATCTCTGCGAGTGTTGGACGCTGGCGTCAGTTGCGATTCATTGCGCGGCGATGTCATGTTGCTGCCAACCATTCTTGAAGCAAAGCCACAAACTGCTCGGGCTTGGCACTCATCACCCAATGACCCGTGTCAAATTCTTCTACGCGCGAACCAGGATGGGCTGCAATTTTTGCAAGCCATTCAGGCGAATGAAACATGAAAGGCTTGCGGCGGCCATAGACGTAAAGCATGGGACGGGCCGAAGGCAATTGCTTGAGCACATTAGCGGCTTTGTCAAAGCCGCCTAATGAGCCCATCCACTTCATGGCATACGGAGAATTCATGCCGCTGTGCATGTCGGCCAGCGGACTGGGGCACCTTAAAGCTTTGGCCATGTAACGCGTCATTCGGTTGGCCACGGACTTGCCTGGCGATTTAAACCAGCGCGCTATTTGCCAAGCCACAGCCAACCAAATTTGGTAGCTGAAAACACCCCATTTGGCTTTGGCAGTCCACGAGGAAATAAGGGCATGTGAATTGTGATCGCCCACATCAACGGCCACCATGCGCTTCACTCGATCTGGGTGCAGCGCTGCATATTCATAACCAAAAATACAGCCCCAATCGTGCAAGACCAGGGTGACGGGTTTGTGAGGGCTGACAGCACTCACCACTTCATGGATGAAGCTCACCATCTCAACCAAGGATTTGGCTTGCATGGGTGCTTGAGCATCAAATGCGGGCAATGTAAAACGCACGCATTGGTGAGTGCCACTCAGCGCTTGTACGGTGTCATTCCAAAGGGCTAAGGTATCGGGCCAGCCATGCAACATGACCAGGGTTTCGGAGCCGTTGCCTTCAACTTGAATGTCAACGCCATGCAGGTTCATTGAGTTCAAGCCGAAGCAGACACAGATGTGTTCATGGCTTGTTTCAAGCGATCAACGCCTTCCAAAATTTTGTCTTCGCCCACCGTGGCAAAACTAAAGCGCAATGTGCTGTGATCGGGGTTTTGGCAAAAGAAAGGGGCCCCCGGCACAAAGGCCACGCCTTTGTCGATGGCCATTTTGGCAAACGCATTGCCGTCTTTCACTTTGCCGCCTGCACCCGTCAGGCTGGCCCACACAAACAAACCGCCTTGGGGTTGCACAAATGAAATGGCGTCGCCTAAATTTTGGCGCAGTGCGTTGCACATGGTTTGGGCGCGCAATGCATAAACTTGGCGCACTTTGTCTAAGGTGGCTGGCATGCGCCCTGCCTTGAGGTATTGCGCAGCAGTGGCTTGCGCAAAGGTGCTGGTATGCGCATCGCTGAATTGCTTGCACATGACTGCGCGGCTTAAAAGTTCTGACGGGGCAATCATCCAACCTACACGCAGACCTGGGCTTAAGACTTTTGACAATGAGCCGCAGTGCACCAACCAATCGCGACTGCCAGGCACTTGAGAACTCAAGGCCAGCAAACTGGGAGGTGGTGCGTCATTGAAAAACAAATCGCCATAGGGATCGTCTTCCACCATGAGGGTTTTATATTTGACGGCCAACTCGAGCAACTTTTTACGGCGCTCTAAATTAAGCAACGCACCTGTAGGGTTGCCAAAGGTGGGGATGACATACACAAATTTGGGGCGGTGTTCGGCAATGAGTTTTTCCAAAACATCGGTGTCAACGCCATGACCATCGACTGGCGCAGAAATGAGCTCTGCACCATACAACCTAAAGCACTGGATGGTGGCTAAAAAAGTGGGCCCTTCCACAATGACTTTGTCACCGGGGCTGATCATGGTTTTGCCAATAAGGTCGAGTGCTTGTTGGCTGCCCGTGGTGACAATGAGTTGTTCTGAACTTAATTCTGTGACGCCCTTTTGAGACATAAAGTGCGCCAATTGCTCGCGCAATGGGCCATAGCCTTCTGTGGCGCCATACTGAAGCGCGGCACCGGGCTCTTGGGACAAGGCCAAAGAGGAGGCCTCGCGAATGCCTTCCACGTCAAACATGGCGCTGTCGGGAAAGCCACCGGCAAAACTGATAATGCCGGGCTTGCCCAGAAGTTTGAACAACTCCCGAATGGCTGAAGTTTCGACATTGTTTAAACGATCGGCAAATTGCAAGGACATGGTGTATCTTCTCTCAAACACGGATGGTCAATTCTCACATTTTCTCTCATGAACGCACACAACATCGAACTCTTTTTTCACACCCTGAAAGAAGCCAACCCCCTGCCCACCACCGAGTTGGCGTACACCTCGGTGTTTGAACTGGTAACGGCTGTGCTACTTTCGGCTCAAGCCACCGATGTGAGTGTGAACAAAGCCACTCGCAAACTCTTTCCAGTGGCCAACACCCCAGCGGCCATTTTGGCTTTAGGGCAAGAAGGGCTTGAAAAATACCTCAAGACCATTGGGCTGTACCGAAACAAGGCCAGCAATCTGCTCAAAACCTGTCAAATTTTGATCGACCAATACCAAGGTGTGGTGCCCCGCTCGAGGGAAGCACTTGAGTCCTTGCCGGGGGTTGGCCGGAAAACGGCCAATGTGGTCTTGAATGTGGCCTTTGGCGAACCCACCATGGCCGTCGACACGCACATCTTTAGATTAGGCAACCGCACTGGCCTTGGGCCTGGCAAAAATCCGCTTGAAGTCGAGCTGAAACTTTTAAAAAGAATTCCAGAAAAGTACTTGGTCGATGCGCACCACTGGCTCATTTTGCATGGCCGCTATGTGTGCCAAGCCCGCAAACCTTTGTGCCATCAATGCGCTGTTTCGGCTTACTGCGATTTCAAACCTAAAACGACTGATTAAAAAATTACTTCGGCAAAGCCACCCAGCGCGTCACGCCTTCGTCTTGCCATTCACGCCACTGCAATCGATTTTGAAAAACAGCTGACAAGGCTTGGTGTGTGTCCTGGTCATTGGGCAAACCCGAGTGCACCCATCGGCCCTCTGACATCACCCAAACCCGGTCGGCCTGCAGTGCCAAATTGAGTTCGTGCAACACACTCACCACTGCAGCGCCAGTTTCGGTCAGGCAACGCACCCACTCTAACCAATCGGCCTGATGCGGCACATCGACACCGGCCAAGGGCTCGTCCATGAGGTAGACCTGGGCTTGCACCGCCAATGCGCGCGCCAACAAAACGCGTTGACGCTCACCGCCGGAGAGTTGTCCCAAACTGCGAGTGCGCCAATCCCAAGCCTGCACTGTTTTCAAGGCTACTTCCACCACCGCATGGTCTTTGGCACTGGGCGTTGAAAGCCAAGACTGATGTGGCAAGCGGCCCAGCATGGCCACGTCGTAAACCGTCAGGTCGTCTTGGCCCGCTTCAGCTTGACCCATCCAGGCCAGTGTTTGCGCGCGCTCGCGGCGGTTCCATTCAGCCCAAGCTTTGCCTAACAAACTTACTTGACCTTCAGCAGGCGCTAATCCCGCCAAGGCTTTGAGCAAGCTTGATTTGCCAGCGCCATTGGGCCCCACCAAAGACACCCATTCACCCGCATGCAAACTGAGGGAAACATTGTTGACTGCTTTGAATTCGTCGTGCATGACGGTGACGTTGTGGGCCGTTAATGCCACAGTGTGCAGAGCCTTCATGCACCGCCTCCTGTGCCACCCGCGGGCTTAGAATTCATGCCGCGCATCAAATACAACATGTAACCGCCACCCAAAATGGCGGTCAAAACGCCCACAGGCAATTCAAGGGGTGCCATTAAACCTCGCGCCAGCAAATCGGCACCGCCCAACAGCACAGCGCCCATCAGACAAGACAAGCTGAGTGTTTTGCCATGCACACCCTTCACGCGGGCTCTGACCAGATGCGGCGCTGCCAAGCCCACAAAAGCAATGAGGCCTGTTTGCGCCACGGCCGCTGCTGTGCACAAGGCCAACACGCCCAACAACACCCAGCGCAAAGACTTGACAGGCAAACCCAAACTGAGTGCGGTGAATTCGCCCAAAGCCAAACCATCTAACAACGGACTGGCCGCCACCGAGACGACCCAAGATACAAGCAGCACACCCAACATGAGGGCGCAAGCAGGCCAACTGACATAAGCCGTTGAGCCCAACATGAACGATTGCACCGAGCCTTGAATTTGCGGAAACATGACCAGCAGCAAAGAGGCAATGGCACCAAACACCACCCCCACCACGACACCCGCCAATAACAAACGCAGCGTATGTTGAACACCCCACGACAAAATCAAAGTCAAAGCCACCGCCAACCAAGCGCCCATGAAGGCCATGCCCGTGATGCCCATGCGTACAAACCAAGGCGAGACATCGAGTTGACTCAGCATGACCATGCCAATGGCAACGCCCAAACTGGCGCCCGAAGCGCTGCCCAACAAATACGGGTCGGCCAAGGGATTTCTAAAAAGGCCTTGCGCCAAAGCGCCCGCCAAACCCAACAAGGCGCCCGCCAAACACGCGCCCAATGTGCGCGGCAATCGAATGTCAACAATCAAGCTGGCGTCGGCTTGAACTTGACCCCACGCCCAACCTTCGCTGCCCACCAGTGCGCCTGCCGTGAGCAGCAACAAAAGTAAAAATCCCAGCTGCAAAGCCAGCTGTGAAGCCGATGAAACTTTGCGGACATTCATTCTGGGTAGATCCGGTTCAAACAAGCCACCATCAATTCGGCAGCATCTGGAATGCGGGGCCCTGAACGCACAATGATGTCTGACTGGTCTGGCGTGAAGCTGCAAATTCTTTGCTGCGCAATGGCTTCAATTCGGTGCCAGCCTGGCCTTTTTTTGAGATCGGCGGCAGCACGCTCACCCATGAAAATAATTTGAGGATTGGCTTTGACCACAAACTCAGGATTGACCTGCGGGAAAGCGCCCATCGAGGGTGTGACCACGTTGACCATGCCCAGACGCTTGAGTGTTTCGCCAATGTAAGAGGCCTCACCTGCTGCAAAATAACCGGTGCCTGCTTCAAAGTAAATGCGCGCGCCTTTGGCTGACTTGGGCACGCGTGCGGCAGCGACTTCTAATTTCTGCTGAATGCTTTGCCAAAGAAGTTCAGCGCGTTCTTTGGAGTTTGGCAAGTGCAATGCACCTGCAATTTGCAGAATCACCCGGCGCATGTCCTCTTGGCTTTGCGGCTCTAAAGCCACCACCTTGATACCCATTGATTCCAAACGCTGCGTCACGCGCGAAGACCGCGCCAGCAAGACCAAATCGGGCTTGAGTTTCACCAAGGCTTCAAGCTGTGTGTCGTCAAGGCCGCCCAACTTCGGCAAGGCCTTCACACGCTCTGGCCAGTTGCTGTATCGGTCAACGCCCACCAGCAAATCGCAGGCTTTAAGCTCACACACAATTTCACCCAAGGAAGGCAACAAGGTGATGACACGTTGCGGTGCTTTTTCAATGACCACAACACGGCCGCGGTCGTCGGTGAAGGTGAAGGCTGCTGTTGGATTTTGTGCAGAAGCGTTTGCTGCAAGAAGCAGCATGCCAGCAGAGCAAGCCCAACAGGCTAACCCCGCCAATAACGGTCGCACCATTTTAAGAGCACCCTTTTGCATGACTTTGTTCCTGGCAAGCGCTTAAAGCTTAGGCGTCCACTTCAAGCCCGCAAACAAACCGCGCTTGGGCATGTTGTAGCCATAGATGGTTTGGTAGTTGGCATTGCCTGCGTTTTCAATGCGCAAGTTGAGGCGCAACTCAGGTGTGAGTGCCTGACTGGCTGTGAGGTCTACCAGACTGTAAGCTGACAAAGTTTTGGCATCATCAGAGCGTTCACCGGTGTAGCGCAACTGAACGCCGGCATCCCACTTGCCCAGCGATTGAGTGATGCCGGCTTGAACCAAGGTCTTGGCGCGTCGTGCCAATGGCTTGTGCGTGACTTCATTGTGTGGATCTTGTGACGTGGCACTCAAGCGCCATTGCTGAGGCGCCCATCCAGCCACCACCCATTGACCCGCCAAAGCCATTTCAACGCCTTGGTTTTTGGCCTTGGCAATGTTGGTTCTTGTCCAGTTGGCATCGTTGTCGATCAAGTCGGTGTAGCGATTTTCAAAAGCGGTAATGCGCGCATTCCAAGTGTCTTGTGTGTATTGCATACCCAGCTCTTGAGATCGGGCTTGTTCGGGGCGAAGTAGCGGATTGCCGCCCCATGGGTAGTACAAGTCGTTGAAGGTGGGCGCCATGAAACCTGTCGAGGCGCTGGCCTTCAATCGCAACTCGGTCGTGAGTAAATAGGCATAACCGGCATACCAAGTATTGGCGTTGCCAAAATCAGAATACTGATCTTGCCGCACATTCAATTGCCACTGCTGCTTTTCAAGCTTACCTTGATAACCCAAGCGCCATGAATTCACTGAACGCTCGGTAGGCTTGTATTCTGTGTCGCTGGCAATTTTTTGGCGTGTGTTTTCATAACCAGAGGTAAGCGCATGATTGGGCCAAAGTGTCCAAACTGCGCCAATGGCAGAGGTTTTAGATTGTGAATTGACGTAATAAGGATAGGCCGTCAAGACTGCATTCAATTTGTCTTCCTGCTGCCCCAACGATACGTCCCATTGCAATTCTTTCGAAGCTTTGTAAGTGGCATTGAGCAAGGCATTGCGCAGCACGCTCTTGGATTCATCCACTTGATTGGCCGGCCCCCACTGGCTGTCGTATTGCACTGTGGCATGTGTTTCGCGCAGCATCAGGCCCACGCGCCCAGAATCAAATTCTTGCGATAAATTGACGGCATCCGATTGGCGTGAGTAACCATCTCGATCTGTATTGGTGTCGGGTCTTTGCACAAGATTGAGGGCGTTGAAACCACGTGTCTGCATGTGTTCAGTCGAAGCGTTGACACCAAAACCTGATGCCCATTTTTGACCTGCACTGACTTGGGCGCTTCTGAAACTTTCAGAACCTACCTGCCCTGAGGCTTCTATCCATGGGCCTTTCAAGCCATCGCCAGAATTTTGCCGCGTGAAAATTTGGATCACGCCACCCAAAGCAGCGCTGCCATAGAGGCTGGACACATTGCCACGAACCACCTCAATGCGCTCAATGCCACTGAGTGGCAAATGCTCGAGTGCCGCCAAATTGAAGTTCAAGTTATTCATGGGCAGGCCATCGACCAGTACCAGGGCGTGCCTTGATTCGGCACCGCGCATGAACAAGGTGGCCACACCACCCATGCCGCCCGATTGGGTCATTTCCATACCCGCCAGTTGCTGCAGCAAACTGGGCACGTCTTTGGCCTGTGAACGCTCGATGTCTGAACGTGTGATGACTGAGACATCGGGCAAGGCATCTTGCGCGCGCTGCATCACTCGGCTGGCCGTGATCACGGTATCGGGTAAAAATGTTTGGGAAAAAGCCAAAGCAGGCATGGCCATGCAAGACACAAGCGCACTGAAGCGAAACGCAGAAAATTTCATGATTCAACCAAAAAATGTGTTCTCACCGCCTTCCCCGACAGTGCACGAACGTTAGACCCCTCTTGCGAGGGACCGCCTTGTTGGCCGGTATCCGGGCTAAGCAGAGCAACCTTCATCACCTTCCCAAGCACCTGTTTCAGGGCACTCAGTGGCAATCGATGAAAGCGGGGCAAAAAATGCCCGTCTGCTGACCGTTGCGGGGGCAGCGCAGGTCAAGTTCACCCCGAAGGGGCTTCCTCTCCTGCTTCCCGTTGAACTGGGGTTTGTGAACCAAACCCCGAGCACCAACAAATGCCATTGTAAGATGGGAACTTGCACCAAACCTACAATCAGTGACATTACAATTCATCTGACATGACGAATCCCACCACCGTCGACCAGATTGCAGACCGGGTTGAGCACCTTTTGCTCCGCCACGAAGAGCTGCAAAAGACCAATGCACTGCTGCATCAGCAGGTGTTAGCCCTGTCTCACGAGCGCGACCTGCTCAAGTCCAAATTGGCGGCCGCACGGTCGCGTGTAGACGCCCTCATTGAGCGTTTACCCCAAAACTCACCCTCTGACGCCGACTCATGAGCAACAAACAACTCGAAGTTCAAATCATGGGGCAAAGCTACCTTTTGGGCTGCCCCGAAGGTGGTGAAGCCCGATTGTTGGCGGCCGTTGACAAAGTTGACCAAGCCATGTGCAAAGTTCGCGACGCTGGCAAAATCAAAGCCCGCGACCGCATAGCGGTATTGGCCGCCCTTAACTTGGCGTTTGAACAAGCTGAATCATCCTCAAGCGCAGAGAACCAAACAGCGAAGTCACCGTTAGAAGCAGCCGCTTTCAATGAAGCTGACAACGACCGCCTGGGTCAGTTGCTCAAAAAACTCGACCAGGCCCTTCACAAAGACGGCCAACTGATCTAAGCCTACAATTGCTCTGTCTGCAGTGCATGCTGGGCTTTATATTTCCTTGAACCAATGCTCTTAGAGCCCGGGCTTGGAACATCGTCTGGTGAGCGTGATCATCTCGCGTCAGATGAACCCAACGCCAGTCTGACCTTGCCCACCTGAACCCCGGTTCAGGATGCCGGTCCAGTGGCACTTGCAGACACCTTTTTAAAAACATTTTGAATCCGCCGGTAGGAGACCCACATGAAGTGGTTGCGTTATTCACACCAAGGCCAGGTTGGCTTGGGTCAATTGGTGGGTGACACCCTCCATGTTCATCAAGGCTCTCTGTTTGAAAATCCTCAACCCACGGGCGTATCCTTGCCCTTGTCAGACGTTGAAGTTTTAGCACCTTGCCGTCCCACCAAAGTGTTGGCTCTTTGGAATAATTTCAAAGCGGCTGCGGAAAAGAATGGCTGGAGTGCACCCACAGAGCCGCTCTACTTTCTCAAATCTCCCAATTCCTATTCGCATCATCTTCAAGCTGTGATTCGACCCCAGCAAGATGTAGGCAGGGTTGTGTACGAAGCCGAACTGGGTATCGTCATTGGCAAACGCGGCCGTGACATTCCCCTAGAAGAGGCTGCAAACTATATTTTTGGCTACACATGTGTCAACGATGTCACTGCCGTTGAACTGCTCCGTTCAGACACCAGTTTTGAGCAATGGACCCGCGCTAAAAATTTTGATGGCTTCACCCCTTTCGGCCCTTGGATCGAAACCGACTTAGATTGCAGCACAACCATCGTGACAGCCAAAGTCAATGGTCGAGAGCGCCAGAATTATGCGGTCAGTGACATGTTCTTTTCCCCGCAAGAATTGGTCGCCAAGCTCTCCAGAGGCATGACTCTGGAAGCGGGCGATATTATTTCTTGCGGCACATCACTCGGGGCCATGCCTTGGCAAAATGATGCTGTGGTCGAAGTGGCCATTGAAGGCATTGGTACCCTTACCAACACCATGAAAGAGTCAGCATGAGTTTGAACATTGCCATCGTGGGCGCAGGCGCCATTGGGGGTTACCTCGGTGTGAAGTTGGCCTTGTCGGGCAACAACGTCACTTTCATTGCGCGCGGCGAAAACCTCAAAGCCATTCAAGCCAATGGCATGACACTGAACTTGGAAGACGGCGCATCTCTGCATGCCCCCAATGTCAAGGCCTGCACCATCGACGAGGCCACACCGCACGACTATGTGTTCTTAACCATGAAGTCGCATCAGGTCAGCCCTGTGGCAGAACAAATTGGCAATCTGTGCCATGACAACACCGCCGTCGTCACCCTGCAAAACGGCGTGCCTTGGTGGTACTTTTACAACTTGGTGGGCGAATATCAAAACCGTCAACTGACTTCCATCGATCCTGGTGGCGCCCAGTGGCAACACATTGGCCCAGAGCGGGTGATTGGTGCGGTGGTTTACCCCGCGGCAGAATTGGTTGCCCCTGGCGTTGTCAAGCTCATTGAAGGCAACCGCTTTACCTTGGGCGAGCCCAGTGGCGAAAAGTCAGAACGTGTGACGGCATTGGCGCAGGCCATGATTGCCGCAGGATTCAAAACCCCTGTGTCTACAGACATTCGCAGCGAGCTGTGGGTCAAGCTCTGGGGCAACCTGACGTTCAACCCCGTGTCTGCTTTAACGCACGCCACGCTAGAAGACATTTGCAATTTTGATCTCACGCGCAAATTGGCGGCCACCATGATGGCGGAAGCTCAAACTGTGGGCGAAAAATTAGGCGTTCAATTCAAAATCAGCATCGACAAACGAATTGCGGGTGCACAAGCTGTGGGCGCCCACAAGACCTCCATGCTGCAAGACATTGAACACGGCAAAGCTTTAGAGTTAGAAGCGCTTCTTGGTAGCGTGATTGAGCTGGGCCGCATCTGCAATATGCCCACCCCCACACTCGACTCGGTTTACGCCATGACGCGTTTGCTCGAGCAGAGTGTGTTGAGAAAAGGCAAAGGCCTCAGCCTCGACTGAGTTTTTTCAAGAACCCAAGCGCTGGCCACAAAAGCATGACGAGAGCAAGGCACGTAATTGTGCCGGCCAAGGGCGTGCTCACAAAAATATCTAAGCTGCCTTTGGAAATCAGCATGGACTGTCTAAAGCTGGTTTCAGCCATGTCACCCAGCACCAAGGCCAAGACCAAAGGTGCCATCGGGTATTTGAGCTTTTTGAAGGCATAACCCATCAAGCCAAAGACCAACATCAACACGACATCCTGCAAACTGTTGTGAACTGTGTAGGCACCCACGGCACAAATCACCACAATCACTGGCGCAATGATTGAGAACGGAATTCTCAAAATAGCCGCCCACCAAGGCACGGTGGTCAGCACCACAATCAAGCCCACAATGTTGCCCAAATACATCGAGGCAATCAGACCCCACACAAAATCTTTTTGCTCAGTGAATAACAAGGGGCCCGGTTGCAGTCCCCATATCAACAAGCCACCCAACAACACGGCTGCAGTGGGTGAGCCAGGAATACCCAGCGTCAACATGGGCAACAAAGCGCTGGTACCTGCTGCGTGAGCTGCTGTTTCAGGGGCAATGACACCCTCGATGGCACCCTTGCCAAATTCTTCCGGATGTTTAGAAATACGCTTTGCTGTACCGTAACTCATGAAAGAAGCAGGAGTAGCGCCCCCTGGTGTCACGCCCATCCAGCAGCCAATTAAGCACGCGCGCAATGAGGTAGCCCAGTATTTGGGCAGCTCTTTCCAAGTGTCAAGAACGTCTTTCAGGCTGATGCGACCCTTGTGACCTTTAAAGGCAAGCCCCTCCTCCATTGTGAGCAAAATTTCACCAATACCAAAGAGGCCAATGACCGCTATCAAAAAATCAAAGCCTTTAAGTAAACTTTCTTGGCCATAGGTCATGCGCAATGTGCCGGTCACGCTGTCTAAGCCTACTGCAGCCAGCGCAAAACCAAGCATCATGGCCATTAAGGTTTTGACGGGTGGCTCTTTGCTCATGCCAATGAAACTTGCAAAAGTGAGCAACTGAACTGCGAAGAACTCGGGTGGCCCGAAATTAAGCGCAAATTTAGCCACCACAGGCGCCAAAAATGTCACCATCAGCACAGCCACAAAAGCACCCACAAAAGACGACGTGAATGCAGCGGTTAAAGCCTTCGCGGCCTGGCCCTTTTGGGCCATAGGGTAGCCATCAAAGGTGGTTGCCACCGACCAGGGCTCTCCCGGAATGTTGAACAGAATGGACGTGATGGCCCCGCCAAACAATGCGCCCCAGTAGATGCAAGACAGCATGATGATGGCAGAGGTGGGTGACATGCCAAAGGTGAGAGGCAGCAGAATGGCCACACCATTGGCGCCGCCCAAACCTGGTAACACACCAATTAACACGCCCAAAAAAATACCAATGAACATGAAGCCAATGTTGGGCAGGGTGAGCGCTACTGCAAAGCCTTGAAACAGGTTGTTGATTTCATCCATGATCAATAGCCCAACCAAGTGTGAATAAAGCCTTTTGGCAATGGCAACATGAACCAAACTTCAAACAAGACAAACAATGCTGCGCTAATGCCCGAGCCTACTGCAATTGATTTGAAGTAACTGTATTTGCCTTGCCAGACCATGAATGCAGCAATGAAAATAAGCGAGGCCACATAAATTCCCAACACAAAGATAGCGGCCGTGAAAGCCACAGTTGGGAGGAGCATGAGCAGCATCAAATTGAACTCGTGCTTTTCGGCAAAAACCTCTTTGCCATCGTCCTGTTTCCACGCCAGCAAGGTTTGCACAATCACCCAAGATGCGCCGCCCAACAAAAGGCAGCCAATGTAGAAAGGAAAGTAACCAGGCTCTGGGCCATCACTGCCCCATGCGTTGCCTACGCGAATACTGTCTGTGATCACCAGCAAGCTCACACCCACAAAGCAGGTGGCCACCAACAACTCCATCCACCGCATTTGCAGGTGTTCACCTGTTTTCATGATGAGGTCCTTCCGAAATCTTATTTGGCCAAGAAGCCGGCTTCACGCATGAGTCGGAAATGCTCCACCTCCGCTTTCAGCAACCAATCTTGAAACTCCTGGCCCTGCATGAAGGTGTCCTTGAAAGCGCCGGTCTCCATAAATTCTTTCCACTCTGGGAGTTGGCGTACTTTTTGGAAAACGTCGGTGTAATAAGCCACTTGCGCTGGCGTGGCTTTAGGCGGCATGAAAATGCCACGCAACATCAAGTACTCCACATCGAGGCCTTGCGACTTGCAGGTGGGAACGTCTTTCCAAGACTGGGTCGGTGTGATTTTTTTTGGATAAGGCATGACCTGTGAATCAAATACACACAGCGCCCTTAAAGTTCCGCCCTTCCAATGCGCCACGGCTTCAATGGGGTTGTTCACTGTGCTGTCAACGTGTTTTCCCACCAATTGAACCGCCACGTCACCGCCGCCTTTGAAAGGGATGTAGATCATTTTTTTGGCAGTGGCTTTTTCAATGGCCACAGTAATAATCTGGTCTTCTTGTTTGGAGCCCGTTCCAGCCATTTTGAATTTGCCAGATTCGCCTTGCTTGACGGCCTTGGTGAAGTCGCCCACCGTTTTATAGGGTGACTCGGCATTGACCCAAAGCACAAACTCATCGAGTGCCAACATGGCAACAGGGGTCAGGTCCTTCCAATTGAAGGGCACACCCGTTGCCAAAGGCGTGGTGAATAAATTTGACAGCGTGATGATGATCTTGTGTCCATCTGGGCGCGCCCCTTTGGCATCCAAAAATCCTTCTGCGCCTGCACCCCCCGATTTGTTAACCACCACCAAAGGTTGAGCCATGATCTTGTGCTTGCTGATCACACCTTGAAGAAAACGCGCCATTTGATCAGCGCCACCGCCCGTGCCAGCTGGCACGATGAACTCAACGCTTTTGGTGGGCTCCCAATTGGCTTGAGCGAAAGCATTGAAACAGAAAGAACTGCACGCCACCAAGGCAACAGTTTTAAGGGACATCAATAGGCGATCTTTCACAATAAACTCCTTGGTAATTAAGTAAACTCAGAAGTATCGTAATAGAATGATTCGTAGTTTGTCGAGATTGAAATCCTGTAAATTCAACTTTTTCCCCACTAACTAATGAAAACCCTAATAGAACTTTTGGCGGCCGGAAATGGCCCATCAACTTGTTTAAGTGCCGCCAACAGTGCGCCCCTTACGTATTCAGCTTTGCGTCAACTGAACCAGTACGTTCAAACAGCTTTTAACCAAGTTGGCATCGGCCGCAACGATCGCGTGGCCTTGGTCTTGCCCAACAGCGCAGAAATGGCCGCCAGTTTTGTCACAGTAGCCTGCTGCTGTACATCAGCCCCTTTAAACCCTAGCTACCGTGCCGACGAGTTCGAGTTTTATCTGAACGACTTGAATGCCAAAGCCTTGGTGGTTGAAAAGGGCTCTAGCAGCCCCGCTGTTGCTGTAGCTGCCAAAATGGGCATTGCACTCATTGAACTCGAACCTACTCCCACATTGGGTGCTGGCTCATTCACACTGAACATGAATGGCCTTGCACCCAAAGCTGCACAGCATCCTGGTGATGCACAGCCTGACGATGTGGCTTTGGTGCTTCACACCTCTGGCACCACTTCACGCCCAAAGATTGTTCCGCTGACACATCTCAACGTCAGTGCCTCAGCACAAAACATTGCGACCAGCACGCGCTTTAGCAGCTCTGATCGCGGTTTGAACGTGATGCCGCTGTTTCACATCCATGGCCTCATTGCAGGTATCTTGGCGCCACTGTCTCAAGGCGGCGAAGTCTATTGCACCAGCGGTTTCAATGCCTTGAAGTTCTTCAGCCAAATGGACGAAGTCAAACCCACTTGGTATACCGCTGTGCCCACCATGCACCAAGCCATTTTGTCCCGGTCAAACAACAACAAAGAAGTCATTGCCAGGGTGCCACTTCGTTTCATTCGTTCGTCTTCGTCTTCCTTGCCACCCCAAGTTTTGGCAGAGCTTGAAGCCACCTTCAAAGCACCCGTCATTGAAGCCTATGGCATGACCGAAGCAGCCCACCAAATGGCTTGCAACCCACTGCCACCAGGCCAAAGAAAGCCCGGCACCGTGGGCTTGGCAGCGGGCCCCGAGATTGCCATCATGAGCGCTGAAGGCGAGTTGTTACCATCAGGCAGCACTGGCGAAATTGTGATTCGCGGCAACAACGTCACGCCCGGATATGAAAACAACAACAAAGCCAATGCAGAAGCTTTCACACATGGATGGTTCAGAACGGGTGACCAAGGTGTGATGGATGAACAAGGCTATGTCAGCATTACTGGCAGACTCAAAGAAATCATCAACCGCGGTGGCGAAAAAATCAGCCCCCGTGAAGTCGATGAAATTTTGATGGACCATCCTGCTGTGGCCCAAGTGGTTTGCTTTGGCATTCCGCACGATAAATTGGGCGAGGAAGTTGGCGCTGCCGTGGTCTTGCGCGAAGGCATGACCGCCACTGAAAAAGAACTTCGCGAATACACCGCAACCCGCTTGGCCGATTTCAAAGTGCCTCGCAAAGTTTTACTTTTGGACGAAATTCCAAAAGGTGCTACCGGTAAATTGCAACGCATTGGCATGGCTCAAAAGCTCGGCTTGGCTTAAAGCGCATGGAACTTCAAATCTTTTTAGAACTGGGCCTCACAGGCACAGTGGTTGGTTTCATGGCTGGCTTGTTGGGCTTGGGCGGTGGCTTGCTGATGGTTCCCGTGTTGAGTTTTATATTGGGCAACATGGGGGTTGCCGAAGACTTGTCTATCAAAATGGCCATCGTCACGTCCATGTCGACCATTTTGTTCACCTCTATTTCAAGTGTGCGTACGCACCACAAACTGGGTGCTGTGCGTTGGGACTTGGTAAAAGGTTTGGCGCCCGGCATTGTGCTTGGCAGTGCCTTGGCCAGCCTTTGGATTTTTGTAGCCGTTAAGGGCGCCACCCTGGCCATCTTATTTGGCGTGTTTGTGTCTTACTCTGCGTTTCAAATGTTCATGGACAAGAAACCAAAGCCTTCGCGGCAAATGCCAGGTTTTGTGGGTCAGTTAGGCATGGGCGGTCTCATTGGCATGCTGTCTGGCTTGGTGGGTGCTGGCGGCGCCTTTGTCAGCGTGCCCTTGATGGCTTGGTGCAACGTGGCCATTCACAACGCCATTGGCACCAGCGCTGCCTTAGGCTTTCCCATTGCGCTTGCCAATGTCACTGGCTTTGTCATTAGCGGACTGAACTTAGACAACTTGCCGCCAGGCGCCATTGGTTATATCTGGTTGCCTGGCATGGCAGTCATTGCCTGTTTCAGCGTGGTCACAGCGCCCTTTGGCGCGCGCGCAGCGCACAAACTTCCTGTGAAAAAACTGAAGCGGGTTTTTTCTTTCTTCTTGGTATTTCTGGCTGCGTATATGTTTAACAAAGGCATCAACGCTGTTTGACACACAAGCTCCATGCGTTGGGAGCGCTTTCTCTTAGGCAGCGAAACACAACAAGTGCTGACTCACTGCCACGTACCCGTTTTGGTTCTACGCTAAGAACAAATTTTTGTGCTGATCGCGCAGTAAATTTTTCTG
>CALAGS010000005.1 GCA_937891665.1 uncultured Burkholderiales bacterium | reverse complement strand
AACTCTACATTGCCAACAAAAACTACTCCTCTTGGTCCATGCGCCCTTGGGTCATGCTCAAGCAAGCCGGTATTGAATTTGAAGAAGTCATGGTGCGCTTTGATGGGTTCGATGCTCAGTCTAAGTTCAAGCAAACTTTGAAAGACATCAACCCTGTGGGTAAAGTGCCCGTGTTGGTCGATGGCGATTTGGCTGTTTGGGACACCTTGTCCATTGCAGAGTACGCTGCCGAGAAATTTGCAGACAAGCAACTCTGGCCCAGCAAGGTGTCTGACCGTGCAAGGGCACGCAGCATTTGCGCCGAAATGCACAGTGGCTTTTTGGGCATTCGCAGTGCATGCCCCATGAACATTGACGCTTATTTGCCTGAAATAGGTGCATTGGCGCTGCGAGACAAAGAAGCTGTGCGCAACGATTTAAATCGCATCGACCACCTATTCTCGTCGCTCCTTCAAGAGCACAAAGGACCCATGCTGTTTGGTGAATTCAGCATTCCAGATGCCTATTTTTCGCCTGTGGTCATGCGCATCAAAACCTATGCATTGCCCGTGAGTTCAAACACACAGGCCTACATCGATCGTTTGTGCGCCATGCCCGGCGTGAAGTCCTGGATTCAGGGCGCATTGGCTGAAAAAGACTTCATTGATTTTGAAGAGCCCTTTCGCACCAAGCCCTGAATTCAAAGCAGATGTTTCAGCACATGCCCTGTAGCCTTGCAAAGCACGCCAGATGAGCTTGCAAATCTTCAGCGTTGGTGGTGCTTTGCGAGATGCCCTCTTAGGCCAACCCGTTAAAGACAAAGACTGGGTGGTGGTCGGCGGCACTCCCGAAGAAATGAAACAGCTGGGCTACACCACAGTGGGTAAAGACTTCCCTGTTTTTCTGCACCCCACATCGCGCGAAGAATATGCCTTGGCTCGCACTGAGCGCAAAACCGCGCCGGGCTACAAAGGCTTTGTGGTGCATGCCTCTCCCGAAGTTTCTTTAGAAGAAGATCTGGCCAGACGCGACCTGACCATCAACGCCATGGCCTTGCCAGAGGAGCATGCCAAAGCATTCTTTGAAGCCCCGCATTCACAGACTCACACTGTCTTTCAACAGCACGCCATCGACCCCTTCCATGGCCTGCAAGACCTCAACAACAAAGTACTTCGCCATGTAACGCTGGCCTTTCGCGAAGACCCTGTTCGCATCTTGCGCGTGGCCCGCTTTGCTGCGCGCTTTGCCGATTTTCAAATTGCCCCAGAAACCATGCAACTCATGCAAGACATGGTGCAAGCTGGCGAGGTTGAACATTTGGTGCCCGAGCGTGTGTGGCAAGAATTGGCCAAAGGCCTGATGACCGCCAAGCCTTCGCGCATGTTTGAAGTGCTCAAAGAATGTGGCGCTCTCAAAGTTTTATTGCCTGAAGTGAATCGTCTGTGGGGCGTCCCACAACGCGCTGAATACCACCCAGAAATTGATACCGGTGTGCACCTCATGATGGTGCTGGACATGAGCGCACAACTCCAGGCTTCGCTGCCCGTGCGCGTAGCTTGCCTCATGCACGACCTGGGCAAAGGCACTACGCCCAAAGAAGAATGGCCGCGGCACATTGCCCACGAACAACGCAGCGCCAAATTGCTTCAGCAAGTGTGTGAGCGACTGCGTATTCCCGTTGAATGCAAAGAGTTGTCCGATGTGGTGGCGCGTGAACATGGCAACATTCACCGCAGCCAAGATTTGAATCCCGCCGCCCTCTTGCGCTTATTGGAAAGGTGCGACGCCATTCGCAAACCTGAGCGCATGCCAGACATTTTGCTGGCCTGTGAGTGCGATGCACGGGGTCGAAAGGGTTTTGAGAACGAGGCCTATGGGCCAAGCACGCGATTGCAAGAAGTGCTGAAGGCTGCTTTGTCTGTCGTCACTGCCGGCATTGCCGAGCAGGCGCAAAAACAGGGCCTCTCGGGCCCTGCTGTTGGCGAAAAAATACATGCTGCCAGAGTGAATGCCATTGACCAGTTGAAGGTCTGAGCATCACAGCAGCCTGCATCCAGGAAGACCCGCTGACTTAATGCCAGCGCATACACATTAACGTGAAGGTGTGCGAGGCGTGCGAGGCGCAGCCGGTGGACGGCCTGCCAAGTGACGGAAACTGATGCGGCCCTTGGTAAGGTCGTAAGGTGACAACTCAAGCGTGACACGGTCGCCTGCCAAAATGCGAATGTGGTTCTTGCGCATCTTGCCTGCTGAGTAAGCGATCAACTGGTGCCCATTGTCCAAGGTGACACGAAAACGTGTGTCAGGCAAAACCTCGTTCACAACGCCCATCTGTTCGATCAAATCTTCTTTCGCCATTTTTTCCTTTCAGGTTCTCTCGGTGGCTTAGTGGGCCTGCGTGGTAGCGCGCACCCAATCTAAACCTTGTGCCAGTGCAAAACTGGCTGCAGCATCGTGGGTGGCGAAGTCATTGGTAAAACACATCACCCGGTCGGTACTGGCACTGCCACGCCCACTGGCCACTGACACCTGCGCCGCAAAGCGGCCACAGGGCAGTGCACGCGGGCAAGCGGCAATGCGGTATTTTCCCACGGTGACGGGGGTATTTTCAAAAGTAATCGTATGAATCATCTAATAAGCTAAAAAATTGGTGTGTACAGAGCAACACATTAGATCCTTGCCAACGCACATGGGCGCTTGCATTTGAATCCAAATGGCTTGGTTCTGAGCACTGAAAAAGGGGGAAGCGTGAAATCAAACCCACCCGTATTTGGGGGTGCGCCGCTCTTCTGAGAGTTGATGAACTGAGTTTGAAAGTTCAAAAACCTGCAGGAACTGCGCTTGTAGTGACCGCGCATCAAATTGACTTAAGCAGAGGTCACAAGCCCGCACTGTAACACAAATGTTTTAAAACTGGCCATTCTTTTATAAGAACTTGGCAATCAAGGTGATGATAAAGCTCAATAACAAGGTGCTGGTGAGGGGAATGAACCACTCTCGACCAAACAATTTGAAATGAAAGTCACCCGGCAGTTTGCCCAAACCCATCTTTTCAAGCCAGGGGCGCACCCAGCTGATGAGCAGCAAGGCCAAAAAGGTCACGATCACCCATCTAAGCATGTGCTGAGTCTCTTTTCATAATTTGTGACTGCGGTCACCCACAGCAAAACCTTGTGCTTGCCATTGGTCATGGGTAGCAAAGCCCACCACCTTGAACAACTCGCCCATTTCGTGCTCATTGATGAGCTTCATGGCCTGCGCTCGCTCGGCCAAGCCTGATTGCGCCATTCTTTCGGCCAAGCCTAAGTTCAATAAAAACCTGGCTTGACTGGTGTAACCTAAAACCTGCAGACCGGCATCTTGTCCCGCCAAGGCAATGCCCGTGAAGTTGACGTGGGCCGTGATGTCTTTCAAGCCAACTGTTTCTAAGGGGTTGATATCGGCCTTGTGCGCCCGATGGCACATCAGAGTGCCCATATGGCGTTCGGGGTGAAAAAACTCCGCCTCTGGGAAACCATAGTCCAAGAAAAACGCAGCGCCGCCCTTCTCGCTGGCCAGCATTCGCTCGGCCAAGCTGGTGACGAAGGCTTCGCCTTGAGGCTGAATTTCGGTCAGGTAGTCTTGTTCACCCGCGGGCTCTAGTGGAGGCCGCAGATCGGTCGGCCTGTCTTCCCAAGTTAAGCCATCGTTTTGGTCAGATGGCGAGGCCAGCACCACACCCCGCTCATGCCATTGGCCTTTGATTCTGTGAAGCAATTTGACCGGCATGGCGTCGAGCACTTCATTGCCTAGTACCACGCCTTGCATGCTTTCGGGCCATTCGCTCAGCCATTTCACTTGGTCACCAAACTCTGCCAAAAGGAACTGCTGCCTGGTCTTTAAAGTGCTGGACAAATCCATGATGTTGTAGCGCTTGATCTCGCAACCCAATCGCTGAAGTTCCCTCAGCAGCTGGTGCGCCAAAGCCCCACTGCCTGCGCCAAACTCCCAGACCTCGTCGGTGCCCGTGGCCTTCAAAGCCTCGGCCACTTGTTGGGCCAGCGCCGCGCCAAACAAGGGGGACAACTCGGGCGCCGTCACAAAATCGCTACCCGATTGGGGCATGGTGCCAAACTTGGGTTGCTGATTGGCGTAATAGCCCAAACCCGGCTCGTACAAGGCCAAAGCCATGAATTGATCAAACGGCAACCAGCCGTGGGCCGCCAAAATGGCCTTGTGCACCCGCACCAGCATGGCGGTCGTTAAACTATGAGCTTCTGTCATTGCCCTTGATTGTCCCCGAATGTCGGCTTCTTTTTCTTCTACCCCCCGCACGGCCCTGGTCACAGGCGCCGGCAAGCGCTTGGGCCGAGAAATTGCGTTGGGCCTGGCCCGTGCAGGCTGGCGTGTTGCGGTGCACTACCGGAGCTCTGAGGCTGAGGCGCTTCAAACAGCGGCCGATTGCTTGCAGGCTTTTGCAGAATGGCAGGCACACGCTGGGCTTAAAGCAGAAGGCGGTGATGCCTCTGTTGTACAAAATGGCACTCAGTTACAACTGCAAAATTTTATTTTCAAAGCCGATTTGGCCAATGAAGAAGCCACCCGCAAACTGCTGCCGCAAGTGGTTAGCCAATTAGGTCGCGTCGATGCTGTTGTCAATAGCGCAGCATTGTTTGAACACGACGATGTTCAGAGTTTCAGCTACGCCAACATGGCGCAGCACTGGGCCAGCAACACGGGCGCGGCCATTGTGTTGGCCCAGGCTTTGCACCAACACTGCCAATCGCGCGG
>CALAGS010000004.1 GCA_937891665.1 uncultured Burkholderiales bacterium | reverse complement strand
TGGAATTCCCAGGGTATTTAAAACAGCGTCATAAAACTTTCTAGATGCCTCAAGGTCATTGGCACCAACCATTACGTGACTGAACATGATTTTCCTAAATGATTGTTGAAATTTGTTGCTAGCAGAAATGAATCTTAATGTATTTAGTTGACCGTGATTTTTTGGCAAAACAATAGGCCACAATTGGGTTGGTATGTCCATGACTCGGGCCATGGTCAATTGGCTGACCTCACTTCTTTTCAATGGATTTCAATATGACCCTACAAGGCAGCAAGCGTAAGGTCACTTACGTTGCCTCCTACGAGGCCATTGCATTCTTATTCGGAACGCTTGGCTTTTTAAGCTTCAGTGACAGCAGCCTAGAGCGTGCAGGTGCGCTAGCAGTCTTTGCATCAATCTTCGCGGTCAGCTGGAACTTTGTTTACAACGCCTTGTTTGAGCGCTGGGAGGCTAGCCGCCTTACACGTGGTCGCAGTTTTGGTCGCCGTGTGCTGCACGCGGTAGGCTTTGAGCTCGGCTTTTTGGTCGTTCTAATGCCAGTGGCAGCTTGGTGGCTTGACATCAGTTATTTGCGTTCTTTCATGCTCAATCTAGGCTTGAATATTTTCTTCTTTGTCTACACCTTCGCTTTCACATGGGCCTTTGATCGTGTGTTCGGATTGCCTACTTCAACGGCAACGTCTGAAGTCTGAAATCAAGCTTTAAGCGTTCCACGCCCAATTACTGAGCCCCAAAAAACTTCTTCCAAATGTATTTACAAGTTAACATGACGGTCCGCGTCATGAAATCACCCACGTTGTAAGAAAGTATTTACTTTGTCATTTCAATTCAGCACCCCTCAACGCTTATTGGCCACCAGCCTTGCTTGCTTAACTTTGACCGCTTGTGTCAATACGCCTCAATTACCGCCAGAAAAAGCACCCCTAGCACAAGCATGCCCTGAGGGCGTTCCTGCAGGTGCAACTTGCTTGCGCGGGCAAGACTCTGCGTCATCTCACTACTTAATCGTCATGCCCGCCAAATGGAGTGGTGTGTTGGTTGTTCATTCTCACGGTGGCCCTAGCCTTGGTACACCCAAAACATCACGCAATGACGAAGACATTAAGCGCTGGGCCATTACGGTTCGCGAAGGACATGCGTGGGCGGGCTCGGTCTTTCGCCAGGGTGGCTTTGCTGTTACAACGGCTGCCGAAGATACAGAACGCGTTCGCCGCATTTTTGTAGACCACGTGGCCAAGCCCCGCAAAACATTGTTGCACGGCCAATCATGGGGCGCCATGGTGGCCACCCGTGCCGGCGAATTGTTTCCTAAATCATGGGACGGCATTCTCCTAACAAGCGGTGTGGTTGCAGGCCCCACCACCTATGACTTTCGCCTAGATTTACGGGCTCTTTACCAACACCTCTGCAACAACCATCCGCGCCCTACCGAGCCCAACTACTCGTTGGCCATTGGCATGCCTGCTGATCTCAAAATGACCAGAGCAGAATTAGCGCTAAGAGCCAATGAGTGTCTGGGAACTTCTACACCTGCTGCACAACGAACCCCCGTTCAAGCTCAAAAGCTCAAAACCATTGTGGATGTTCTCAAAATTCCAGAGCGCTCGGTCATGAGTCACTTGAGCTGGGGCACATTCTCACTGCAAGATGTTGTTACAAAAAATGGGGGGGTCAGCCCGTTTGGCAATGCCAACGTCAAGTACAGCGGCTCTTCTGACGATGCCAAATTGAACGCATCCATTCCACGTTTGCAAGCAGATCCGCAAGCCGTGGCAAGATTTGCAGCCGATGTCGACTACCAAGGCAAATTTGCTGTGCCCGTTGTCAGCGGACACGGCATCGGTGACGCCACTGTGATGGTTGAAGGCCAAAGCGTTTTGCGACAAAAAATGACAGCATCTGGTAAAGCCGATCAGCTTGTTCAAGTCTTTGTGAATTCGAGTGAACACAGCTATTGGGGTGATGCACACTACCCGCCTCTTTTTGAAGCCTTGTTGAACTGGGTGGAAAAAGGCCAGAAGCCAACACCCACCAGCATTTCAGATCGCTGCAAACAACTGAGTTCAACCAACACAGCAGACTGTAAGTTTCAAACAGACTATGCTGTGAAGCCGATTGCGTCGCGCATTTTTCCTCGGTAAGGACATGCCACCGACTTGATCAAGTGAAGGAACTGGTGTTTGGGCAATGAAAATCAAGGCGGTTGTTTTTGATGCCTGCGGCACCTTTCCTATTCAGGCACTTTCTGTTCATTCAAATGCGCGCGCACGAACTGGCGGAAATAGGCCATCGCCGGCGCTTCAGTTCGCCCTGCAAGCGTCACATAGGCAAAGCGCGCGGTGGCCTTTAAGTGGGGTTTGAGGGGCAGTTCAACCAAGCTTACGTCCTTAAGCCGGTTACGTGCCGCTGCAATCACCCCCAGATAGATGGCGTCTGTTTGCGCAACAGTGGCAAGCAGACCATTGATATCGTCGCAGCGCAGGGCAACCATTTCAGAGGGGTTAGCCTGTAGGCCATATTGATCTACCAGTAAGCGTGCCACCTCATCCGAAAGCGGAATGCACGCCACTGGAAAGCGCAACACATCTGACAGGCTGATTGACTTCTTGCTGGCCAGAGGATGCGTGTCACGAACCACAAAGCCAGCCTTGAGTTCAACCAGCGATTCGATGTTGAGGTCAGCGCTCGGTATCACGCGGTGCATGTCCACCACCATGGCATCGATTTGGCGGCTGCGCA
>CALAGS010000003.1 GCA_937891665.1 uncultured Burkholderiales bacterium | reverse complement strand
GCTTGTTGTGAAAAGGAGAAGGTGTCTGACGGTTTTCCGACGTTTATGCCATTTTTTGCCAATTTTGCAATACATTGGTGTTTTGAGACAATTCAGGATCATTTGTTCCACCCAGCATGGCAAAAAAGAGTCTATCCAAAGCCTTTATTGGCGCCAGTGCTGGCGCTGAGGCCATTCGCCATTTGATTGAACGGGTGGCTTGTTCTACCGCCACCGTCTTAATTACGGGCGAAAGTGGCACGGGCAAGGAGTTGGTGGCCAGAGCCTTGCATGATCAATCCGACCGAAGTGGCGGAAATTTTGTTCCCATCAATTGCGCCGCCATTCCCAAAGATTTGCTAGAAAGCGAATTGTTTGGGCACCGCAAGGGCGCCTTCACAGGCGCCATGGCCGACCGCATTGGCAGGTTTGAGCTGGCCCATGGCGGCACCATCTTTTTAGACGAAATTGGCGACTTGTCTTTGGACATGCAAGTTAAGTTGCTGCGCGTGCTGCAAGAGCGAACGGTGGACCCTGTGGGTGGCTTGAAATCGGTGGAAGTTGATGTGCGCGTTGTGGCGGCCACGCACCGAGATTTAGAGGCCGAGATTGAGAGCGGTCGGTTCAGGGAAGATTTGTACTACCGACTCAATGTCTTGCCCTTGAATACGCCCGCTTTGCGCCAAAGGGCTCAAGATGTGCCGGCCTTGCTGGCGCATTTTGCAGATCATTTTGCAAGCAAAGGCCAGACACCGATCACGTTTACCACGGACTTCATAGAAGCTTTGAAGGACTATGCTTGGCCAGGCAATGTGCGTGAATTGTCCAACTTGGTCGATCGCTTCAATACCTTGTTCAGCGGACAGTTGTTAAGTTTGGCAACCGTGCCTTCTTCTTTGTTGCCCAAAGGTTTGCGCAAGCTTCAGGCCGAGCGTGTGAGTACACCCATTGTGGATTCACTTGAAATTGTGGCTCCCATCAGTGACAAAGACCTGCACCACAGCGCCAACGCCGATGTGATGAACCCCTTTGCCAATCCTGCGCCCCCTTTGGCCATGGATTTGCACAATGAGGTGGAAGACATCATCATGCTGGCGCAGGGTTTGCCCAGTTTGCCGCCCGAAGGGCTTTCTTTGAAAGACCGCTTGGCAGACATTGAGCGAGACCTCATTGTGCAAGCCTTGAACCGAACCGATGGCAATGTGTCTCAAACGGCGCGACTGCTTAATTTGCAGCGCACCACCTTGATTGAAAAGCTCAACAAATACGATTTGCGCCAGGGCACATTGCCCGTGGCCAATTCGGATGCTGAATCAGGGCTTGGAACTTAGAACACCGCCGGTACCCACAGGGGTCGTTTCCTGTTGAGCGCGGGGGTATTGCACCATTTTTTCGCGTTGCTTGACAGCGTTTATCGCGGCCTGATTGGCGGCGTTGTTGTTTGCGGCGGCCTTGGCTGCAACCATGTTATCGGCAGCCTGACGCTCTTTTTGGAGGCTTGCCAATTTTTCCATTTCTTTCTTGAAACCACCTGTTTCACCGACGGCGCCCTTTAACCCGGTCACTTGACTTGCCAGTGCATTCATGGCTCTGGATTGTTGAACAAAACGGCTTTCTAAAGCCTTCACCTGATCGGCCAAGACTTGGCCCTTTTCGCCCACCTGCTGGGCCGTTCTTTCAGGCACACTTTCTGCCTTTTTAATGGCATCTGCGAGGCGTGTTTCCAAGGCGCTTTGCATCTTGGTCATGTCATCTTGTTTGGACACCATTTCTTGCAGACCCTCGTTGACCGAGCTGACCAATTCAATGGTGTCGTTCAACTCAACAACACGCTTGCTTAAGGCACCCAACATGGTGTCCATTTGCGTGATGCGTGATTTCAAGCTGAAGATGGAGGTTGCAAAGACCAGGGCCGTGATGAACATCAAGCCACATGCAATGCCCAACAAGATTTGTTGTTGTTTCTTGTTGACCTTCATGAGCTCTTCAAGATTGTGCGTGGCTTTTTTCATGTTTTCGCCTGCGCCCACAGCCAGGTTGGCAGAGCGGGTGGCCAGCTCTGCCGACTCGAGCGCCACCATTTTGATGCCTTCTAATTCATCGTTGTCTGCATTGGCAGGCGAAGCTGCATGAGCTGCGGGCGCAGCATGCTCATCGTGGTGGCCATGATCGTGTCCGCCCGTGGTGGGTTGGGTGCTCATGTTGAGTTCCTTTATTCAAGCTTGTCCAGGCGTGCACGCAACTGGTCATTCTCGATTTTGATATTGATAACGCGAGCCGGAAAATCCATTTCTGGTT
>CALAGS010000002.1 GCA_937891665.1 uncultured Burkholderiales bacterium | reverse complement strand
TAGCCAAAAGCCGGTTTATTTAGTTAGGATAGCCTTATGACATCCTTGGAATTAATGCTTTTGTACCTGTTGGCCGCCGTGTTGGGTGTCGTGGGCTGTCGTCTGCTGAAGCTACCGCCTATGCTGGGCTATTTGCTAGTCGGCGTCCTAATCGGCCCTAACGCACTTGCTTTGGCGCAAAACTCCGAAAGCATCCGCCATCTGGCCGAGTTTGGCGTGGTCTTTCTGATGTTTGTCATTGGCTTGGAATTCAATTTGCCCAAGTTGAAGTCGATGAGAAAACATGTGTTTGGATTGGGTGTTCTCCAAGTGGTGTTCACCATCGCGTTGATCACACTGGGGTCAGTGTTTTTAAATAGCCTGGCACCCACTTTGTGGCAGATGAGCTGGCAGACGGCGCTGGCTTTGTCGGGTGCTTTGGCCATGAGCAGCACCGCCATTGTGATCAAGCTCATGTCTGACAGACTGGAACTGGACACTGAGCATGGCAAGCGTGTGGTTGGCGTGTTGCTCTTCCAAGATTTGGCGGTCGTGCCATTGTTGGTGCTCATTCCTGCCCTCAACGCGCCACCAGAGGAATTGATACCCGCTTTGTTACTGGCTGCGCTCAAAGGCGCAGCATTGATTACCTTGTTGCTGACAGGTGGCCAAAGGCTGATGCGTTGGTGGCTGCTACTGGTGGCTCGTCGCCAAAGCGAAGAGCTTTTTGTGATGAACGTCTTGTTGATTACATTGGGCTTGGCTTGGCTCACTGAGCTTGCCGGACTTAGCTTGGCACTGGGCGCTTTTATAGCGGGCATGTTGATTTCTGAAACTGAATTCAAGCACCGAGTGGAGTTGGACATCAAGCCGTTTCACGATATCTTGCTTGGCCTGTTCTTCATCACCATTGGCATGATGCTTGACTGGCGCATTATTTGGGATCGATGGGCGTTTGTCTTGTTCTTGTTCACGGTGCCGGTTATTTTTAAATTCGGACTCATTGCGGCCCTCACTCGATTGAGTGGTGCCAGCGAAGGTATTTCTTTGCGCACTGGTTTGTATTTGGCGCAAGCAGGGGAGTTCGGTTTTGTGTTGCTCACTCTGGGCGGTCAAAATCAATTGATTCCTGCAGACTGGCTAAACCCAGTGCTGGCCAGCATGGTGCTGTCTATGTTGGTTTCGCCCTTCATCATCATGAACGCCAACGAATGGGTCATGAAATGGTCGGCTAGCGATTGGTTGCAGCAATCTTTAGGAATGACTCAAATTGCCCAGAAAAGCATAGACATCGAAAAGCACATCATCATTTGTGGTTATGGGCGATGTGGCCAAAACTTAGCCAAGCTATTGAAGACTCAAAAAGTTCCCTACATGGCCCTAGATTTGGATCTAGACCGAGTAAGGCGAGCACAGTCTCATGGAGAGCAAGTTGTTTATGGCGATGCAGCACGCTTGCAGTCTCTCATGGCGGTGGGGCTGGTGAGAGCCAGTGCTGTGGTGGTGACATATTTGGAAAATGCATCTGCAATGCGAGTGCTTGCACTGACCAAAGAGCATGCGCCTCAAGTTCCCGTCATTGTTAGAACACAAGACGATTTGGACTTGGAGAAACTACAAGCAGCAGGGGCTGCAGAAGTCGTACCCGAAACAATTGAAGGCTCTTTGATGTTGGCCACTCATGCGCTTGCTTTGGTGGGTGTGCCAATGAAGCGCGTTATTCGCATGGTTCAAGAACAAAGAAATCAGCGTTATGCGTTGCTGAAAGATTTTGATCGCGGAAGCGAAGTAGAAGATTAAACAGGCGTTACGAGTTAACGATTGGGCTGCCTGTTTTAATCAGTTCATCTAAGATAAAAAACGCATCCTTGGCTGAAGCTGTGTAGGGGTCAAACTCTGGGTGAGCCATCTGAACCAAGGGGTCATCTTTGGATAAATAGACAAGCGCCATAGACCATTGCCCAAAGCGTCTGTGTGTAATTTCTTCCATGGACAGCAGTTCAACATTTCGGTGAGTTCGATCAGACATGATGCGAGCGTAAAGCAAGTTAACTTGGGATCTCTCGCCTTCCAAGACTTGTAGCCACAAGCCTGAGCCTTGACATAAAACACCCGTGATATTTTCTCTTTTGTTGTACGCAGTAGATTTTTCTAAAATTAAGGTGGTCGTTGTCGTTGTAATGGGGCCAACTGGTTGGCTGACATACAAGAGGCGTACAAGCATGGGTGGCTCCTTTTAAATTGTCCTAATATTGACTAATCCAAGCTTCGCTGCGTCTCCAAAGCTCCGCTGCTAATTTAGAATCTCGCCCCAGTGCTGCAGGTTCTCTTGGTTTCGAGTCTGCATAATACAACCCCGACTCATGTTGTGGTGCATGCATTGCGCAGTGCAAAGTTGTCAGAGCCCCTTCCTCTGCGGTTAGAAAACCACGAAGCCTTAACAGCGGACGGGCCCAATTGGGCAGGGCGCGCCAGATTTCAGTATCTACAACGCCAGGATGCAGAGAGTATGTAGATACAGAAGTTCCTTGAAGGCGTTTTGCAAGCTCTGCGCTAAAGAGCAAGTTGGCTAATTTTGAAACCGCGTATTCGTCAATGCCTGTCCATGAACGGGTGGGCCGACGCAAGGCATCCCAATCAATACCAGCAGTTCGCTTGTGGGCTCGGCTTGACACTGTCACGATGCGAGAAGGACCTGAAGCTTGCAATTTCTCCAGCAGCAATTGAGTCAGCAAAAAGTGACCCAAATGGTTGATGCCAAACGTCATCTCGAATCCATCTTTGGTGAGGCCCCTCAGGCCAGCCACCCCTGCGTTATTGATTAGGAGGTGCAAGGATAAATTGAGCTGATTAAAAAGTTGCGCGCACTCTCTGACCGAAGCAAGGCTTCCTAAATCTAAAGGCAAAAATAAGGGTTGCTCGTCAACGTTGAGTGATTGGATGTGATCTAAAACAGGCTGCGTTCTTTCAAGAGAACGGCCCGCAATGACGACTTTAAAACCCTTTTTAGCCAGTTCAATGGCCGTGACTCGTCCAATGCCAACATTGCCCCCAGTAATCAGTGCTACCTGACCCGGAATATAAAACTCATTGTTCATTTCAAAAAACTTCCCTACAACCATTGAATCAATCTCCTAAGAATGCCATTGAGTTGTGACTGAATCAAGACGAATA
>CALAGS010000001.1 GCA_937891665.1 uncultured Burkholderiales bacterium | reverse complement strand
CCACAGCTGTTTTACCAGTCTGACGGTCACCAATGATCAATTCACGTTGACCACGACCCACAGGCACCATGGAGTCAATGGACTTCAAGCCAGTTTGCATAGGCTGGTCAACTGATTTACGGGCGATCACACCAGGCGCAACCTTTTCGATCACGTCGGTCATCTTGGCGTTGATGGGGCCTTTGCCGTCAATCGGCTGACCCAATGCGTTGACCACGCGGCCAATGAGTTCGGGGCCCACGGGCACTTCCAAAATGCGGCCAGTACATTTGACTGTGTCGCCTTCAGAGATGTGCTCGTACTCGCCCAAAATCACGGCGCCAACAGAGTCACGCTCTAAGTTCAAAGCCAAACCGAAGGTAGCAATACCTGCGGCAGTAGCAGGGAACTCAAGCATCTCGCCTTGCATCACGTCTGACAAACCGTGCACGCGCACGATACCGTCAGTTACGGACACGACGGTGCCTTGGTTACGGATGTCTGCATCAGAAGACAAACCTTGAATTCGGCTCTTGATCAGCTCAGAAATTTCTGCTGGATTGAGTTGCATGACTCTTTCCTTCTTTCTTTAAATAGGTCAGGCCTCTCGCTGCATCAAGCAGTGAGAGCCGCTTTCATTTGTTCCAGACGGGCTTTGACGGAAGTGTCTAGCACCTCGTCCCCCACGACCACGCGAACGCCACCAATGAGTGACGCATCGATCTCAACGCTGACGTTGAGTTTGCGGCCAAAGCGTTTTTCAAGTGTTCCAGACAGATCAGCCAAAGCGGCTGCTTCAATGGGGAAAGCACTGTGAACAATCGCATCGGCTGTGCCGCCTTGTGCATTTTTCAATGCGCGAAATTGACTGGCAATTTCAGGCAAGGCCACAAGTCGGTGGTTTTCAATGGCCAAACGCAAAAAGTTCTGGGCTGCTGCTGGCAACGTGTTTTTCACAACGCCAGAAATCAGCTCGAACACTTGTGCGTCGGTCACCTTGGGGTTTTCAGAGAATTGCAACAGTTGCGAGTTGCTCGCAACTGCGGCAAGCTCGTCGAGCCAAGCTGCAGTACCCGCGAGGTCGGCTGTTTGCGCTTTGAAAAGCGCATCAGCGTACGGACGGGCGATGGTTGCAAGTTCTGCCATGGTCTTCTCGGACTGTTAAGTTTTACAGCTCGGTCTTCAGACGGTTCAACAGATCAGCGTGAACACCGGCATTGACTTCCTTGCGGAGAATCTGTTCGGCGCCCTTCACAGCCAATGCCGCAACTTGCTCACGCAAAGTTTCACGGGCATTCACCGTTTGTTGCTCTGCTTCAGCTTTGGCTGCAGCAATGATCTTGTTGCCCTCTTCAGTGGCGCGGGCTTTGGCTTCTTCGATGATCGTCAAAGCACGGCGCTCGGCGTCAGCCAAGCGAATAGCCGTTTCGTTGCGTGAGGTGGCCAATTCGGCATCGACACGCTGGTTGGCAGCGGCGAGTTCAGATTTGGCTTTGTCAGCAGCGGCGAGGCCGTCGGCGATTTTTTGAGCTCGTTCATCCAATGCGGCTGCAAGGGGTGGCCACACGAATTTCATCGTGAACCAAACCAAGATTGCAAAAACAATGGCTTGAACAAACAGCGTTGCATTGATGCTCACGGCAACACCTTTCTTATGGTTGTTGCAGGAATTACTTCAGAACAAACGGGTTCGCGAATGCGAACATCATGGCGATACCAACGCCAATCAGGAAAGCCGCGTCGATCAAACCAGCCAACAAGAACATTTTGGTTTGAAGTTCGTTCATCAATTCGGGTTGACGAGCAGCTGCTTCGAGGTATTTGCTGCCCATGATGCCGATACCGATACAAGCGCCAATCGCGCCCATGCCGATGATGAGACCAGATGCCAGTGCGACGTAACCGAGGACGTGTTCCATTTAATTGCTCCTATGGATGATGAAAAAAAGTGAAGAAAAAAACCTGAAATTGACGCTCAATGAGCATCGTGCGCTTGACCGATGTAGACCAAGGTCAACATCATGAAAATGAAGGCTTGCAAAGCCACGATCAAGATATGGAAGATGGCCCAAATAGAGCCAGCGATCACATGACCGATAGGCATCAAGATACCTGTCAATGACAAGGCGGCCGTGCCACCCATCAAAGCGATCAACATGAAAATCAGTTCGCCGGCATACATGTTGCCGAACAGTCGCATGCCGTGTGACACGGTTTTGGCGACGAATTCAATCATTTGGAACACAAAATTGAAGGGCCACAAAATGGGGTGCGCACCGAAGGGGGCTGTGGTCAACTCATGAAACCAGCCGCCAAAACCCTTGATTTTGATGTTGTAGTAGACACAAATTAGCAAAACAGACACAGACATGCCCAGCGTGGTGGACAAGTCGGCTGTAGGCACAACGCGGAAATAATGAATGCTGCTGTCAAGACCCGTCAAGACAAACAAGGAATGGAACAAGTCAACTGGCAAGAAGTCCATGGCGTTGAGCAAGAAAATCCAAACGAAAACCGCCAAGGCCAAAGGCGAAACCAACTTGCGGCTTTGAGCGTTGTGAATGATACCTTTGGCTTGTGTATCGACCATTTCATACAAAATTTCGACAGCAGCCTGAAAGCGGCCGGGCACACCCGAAGTGGCTTTGCTGGCAGCCTTCCAAAGCAAGAAGCTACCCACAACGCCTAGAAATATGCCCCAAAAAATAGAGTCAATGTTGAAGACTGAAAAGTCAATCACACCTGACATCTCTTTATTTTGGAGATGCTTTAGGTGGTGGCCAATGTATTCACCGGCGCTGGGAGCGTTTGCAGCTGACATTCTCTAGGCTCTTTAAAAATTAACTTTAACTTTTCAACTTAGTTGCAATGTGGGCTTCAGGGTGAAACACTTTGCGCCAAGCAAACACCACCCAATAAACCTTCATTGTGACCACAAGTCCCACCAACATGGCAGGCCAACTTAAATCTTTGACCAGCCAGATTGCCGCATAAAGCATGGCAATTGTGAGACCGATCTTAACCATTTCCCACAACAAAAATCCAAAAACCGCAGTCCCTGAATTCAAGGTGGTGGCTTTGCTGGTGAGGCCTCGCGCAAACAAAGCTGCAGGAACAACCACCGCCAAAGCACCGTAAGCCGCTGACCATGCTGCCGAAAACCGCCCTGTGAAGAGCCAAGTGAGCGCCGCAACAGCCAAACCAACCACAACTTGCGCCAAAACCACACGCCAAAGAGAGAGAAGGGGTTGCTGAAGTCGTAACTTATGAACTTCTTCAGCTGTCAGGGGCCTGAAATTTTCAGCACCATTGACGTCACCATCGTCCTCAAAATCTTGTGGCGGTATTCTGACCATGTTTGTTGACAACCAGGTTACAGATACCCTTGGTTCCGCAAAGCTCACGAGTATAAGTGAAAA